>NZ_QWFC01000012.1:0-108356 GCF_003576265.1 Pseudomonas sp. 91RF
ATGTCGTGGTCGAGACCAGCACCCTGGCCAGCGAGATCGATACCGTCAAAGCGTCGATCACCTACACCCTGGGCGCCAACGTCGAAAACCTGACCCTGACCGGCACCGCCAACATCGACGGCATCGGCAACTCGCTGAACAACGTGCTGATCGGCAACGACGGCAACAACCAGCTCAACGGCGGCGCAGGCCTGGACACCATGATCGGCGGCAAGGGCGATGACGCCTACGGCATCGATCAGGCCGGCGAACTGGCCCTGGTTCAGGAAAACGCCAACGAAGGCAACGACACCCTGGCCATCGTTTACACCGCCACCGCGCAGAACAACGTGATCGACCTGAACCTGAGCAACCTGCAGAACGTCGAGAACGTCACTGTGTACAGCACTGGCGCATTCACCCTGCTGGGTAACGCGCAGAACAACGTCCTGATCGGCAACGCCTCCAACAACGTGCTGAACGGTGGTGCAGGCTCAGACACGCTGACGGGTGGCGGCGGTGCCGACACCTTCGTCTTCGGTGCTGTCAACGAGATGGGGTTGGGGAACAACCGTGACGTCATCACCGACTTCAACAGTTTGCAGGGCGATAAAATCGACCTGACTCACTTCGATGCCAACCTGTTGTCCGCCGGTTTCAACGGCTTCACCTTCATTGGTGCAAATGACTTCACGGGTGCAGGTCAACTGCGGTTCGTCGATCACGTGTTGTCGGGTAATGTCAGCGGCAACATCGGTGCTGACTTCGAAATCCAGCTGGTCGGTGTCAACAGCTTCAGCGCCAACGATCTGGTGGCCTGACGTCTTCACCGAAAGACCCGGCCTGTGATTGCAGGCCGTTTCAACAGAAAACAAAACGCCCCGACTGGTTCGGGGCGTTTTGTTTTTCATGTTCGACGATTGCCGCTGTCAACTCAGCATGCCCAGTTCCTTTGCCCGCGCCACAGCCTGAGTTCGTCGCTCCACTCCCAGCTTGCTGTTGATATGGCTGGCATGGGTTTTCACGGTATGCAGTGAAATGAACAACTGCTCGCTGATTTCCTGATTTGAACACCCTTGAGCGATAAGCCGCAGTACTGCCAGCTCTCGAGTGCTGAGTTGCTCTGTTGCCGAAACTTCGGTAACCGGACGAGTGGCCGACAGTGCAAAGCAGTCCAGCAGGTGTTGGCATACCGGATTCGCCGCGCCCGTCAATTGGCCACGCAACCAGTCCGAATGCTCTCTCGCCAGAATATCAAATGGCTGCAACACCCCGCCTGCCGCGGCCTCCAGCGCCTGGGCAAAAACCTTGCGGGCCTCGGGTTCGCGACCACCGGCCAACAGCAACGCCACCTTCTGAGTCAACGCCATCACGCTCAACAACTGACGCCCGGTCTGCTGACCGTTTTCCAGCAACACGTTCAGCCGCCCCTCGGCGAGCATGGGTTGCCCCTGAATGACGTCCAGCAGCGCCTGCTGTAACTCGACATGCAGCGGCAATTGCGGATGAAACTCCGGAGGTGCAGCGGCGCGCTCACCGGTATAGGTCTGGCCCAATCGCCCGAGCCAGGCTTGCGCCAGGTCAATGCGCCCCTGGGCCAGCCACAACTCACATTTGACCAAGGTAATCATCGCCAGGTAGTAGATCGGCGGAACGTCCCAGATGTGCATCAGGCGCTCGGCTTCAGACAGTTCGGCAAAGGCCCTGGCGTAATCGCCACTGCTGCCGTCAAGCCGGGCAATCACGCAATGGCCGATCAACACACTGATATCACGACAGGCCCGCGCTTCGGTCAGGCCCGCCTGCAATCGCAGACGTGCCGCCTGCGGCTGCAAGCGCATGGCCAGCAAAAATCCCTCATAGAGCGTCAAACGTGCACGTACGGCGTACAGACGCTGTGCCGATAATCCGCGTAGACGCTCAAGGCCCTGATGCACCTCTTCGAGCGAGCGCTGGATTTCCCCTCGCGCCTGCAGGACCCGGGCACGGTCATAATGAGCCAGAGCCTCGAACAACGGATTGCCGACCCGCTGAGCCAATTCCAGGGATTCGCGATTCAATCCACGGGCGCGCCACAGATCACCATCGGCAATCGCCAGGTTGGACAAGGTCGACAGGCACATCAGGCGCTGGCCGTAACGCTTGGCCGGCAGGCTCTCCAGCGCTTCGCTGCAATACTCGATGGTCTGCTCGCGATGTCCCCGGCCTCGGGCGATGATGCCCTTGAGCGCCAGCCATTGAGCGAGCATGGACTTCTGTGCGGTGGCCGATGGCGCCGGCAGAAACCGGCTCAGGTGACTGGCGAGTTCTTCCGCCGCATCGAGCTGACAGGCAAGCCCCAGCGCCCAGCTGTACAGCACAATCAGGCGCGGCGTGCTGATCAGCAAGCTATCGGGCAAGTCCATTTTCCAGCGCAGCAACATGCCGACGTTCTGTTCGGCGAGCAACTGTTCCTCGGACAGGTTCTGCACCAGATTCGCCGCCACATCCAGATGCCCTGCCCGCAACGCCTGCTCCACGGCCTCATCCAGCAGGCCCTGGGCATTGAACCAGCGACAGGCGCGCAGGTGCAGTGTTGCCGCGGGGACGATTGCCCGGGCGATCGGCCTGCTGCGCAACAGATCGGAAAACAGATGGTGATAGCGATACCAGTGCCCGTGCTCATCCAGCGGCACCAGAAACACCTGATGTGCCAGCAGGAAGCGCAGGATTTCCGCACTGTCGTGGGATTCGCGCACCGCGTCGCACAGCTCGCTGCAAAAGCGTTCCTGCGGTGCGGTGTCGTAGAGAAACGCTTGCACCTCGGCCGGCAGGCAGTCGATGACTTCTTCCAGCAGGTAATCACGGATCAGCCCTTCCCCGCTGTTCAAGGCCTGCGGCAATGCGGCATCGCTCCCGGCCTCGGACACCGCCAGCAACCAGAAGCGCAACCCGGCCACCCAGCCTTCGCTGCGCTGGATCAGGTTTTCCAGGGCCTCGCCGCGTAGCGAGCTGCTGTGCCTATCGAGCAATGCCAGCGCTTCGTCGTGGGTCAGGCGCAGATCCTGTTCATGCAGTTCCAGTAACTGTCGCGAAAGGCGCAGACGGGCGAGATGCCAGTCCGGTCGCTGACGGCTGGTAACCATGACCAGCAGGCCATCGGGCAAATGATTGAGGAAAAATTGCAGGCAGCGGTCGAGTACCGGCCCTTGGGCGAGGTGGTAGTCGTCCAGTACCAATAACAGCGGCGAGGTCGGTTGCAGGTGCAGTGCCAGCTCATCGAGCAGGCCATCAAGCCATTCTTCGAAGGCGAACGGCTGATGACGCTGGCGCATCTTCAACAGGCCGAGTGCACGGCTGCCCAGTTGCGGGAAATAGTCTTGCAGTCCTTCGAGCAGGCGCTCGAGAAAGCGCCCCGGATCGTTGTCTCGCGGGCTCAGGCCCAGCCACAGGCTTTGCCAGTGCGCCGGCAGGCTCTGGCAGAACTCCACCGCCAGTGAACTCTTGCCAAACCCGGCTGGCGCGCAGACCAGCAACAGACGTCCACCGAGCCCGGCCTGCAGTCGCTCGCAAAGTCGTGGCCGCAATACGTATCCGTCAGGCAGCGGGGGACGAAAGAAACGTCCGTCCAGTGCCGCGACGGCAACGCTTGCAGGACCCGGAAGTGGGGACAGATCAGTCATGGCCGGCTCTTGTTCGAATGGCTGTTGGCGGCGTAGCAGATGTCCGCAGACTAGCCTTAAACGGCGTACATATGAAGTTGTTGCTACAAATGGCTACAAAATCACCACGCAAAAAAAACGCCCCGAACCAGTCGGGGCGTTTTTTCGAGGATGCGGCCTCGGGTTACTGCTTAGCGGATACCGTCCTGGCCCAGGTTGCCTGGCTGGAATTCGCTCTTGGTGGCAGAGAAGCCGAAGTCATAAGCCTGTTTCTCTTCGTTCTTCATGCCCAGTGCCAGGTAACGACCCGATTGCAGGTCGTACAGCGTTTCCAGCGCGTACCACGGCACTTGCTTGTCGTAGTAGTCCTCGGCATGGGCCTCGGCGACGCGCCACAGCTGACCGCGACCGTCGTAGTGGTCGATGACCGCTGCCTGCCAGGTATCTTCATCGATGAAGAAATCACGTTTGGCGTAGATGTGACGCTGACCCGGTTTCAGGGTAGCCACCACGTGCCAGACGCGACGCAGCTCGTAACGGGTCAGATCCTGATTGATATGGCCGGCCTTGATGATGTCGGCGTACTTCAGCGTCGGCGAATCGATCTTGTAGCTGTTGTTGGCAATGTACATCTCTTTCTTGCCTTCGAGCTTCCAGTCATAACGATCCGGTGCGCCGTTGTACATGTCGAGGTTGTCGGAGGTACGCAGGCCGTCCGCCGCAGTACCCGGACCATCATAGGACACTTGTGGTGCCTGGCGCACACGGCGCTGACCGGTCGCATAGACCCAGGCCTTGCGCGGCTCCTTCACCTGGTCAAGGGTCTCGTGCACCAGCAGCACGGTACCTGCCAGACGAGCTGGCGCGGTCACTTTCTGCTTGAAGTAGAACAGCACGTTGCCCGGGTTGGCCGGATCGTAATCCTTCATCTTGTCGCGGAACACGAACTGGTCCTGGAAATACACCAGGCTGAACGAGCCGTTGGTCTGCGGCGTCGCCTGGGTCACCAGACGGGTCACGCTGCCACCGCGATAGCGGGTGATGTGGTTCCAGATGACTTCCAGACCGTCTTTCGGGATCGGGAACGGGATGGCGGTCTGGAAGTTTTCCAGGCCGTTGCCGCCCGCTACCAGCGTGGTGGTCGTGGCGTTTTTCTTGATGGCGGCGAACACGTCATCCGGCACGGTGGCACCGCGATGGGACGGGTAGACCGGCATCTTGAAGGTATCCGGGTAACGCTTGAACATCGCGTACTGGCCCGGCGCAAGCTTGTCCTTGTACTGGTCGACGTTCTGCGCGGTGATGGTGAACAGCGGTTTCTCACTGCCGTACGGATCGGACAGGAAGCCTTTGCTGTCGACGGTGCCGGCATTCTTCGCCAGCGGCTTCCAGGCCGGGATCGAACCGTCGGCATTGCCCGCCATCTCGGCGCCCATCGGGGTCAGGCTCTTGCCCAGTTTGTCGGCTTCGGCGGCAGGGACTGCCGCCATCACGCTGGTCGCCAGCAGCGAGAGCCCCAGAACACCGGCGTGGAACAGATTCATTGTTATTTTCATAGGTTTGTTCGTCCTGAAAAAACTGCGCTTAGAAGTTCACGCCAACACTGAGGGCTACGAAGTCGCGATCATCCACCGTGCTGTATTCGCCACCAAAGAAGTTGGTGTAGGCCAGGCTTGCGGTGTAGGTGTTCTGGTATTCGGCATCCAGCCCGAGGCTGATGGCCTTGCGACCTTCCTCGAAGTTGCCGCCAGGGCCAGGGGAGTAACCCTTGACGTCATGGGACCAGGCCACGTTCGGCTTCAGGTTCACGCCGGCGAACACGTCGCTGTAATCCCAGATGGCACGAGCGCGATAGCCCCAGGAAGTGGCGGTGGTGAAGCCGTTGTTGTCGCAATTGCTGGAGCGGTTGCTGGTCGAAGCACCAGGGCCGGCACCGTTGATGGTCGAGGTGTTGAGGATCTGCGAGCAGGTGTTCAGGCCGCCAGTGGATGGCAGTTCACCCGGACCGAAGACCGGATCGCGGCCGTAACGGGCCTCGGACTTGCTTTCCAGCCCACCGACGTGGGTCACGCCGACTTCACCCACCAGGGTCAGACGGTTGGCGCCCATCACCTGATCGAAGAAGTGCGTCAGGGTGGTTTGCAGCTGGGTGATTTCTTTACGGTTGTAACCGTGCAGGTCCTGGCCAGGAACGCCATTGAGGATCGAGGCGTTGGTCAGAGCGCCACCCAACGGACGCACACCGGCGAACAGGATGTCGGTGGAGTTCAGTTGCACCGGCGCGTTCGGCCGGTAGCTGACCTCACCGCTCCACGCCGTGCCGGTAGGCAGGGTGGTGGAGAAGCTCAGACCGTAGAGGCGAATGTCCTCTGGATACTCGATGAAATACTCGGAGTTACCCGCCACCACCAGCGGCCCCAATGCCTGGAATGGACCCGGGAGCGCCTTGACGCCGTTATAGATCGACTGTGGCGCACCGGTTGCGCTGAAGATCGGCGCACGGCTGTGGTAGTTCATGAAGTAGGCACCGAACTCGGTGGCCAGCGGATCGAACATGTACTTGGCGGACACGCCCCACTGCCCGCTGTCCCGCGCATTGCGGTTCGGCGAACGGCGTACCAGCACGCCTTCTTCGTTGACGTCGACACCGGCGGCAGCCAACGGGCCGAGGGCAACACCTGGAATGGTCGAACGCTTGTTCAGCACGCGCAGGTTGTCGTCGCAACCGGTGGTGACGATGTCAGGCTGGGAGAAGAAGGTGCCGCAGTTGTCCGTCACGGTCTTCTGCCAGTCGATCTGATAGAAACCTTCGGCCGACAGGTTTTCGGTGATGCTCTGGGACAGGTAGAACATGTTGACCGGGATCAGGCCTTCCTTGATCTCGGCACCCGGACGGCGGAAGGCGGAAACGTCGATCGGGTTGATCGAGTTGATGCCGCCACCGATGAAGGTACTTTCACCCCAGTTCACCACCTGCTTGCCCAGACGCACCGAACCCGGCTCATCGGCAATGGCGTAGTTGTGGTAGATGAACGCATCGAGGATCTGGCCGCCCGAAGAGCGGGCTGCCACGTCGCGGTTGTGGTTGCTGACGTCCTTGTATTCCAGGTCCTGGTTCTGCAACGCGAAGTCGTACCAGTACTTGCCCCGGACGAAGACACCGGTGTCGCCGTATTTCAGTTCGAGGTCGTGGATGCCCTTGAAGATCTTCGAGAAGGCCTGCCCGCTCTTGAAGTTCAAGTGACCGTCGTCGGAGGTCTGGGACAGGCCCCGGCCGCCGTTGTTGACACCAATAAGATCCTTGTTCGGCTGCTGGGTCGACACGCTCATGCCCAGGGAGAGCGAGGAGTCGAACTGGCCTTCGATTTCACCGACGTTGAAGCTGACGCCGAATGCGGGCCCGGCGAGCGTGGAGGCAAGACTGACCGCCAGAGGCAGTTTCGCCCGGCGCCAGAACTGGTTTACTGAGGTCATCGACGCTACTCCATGTGCATTATTGTTATGGCAGTGAGTACTTTTAAAAACGCCTGAAGGACCGGGTGCCAGGAGCCTCCCGAAATCGCTTCAAAGTTGCATCGCCCCGTTTGTGCGTGTGCCCCGTTTCTAAAAATCCTTGAGCGGACTATAGCCAGCAGGTGGTACTGCTTGATCCCTCTAAAGTGTGATTTGCAGCTGTCGGCCACTCTGGAACAGTCCTTTCGCCAGTCCGACACAGGTCGGCCCGGCAAGGATGGCTGATTTTTCCGATTTCACAAGCCAAGCGCTTGCTTGGTGGGGCTGGCGCGCCGTTTTCGGCGCGCCAGAGGACACTCAGAGTGTCGAGAGGAAGGTGCTGTTATTGGCCTGCCATTCGGTGATGTCCAGACGGATGCGCTTCTTGTCGAGCTTGCCGACACTGGTCTTGGGAATTTCAGTAACAAGCGCGATCTGGCTCGGGATTGCCCACTTGCTCAGGTGTCCCAGTTCCACGAACGGCTTGAGGTGTTCCTTGAGTTCGCGCGCCCCGATGGCGTGCCCTTCGCGAATGACCAGCAGGGCAAACGGACGCTCGCCCCACTGCGGATCGGCGATCCCCACCACTGCTACTTCACGTACCGCGACGTGACGGCTGATCAGATCTTCGAGGTCCAGCGAAGAGATCCACTCACCACCGGTCTTGATCACGTCCTTGATGCGGTCGCGGATGTCGATCACGCCCATGCTGTCCAGCGTGGCAACGTCCCCGGTGTGCAGCCAGCCACCGGCCCACAGCTCGGCGCCCTTCTGCGGTTCGTTGAAATAGCCCTCGGTCAGCCACGGTGCACGCAGCACCAGTTCGCCCTGGGTTTCACCATCGGCGGGCAGGAAGTTGCCCTCGCCATCGACGATGGCCGCTTCGACCAGCGGCCCCGGCACCCCGGCCTTGATCCGGTAGGTGGTGCGTTCGTCTTCGGTGCCCGCCATCAACTCGTCGTTCAGATGCGCGCACGAGACCAATGGCCCGGTTTCCGACATGCCGTAGGCGGCCGTCAGTTGAATGCCCTTGCTCTTGGCCGTTTCGTACAGCGTGCGATTGAGCGCACTGCCACCGATGACGATCTTCCAGCCGCCAAAATCGGTGCCCTGCGCACCCTTGGCGTTGAGCACCATCTGCAGGATGGTCGGCACGCAGTGAGAGAATGTGACCTTCTCCTTGCGCCACAACTCGACGAGGAACTCCGGGTCGTAACGTCCCGGATAAACCTGCTTGAGCCCGAGCATGGTCGCGACATACGGGAGACCCCACGCATGAACATGGAACATCGGAGTGATCGGCATGTACACGTCGTTGGTGCCCAGCAGCCGCACGCTGTCGATGGCGCCCATGATGGTCGACACGCCCATGGTGTGCAGAACCAGTTGCCGGTGGGTGAAATACACACCTTTCGGATTGCCGGTGGTGCCCGTGGTGTAGAAGGTGGTGGCGACCGAGTTTTCGTCGAAGTCCTGGAAGTCGTACCGCGGGCTCGCGGCCGCCAGCAACTGCTCGTACTCGCCGACCAGATTCGGCAGATCCGCGGTTTTCTGCGGCAGATCGGTCAGCAGCAGGGTTTTCTCCACCGTGGTCAGGTGCGGCGCGATGGCCTGGTACAGCCCGACGAACTCGCTGTTGACCAGCACGAAGCGGTCCTCGGCGTGGTTCATGGTGTAGAGGATCTGTTCCGGCGACAGGCGCACGTTGATGGTGTGAATCACCGCGCCGATCATCGGAATGGCAAACATGCATTCGAGGTAGCGATGGCTGTCCCAGTCCATCACCGCCACGGTATCGCCGGCCTTCACGCCGGCCGCCGTCAGTACGTTGGCCAGTCGCGCGACCCGCTCGATCAGCGTCGGATAGCTGTAGCGCAACTGGTCACGGTAAATGATCTCGCGGGTTTTCTCGTAACGGGCGCCCGACATAAGCAGCCGTTTAATCAGCAATGGATACTGGTAGGCCCCTTCGGCGGGCGGAATAACGCGAGTCTGCAACATAAGAATCCCTTTTCTGACTGCACGGTGTTGGCGTTGGAGTTTTGTACTCTAGAACCCTTATACGCCAGCCAAATCAGCCAAAGGAATGATTTGCAGAGCCGTACAAATGCTAGCCCAGCGCCAGCATTTGTCGGATTTCATCACCGGTCAGGCCGTTTGCCCTACAGCCGCTTCGGAAGGCGTACGTGGGAAAACCACTGCCGCCAGGAACGTCAAAGCGCCAAATCCGGCCAGAATCAGGTAAAGCCCCACAAAACCATGGCGCGGTTCGACATAGGAAATCAGCGGAATCGCCGTCGCACTGGCACCGAACGATAAACAGTAACGCAGGGCAAATACCCGGGACTGCCATTGCGGCGCGACAAAATTGGCGACCATCGAATCGTTCACCGTCACCTGGCCGAACACCACGAACATGAACGCCGCACCGAGCGCGATCACCGCCCAGCCATCGACGTAAGCCATGGCATAAAGCAGCGGTGCCTGAAACAGCGTCAGCACCACAAATGGCCATTTCAGACTGACCCGGTGCAGCAATTGCCCGATGCTCAACTGCGCCACTGCACCGAACGCGTATGCCAGACTGACCACCACGCCGAGGGTCTGCGGTGAGGCGAACAGGTCATGCAAGCGCTCCTGAAACAGTTTCGGATAGGTCATGGTGGTGGCGTTGAACACCACCCCGCCGGTGGCCGTGGCCAGCGCCAGAACACCAAACACCATGACCATCGAAATACGCTGGCCGCCGGCACCCTTGAGCGCGGTGTGCGGGCGTTTGCGGATCGGCTCCTCACGCACCTGCAAGGCAAAACCGATCCCCAGCACGATGGCCACGGCCCCCGGAATCAGGAATGCCGAACGCCAACCGAACTGCGCCACCAGCAACCCGGTAATCAGCGCCGAGAACGCCACGCCGAGATTGCCCCACATGCCGTTGATGCCGATTTCGCGGCCACGATTTTGCGCATAGGCCACCAGCATCGCCGTGCCGACCGGGTGATAGATCGCGGCAAAAATACCGATCAGGGTCAGGCCGATGACCAGCATCGTCGGGCTGTTACTGAGGCCGGTCACGATCGCCGAAGCTCCGATACCGAAGAAAAACACCAGCATCATCTGCCGCCGGCTCCAGTGATCGCCCAGCCAGCCGGCCGGTAGCGAACAGGCGCCGAACGCGATAAAGCCCCCCAGCGACAGGCCGATCAGCGCGGCGTAGTCGAGGGCGAAGGCCTGGGTCATGCCGAGTACGGCGGCGGGAAAAATCAGCATGAACATGTGATCGATCACATGGGCTGCGTTGATGTAGCGGATGACATTTCTGGATTGATTCATCGCGGCACGCTTTTCTTTTTATGAACAGGGAGGGTGTGAGCGCCTATGCTAATTTGGCGAAAAAGCGCATTCCTGCCATTCAAGTCAGCAAACCAGACATGTTGATCAGCCATTTCGAACACGGCCCGGTGAGTGCCTATCCCCGGGATTATCTCGACGGCGCACACCAGCCATTGCACCTGCACCGCGAGGCGCAATTGCTGTATGCAGTGAGCGGTGTCATGCGGGTGGTCACGGCGCAAGGTGCGTGGGTGATTCCCCCGACCCGCGCGGTGTGGATTCCACCGGAAGTCGGCCATGAAATCTTCATGTCCGGCGATGTGCAGATGCGTTCACTGTTCATCGCACCCGAACTGTCACCTACCAGCCTGCAACACTGCTGCGTGCTGGCGGTGACGCCATTGCTGCGCGAACTGATCCTGCGTGCGGTGCAGGGCCCGCCACACGCCGGCAATCCACTGATCCAGCAGTTGATGCTGGAGGAACTGGCCGGCCTCGAAAACCTTCCGCTGCACATCCCGATGCCGAGCGACCGACGCCTGCAAAACATTTGCCTGGCGCTGCTGCGCGAGCCCGATCACCCCAACACCCTGGAAGACTGGGCACAACAGGTCGGCGCCAGCTCACGCACATTGGCGCGGCTGTTTCAGCAACAATTGCAGATGAACTTCAATGCCTGGCGCCAGCAACTGCGCCTGATGGAAGCCCTGCCCCGACTGCTCGCCGGGGACAGCGTGCAGGCCGTGGCGCGGGATCTGGGTTACGGCAGCGCGCGGGCGTTCAGCGCGATGTTTCGCCGTTTGCTCGGGGACAATCCCCGGGAGTACCTCAACGCCCTGAATCAGCTCCGCTCGATCAATGCATCTCGGTGAACGCGAGTTTCACGCCGATGGCGATCAGCACGGCGCCCATGGTGCGGTCGAACCAGTGGCCCATGCGGGCGAAACCGGCGCGCACGCGCTGTTGGCTGAACAGCATCGCCACCAGGCAGAACCAGGTTGCAGTCGCAGCGGCCAGGTAAACCCCATAACCGGCCTGCACTGCCAGTGGCGTGTGCGGGTTGATCACCACGGTGAACAGCGACAGGAAGAACAGCGTGGCCTTCGGGTTCAAACCATTGGTCACGAAGCCTGAAGTAAAGGCGCCACGGGCGGTGCGTTCGCCGGCCTCTTTGTGCAGATCGTCGGTCATAGTCTTGGCCGGTTGCGCGCGCAGGGCCTTGTAGCCGATGTACAGCAGGTAAGCGGCGGCGGCCCATTTCAGGGCGTTGAACAACACGATCGATTGGGAAACGATCAGCCCGATGCCCAGCAGCGAATAACCGACGTGCAGGAAAATCGCCGTGCCCACGCCCAGTGCCGTCCAGGTGCCGGCGCGGCGCCCGTGGGTCACGCTCTCGCGCACCACCACGGCAAAGTCCGGGCCGGGGCTGGCGACGGCCAGCAGGTGGATCAGTGCAACGGTCAAGAACTCGGTCCAGTACATGGGGGCTCCTCTGAGGTCATTACATTCCTGTGGGAGCGAGCCTGCTCGCGAAGAGGGAGTGCCAGCCACATCACATTGGTCTGACACGACGCCTCGCGAGCAGGCTCGCTCCCACAGGTGTTTCATCTGTTAGGCTCGGCAGATTACGCCTTCCCTTCAAAGCACAACAGGTACAGTTGATGACGAACGCCCACCACGCCGTATTCCTCGATCACCCTTCCCTGGACCTCGGTGACCTTGACCTCGAGCCGTTGCGCGCCTGCTTCAGCGACCTGCAACTGTTCGCCCGGACACTGCCTGCGCAGGTTGCCGAACGCCTGCAAGGCGCGACCGTGGCCATCAGCAACAAGATCCTGATCGATGCCGCCGCCATGGCCGCCAATCCACAACTGAAGTTGATCCTGATCACCGCCACCGGCACCAACAACGTCGATCTGGCCGCCGCCCGCGCCCACGGCATCACCGTGTGCAACTGCCAGGGTTACGGCACGCCGTCGGTGGCGCAACACACGATCATGTTGCTGCTCAATCTCGCCACGCGTCTGGCCGATTATCAAAAAGCCGTCGGCGAAGGCCGCTGGCAGCAAGCGAAACAGTTCTGCCTGCTGGATTACCCGATCGTCGAGCTGGAAGGCAAAACCCTCGGTCTGCTAGGGCACGGCGAACTCGGTGGCGCGGTTGCGCGTCTGGCCCAAGCCTTTGGCATGCGCGTATTGCTGGGGCAGATTCCCGGGCGTCCGGCCCGTCCGGACCGCTTGCCACTGGAAGAGCTGCTGCCGCAGATCGACGCCCTCACCCTGCACTGCCCGCTCAATGAACACACCCGGCACTTCATCGGTGCCCGCGAGCTGGCGTCGATGAAACCGGGGGCTTTCGTGGTCAACACCGCCCGTGGCGGGCTGATCGACGAGCAGGCCCTGGCCGATGCCCTGCGTAATGGTCATCTGGGCGGTGCAGCCACCGATGTACTGAGTGTCGAGCCACCGGTTAACGGCAATCCGCTGCTGGCCGCCGACATCCCGCGCCTGATCGTCACCCCTCACAACGCCTGGGGCAGCCGCGAAGCGCGGCAGCGAATCGTCGGCCAACTGGTGGAAAACACCCAGGCGTTCTACAGCGGTAAGGCGCTGCGGGTCGTCAGTTGATAAACTGCGGCACTTTTTTTCACAGGAGCAGTTATGGATCCGCGCAGTGAAGTACTGCTTCGTCAGGTCGAGTTATTCCAGGGGTCGCTGTTGCTGGCCGGTCTGCCCGCCGACGACCTGCTCGGGCGCCTGCCCAACGCATTCGGCTGGTGCTGGCATGCCGGCGATCAGGCGGCGCTCGATGCACGCTTCGAAGGCCGCAGCCATTTTGGCGTGAATGTGCCGGAGCGCGAATTCGATAGCGCTGTGGTGTTCCTGCCCAAGTCCAAGGATTTGACCGACTACATCCTCAATGCCGTGGCCTCGCGCCTGGCCGGGCGTGAGGTGTTTCTGGTCGGGGAAAAGCGCAGCGGCATCGAAGGTGCGTCCAAGCAGCTCAACCCGTTCGGCAAGCCGCGCAAGCTCGACAGCGCGCGTCACTGCCAGTTGTGGCAAGTAACGGTGGCCAATACCCCGCAAGCCAAATCCCTGGAAAGCCTGGCGCAGACTTACGAACTGCCGCTGGCCGAAGGCCCGCTGAAAGTCATCAGCCTGCCAGGCGTGTTCAGCCATGGCCGACTGGATCGCGGCAGCGCCCTGCTGCTGGAGCATCTGGACAAGCTGCCGAGCGGTCACCTGCTGGACTTCGGTTGCGGTGCCGGCGTGCTTGGCGCGGCGGTCAAACGTCGCTACCCGCACAACCAAGTCACTCTGCTCGACGTTGATGCCTTCGCTGCCGCCAGCAGTCGCCTGACTTTGGCCGCCAACGGTCTGGAAGCCGAAGTGTTGACCGGTGACGGCATCGACGCCGCACCGATGGGCCTGAACGCAATTCTGAGCAATCCACCGTTCCATGTCGGCGTTCACACCGATTATTTCGCCACCGAGAACTTGCTGCGAAAAGCCGCCAAACATCTGAAAAACGGCGGCGAACTTCGCTTGGTGGCGAACAGCTTCCTGAAGTATCAACCACTGATCGAAGAACATCTGGGCGTGTGTGCGATCAAGGCCGAAGGCAATGGTTTCCGGATTTACCGGGCCAAGCGTGGCTGAAAATTAGCACTTGCCGAATGGATTGCGCCTAGGCAGAATCCGCTCCGTCCTAGGGGAGTAGTCTCCCACGAGCGCCATGCTCGTCCGGCATACGTCAACATACTTGATCCTCAGATCATGGCGTATGCGACCCAAGCGTCCGCAGCAGACGGATCGCAGGGTTTGACAAGACCTATGACACGCACACCTTACCCGGGGCGGGAAGGCTGTACGTGTCATAGCCGTGTCGACCCGCCCCTTAGGAAATCCTGATGCTGGACTCGTTACTCGTTCCCACCGCAATCGTTGCCTTGGCCGAAATCGGCGACAAGACGCAACTGCTCGCGCTGATTCTCGCCGCTCGCTTTCGCAAACCCTGGCCGATCATTGCCGGTATCGTCGCTGCGACCCTGGCCAACCACGCAGCGGCCGGTGCGGTAGGCGCCTGGTTCGGCAGTTTCTTCTCCGATGCTGTCCTGCACTGGATTCTCGCCGCGAGCTTCACCGCCACCGCCCTGTGGACGCTGGTGCCGGACAAGATGGACGACGACGAAGCCAGCACCGCCCGCAAGTTCGGGCCATTCCTGACCACCCTGATCGCGTTCTTCCTCGCGGAAATCGGTGACAAGACCCAGATCGCCACCGTGATGCTGGCGGCGCAATACCCGGAACTGTGGTTAGTGATCATCGGTACCACGGCGGGCATGCTGATTGCCAACGTGCCGGTGGTTCTGGCGGGTAATTTTGCAGCGGAGAAACTGCCGCTGACCCTGATCCGTCGCCTGGCCGCCTCGGCATTCATGATTCTGGCAATCGTCGCGGTGTACAAGGCGATGCAGAGCAGCGGCTGGGTCTGATCCGGCAGACCGCTCCCACACTCGGTGTAGGAGCGGTCATTGCTTCAGGACTTGGGCGCTTTTTCGTACAGCGGCATGACCTTCGGAATTGCCGCCTGCAACGAGGCGATCCGGCTGGACGACGCCGGGTGAGTGCTCATGAACTCTGGCGGCGCGCCTTCGGACGCCTTGCTCATCTTGTTCCACAGGGTGATCGCGGCGTTCGGGTTGTAACCGGCGCGAGCGGCCAGTTCCAGGCCGATCAGGTCGGCTTCGTTCTCGTTGGCGCGGCTGTTGGGCAGCGTCATCCCGTAGTTGGCCACGGTATCGGCCAGCGCCAGGCTGTCCTGACCCAGGCCGAGCAACGCGCCGGCGCCCTGCTTGGCCATCTCGATGCCATAGGCCTTGGACATCGCTTCACGACCGTGCTCGCGCAGGGCGTGGGCGATTTCATGGCCCATGACCGCGGCGATTTCATCGTCGGTCAGTTTCAGGCTGTCGATCAGCCCGGTGTAGAAAATGATCTTGCCGCCAGGACCGCAGTTGGCGTTGAGCTCGTCACTCTTGATCAGGTTCACTTCCCACTGCCATTGCGCCGCATCCGGACGGAAGTTCGGCGCCTGGGCGATCAAGCGGTTGGCAATCGCCTGAACCCGCTTGGCTTCGTTGCTGGTCTTGTCCAGCACGCCTTTGCTGGACGCCTCGCCAACGGTCTTCTGATAGGACTGGGCATACATCTGGTCGACCTCTTGCGAGGACAGCATGCTGAACATGTACTGCTTGCGTTCCACGCCCACGGCACCGCCGCTGGTGGTGTTGACCGACTGACAACCGGACAGCAACAGCGCTGCGCTCAGTGCACTTACAACCAATGTCTTGTTCATTCAAAAGCTCCCTGAAAACATGCCGCGTATCCTAGGCGGGTAATTGTATCGACGCCAGATACAACGGACGTGTTGCACCCACTTTCAGAAGGCGCCTGCCGGCCCTGTAGGAAAAAATTCACATCTGTCGACAAGCCCTGCGCATCTGCGTCGCGCACTGCTCTATTTGCGACATCCGCCTTCAATTGCGCGCACTTCGCCTCATGGCGCAATAGTGGCTGCCGATACAGCAGCGCAGACGTCCTCTTGCGTGCGGAGCTTCCATGAAATTCAAGTCGATCCAGTTTTCCGTGGCCGCCCTGGCCGGCGCCATCGTTCTCAGCGTGGTGGCTGCGCTGGTGCTGTATGCGCTGTTCTCCGGCGCCCGCACCCAAGAGATGGTCCAACAGCGGACCCAGGAGCAGTTCGAGCAAGTCATCGAACAGCGCCTGACCTCGCTGGCGCAGACCCAGGTCAGCCAGATCCAGCGCGAGCTCGAAGCGCCGCTGCTGATTGCCGGCGGGCTGGTGCGAGTCAACGCCCTGCTCGGCACCCCGGGCGCCGATGGCCAGCCACGACTGACCGTCAGCCGCGAGCAACTGATCAGCCTGATCAAGGAAAACGTCGAGAAGAACCCGAAGATTCTCGGCACCTACATCGGCTGGGAAAAGAACGCACTGGACCACAATGACGCGGCCTACGTCGGCACCCGCGTGGTCGGCATCGACGCCGCCAACGGGCGCTTCCTGCCGTGGTGGTTCCGCAACGACGACGGCACCCTTGGCCTGGACAAACTGGTGGACGTCGACGATCAGAAAGTCCTGTCCACCGGCGTGCGCGCCAGCGAGTACTACCTGTGCTCGAAGGAAACCAAAAAATCCTGCGTGATCGATCCGGCGCCCTACAAGGTCGGCGACAAGATCGTCATGCTCGCCTCCTTCATTGAACCGATCATGCTCAACGGCGCCTTCCAGGGCATCGTCGGCGCCGACCTGTCGGTGAACTTCATCCAGGAAATGCTTCTGGGCGCGAACCAGAAACTGTACGGCGGCGCCGGGCAAATGGCCCTGATCGGCGGCAACGGCCGGATCGTTGCCTACACCAAGGACCCGAGCAAATTCGGCGAGAAAGTCAGCGACATCCTCGACGCCCAGCAGATTGCCAACATGGCCAATCTCAAGCGCGGCGAAGTGACCTATACCGTCAACAAGGAGTCGGGCCGGATTGAGTTGTACCTGCCGTTCGGCATCGGCCAGACCGATGCGCGCTGGACTCTGATGCTGCAACTGCCACTGAATGCGGTGATGGCCGATCTGCAGAAACTCCAGGGCGACCTCGACGCCCAGCGTAAATCCGACACTTTCGGCATGGCCATGGTCGGCCTGGTCATCGCCGGCCTCGGCCTGCTGGTGATCTGGCTGGTGGGCCACGGCATCGCCCGACCGCTCAAGCAAATGGTGACCATGCTCGATGACATCGCCCAGGGCGAAGGTGACCTGACCCGTCGCTTGAGCAGTGACCGCAAAGACGAACTCGGTTCAATCGCCAAAGGCTTCAATACCTTCCTCGCCAAGCTGCAGGCGATGATCACGCAGGTGGTGTCGTCGGTGCAGAGTGTCAGCGACTCCTCGGAGCACACGGCAGACATCGCGATCCGTACCAATATCGGCATTCAGAAGCAGATGGCCGAGATCGATCAGGTCGCCACCGCGGTGCAGGAAATGACCGCCACGGCCCAGGACGTGGCGCGCAACGCGACCCAGGCCGCACAAGCCGCCAGCCATGCCGATCAGGCTGCCAGTCAGGGCATGCAGATCGTGCGCGACACCTCCAACTCGATCGGTGTGCTGGCCGTGGAAATCGGCAAGGCGGTGGATGTGGTGCAGACCCTGGCCAAGGACAGCGAAAACATCACCGCCATCCTGATTGCCATTCGCGGGATCGCCGAACAGACCAACCTGCTGGCCCTCAACGCCGCCATCGAAGCGGCCCGTGCCGGTGAGCAAGGCCGTGGATTTGCCGTGGTGGCCGACGAGGTGCGCAATCTGGCGCAGAAGACCCAGAAGGCCACCGAAGAAATCCAGAGCATGATCCAGCAACTGCAACAGGGCACCCGCGATGTGGTGCGGGTCATGGAAGACAGCCAGAACCGCACCGACGAAAGCGTGCAGCACGCGGCCAAGGCAGCCGAAGCACTGGAGACCATCACCCAGGCGGTGTCGGTGATCAACGACATGAACACCCAGATCGCCAGCGCCGCCGAGGAACAGAGCGCGGTGGCCGACGACATCAACCGCAACGTGATCAACATCGGTCAGGTGGCGAACGAAGTGGCGGGTGGTGCGGATGAGTCGAGTTCGGCGAGTGCAGGCCTGACCAAACTGGCGGAGCAACAGCGGCGGCTGATCAATCAGTTCAAGGTGTAAGGACGCAGGAAGGTCCTTCGGACCTTATCGCGAGCAGGCTCGCTCCCACAGGGATAGCGTGTGATCACAATGTGTGTGTGCACCGAAAGTCCAATGTGGGAGCGAGCCTGCTCGCGAAGGGGCCGGAAGCAACAACACATCAGGCCGGGGTCAAACACTCCGGCCCATTGAGTTTCGGATCATTGACCAGGTTCGCCAGCACCCGCTCGCGCAAGGCGGCGGGTTCGCTGGCGAGCAGGCCTTGCAGGACATGCAGCGGCGTCTCGGGGTCGAGCCACGCCGCCTGCCCCGCCTCGTCGAGAATCAACGGCCGGCGCTGACTCGCCGCAGGCTGGGTAATCACCGCCGTGCTCAGCCAGACCTGCTCCTGCACCGGATACGCCTCCCAGATCGCCGCAAAAAACAGCGAAGAACCTTCTCCTGGTGTCAGCCAGTAAGGCTGCTTGCGCACATTGCCGCGCCATTCGTAGAAACCGTTGGCCGGCAGCAGGCAGCGGCGCAGGCGAAGGGCTTCGCGAAACATCGGTTGTTCGGCGACGGTTTCGGCCCGTGCATGGGCCGGGGTGCGCGACAGATCGGTCAGCCACGGCGGCGTCAGGCCCCAGCGGGCGCGGGCCAGGGTGCGCTGGCCGTCAGGCTCGGCACGCAGCATCAACACCGAATCGTTGGGGGAAATGTTCCACTGCGCCTGCTGATCGGCGGGAAAACCTGGCAGCGCCGCGAAGTCGCGGTTCCAGCGAAACAGGGCATAACGTCCACACATGGGGCAGCACGACTCAAGAATAAAACGAACGCCAGCCTAACAGACCAGCGTACCGGGGAAGCTCTCCGGTTCATCGCCGGGCAGCGGCAGCGCGGCATTGTACGCGCTGATCAGTTCGCGGGCGTATTCGGCTTGATCGTTCTCGACCGAAAGCCCGAGCAGGCCGAAGATCGGCAGCTCGCCGGTGCCGCCGAGCAGATCGCGCCCCACCAGATGCGCCTCGATGCCTTCGCTGGCGAGCATGCCCTTGAGCATTTCGCCCTCCATCAGGTTTTCCGGCTCGTAGATTCGCTGCATGGGCGCACCTCACTCGTTTTCGCTGAACACTTCCAGAAACCAGTCCTGGCCATCGACCTGCAACACAAAGGTGATCGGCCGGCAACACACCTGACAGTCTTCGATATAGGTCTGATCACCCGCCGACAGATCCACTGTCGTCTCGACTTCCTCCCCACAGTACGGACATTCATACAGTGCGCTTTCCAGCATCGCGGTCTCCCGGGTGACTTGTGCGTATAATCGCCGGTCTATTTGCAGGGCTAATTTTGTCTGGCTACTTTTTCAGACCGTGCCCCGTTGGTTTTCGATCAAAACCTTTACTTACCCTAGCCGTTTCCAACAAGAGAGCATGATGGGCGAATTCGATGCCATCCGACCTTACGACGACAGCGAAGTACCTGCGGTACTGGCAAGACTGCTCGGCGACAAGGCGTTTCTAGATATCCTCACCCACTTCCGCTTCCCGCGTTTCGCCGGTGCCTTCGGCTGGATGCTCAAACCACTTATAGCCCATCGGCTGCGTCGTGAGTTCGCCGACGTGACATCGGTGGCGACGTTGCAGGACAAGGTCGAGTTCTACGTCGACCACACCATCGAGCGCGCCACCGACGGCGTGACTTACACCGGTGTCGAGCAATTCAAGTCCGGCAGCGCCTATCTGTTCATCGCCAACCACCGCGACATCGTGATGGACCCGGCCTTCGTCAACTACGCCGTGTATCACGCCGGCCTGCCGACGCCGCGCATCGCGATTGGCGACAACCTGCTGCAAAAGCCTTTCGTCAGCGACCTGATGCGTCTGAACAAGAGCTTCATCGTGCACCGCTCGATCACCGGGCGCCGCGAGAAAATGGCCGCGTACCAGTTGCTGTCGGCCTACATCAACCACTCGATCCGTAACGATTGCGCCTCGATCTGGATCGCCCAGGCCGAAGGACGGGCCAAGGACGGCGACGACCGTACCGAGTCGGCGATCCTCAAGATGTTCCACATGAGCCGCAAGGACGAGCCGTTCGGCGAGGTCATCCAGTCGTTGAACCTGACGCCGGTATCGATCAGCTACGAATACGACCCTTGCGACCAGGCCAAGGCCCGCGAGCTGTACATCCGCGCCACCACCGGCACCTACAGCAAGGCGCCGGGCGAGGATGACGTGAGCATCGCCAAGGGCATCACCGGCTACAAGGGCCGGGTGCACGTGAACTTCGCCGCGCCGATCACCGAGCTGTTCGAAGACACCAAGCAACTGGCGGTCGAGATGGACAAGCAGATTCTCGGCGGCTACCGGTTGTTCCCGGTGCATTACCTGGCGTACGCGCAGTGGGCGGATGCCGATCCGCAACTGAATGTGCCGAAGGCTGCCGACGTGTTCGGTGCCGAGGAACTGGCCAAGGCCCAGGAAGAATGGCAAAGCCGTCTGGACGCCTGCCCTGAGGAGCATCGTCCGTATCTGGTGCTGCAATATGCGACACCGGTGCGCAATCAGTACCGGGTCAAGGCTGGCTTGCCGCTGTAAGCGGTTTCGAGCGGATACAAGAACGGCGCCTTCGGGCGCCGTTTTTCGTTCAGTAGCGGGTACTGATCCAGGAAATCAGCAACGCCAGTCCCAGACAGGCGAAACCGAAACGATAGAAAAACCGGTTCATGCGCAGGGTCGCCCAGTCCAGCACCGGCTCTTGGTCAGGCTGGCTCTGGCGCTGGGCCGCGATACTGGCCATCGCCCGTTGCTCACGCCGACGGGTCGCGTGCAGCAGCCAACTGCCCGGGAAGGCCAACAGCAGAGCCAGCAGGTTGATCAGTTTGGCGGGATGGGCGGTAAACAGCGTCATCAAGTGCATCACAGACCTCAATCTAAACCGGAATGGCGAACGCCAGACCGACGACCGCGGCGCGGATTCTACCGAAACCCTCCCCCGCAGCCCTACCCTTTGCGACAAATTACCCATCAATCGACCGATGGCTGTCCTGTGTCACGGCATCGTCATTTGTTTCGGCCACCCTGCGCGCCTCGAAACGTAAACGGAATGCGACATGCTTCACGCTGAAAACCAGGATCGCCTGTACCTCATCTCCCCGTCCGACGAACAACAGACCCTCGTCGGCAGCCTGGCCTTCAATGTTCAGGACCGTCACTGGCTGGTGTATTGCGCCCTCGGCGGGCACCAGCATGCGGACTTGCCCGAGACCGATCTGCTGACCGGTGTCAGCGTTCTCGACTTCTACTCGCAAGCCGCCTGAATGAAAAAAGCCCGGAGCCATCACTGACCCCGGGCTTTTTTTACATCAACCGAACGCTTTATTCAGCGAGGATCTGGCCGATGGACGGATCCTTGAACACACGGGTCAGCGCATCGCTCAGTACGTCGCTGACCAGTTTGGTGTTGGTTTCCTGGTTCGGTGCCATGCCGAAACGCTGGTCCAGCGAGGCACCGTAACGGCCGCTGTAGCGACGGTTGCCGCTCTGCACGTCGGAGCGGAAGGTCGCGCCGATGGTGGCCTCGGTCACGTACATGCCTTCTTTCGGCGACTGGTATTTCAGTTCAGTCAGGGTCACGGTCAGTTGCGGAGCATTCATCGCACCGTTGGACGGGGTGAAGCCCAGCAGACGCACGGCCGCTTCGGCCTGGGCCTGCAACTTCGGCACGATCTGCTCGCGCTGGACGGTGATGGCGCTGGTTTCCGGGTACAGGCCACCGCGGGTGCCCAACGTTGGCGACGGACGACCGTCGACCACGCGAACCACGACAGGCTGGCCATGGCCGACCGGTGCCAGCTGAGTGGTCAGCTTCGGTTCCGGGCTCAGTTGTTGCGGGCTGTGGGCGCAGCCAACCAGGGTCAAACTGGTCACAGTGATCAAACCGAACAACAGGCGTTGCAACATGCTCTTCTCTCCAGAATCAGGCACAGACAGGCCCGCAGTATAGCGGTGGGCCACTGCGGGTCACCAGCACTGAAATCTCAGACAAACCCCGCTGCACGCGGTTCCTGTCACAGATTGTTCACCCCCCTTACATGTTCGCTTCACGGTCTTTTGACAATCTTCGTCACAGATCTCCAGAAGGAACACACACCATGCGCTATCTGATCTCGTTGTTCGCTCCACGCCCGCTGCACCGCAGCTTCGCCCTGCTCGACCGCAACGGCCATTGCCAGGCTTTCAAGCAATGCAGCCTGCAGCCAATGGGTGACGGCTGGGTCGAAATCGAGGAAATCCGCCTCAACTGGTTGCACCAGCCTCTGCCGGCCAGCGCCCGGGTCGAGCAGCAGCGCCCTCGCGCACGTGCCCAGGCGATGTTGAGCATCTGACCGGATGCCTAATAAAAGTCATTAAACTCGACCAACTCCCCGCATTTCTTCGATACAATCTCCCCCCGATTATAAGGACGTCTCCTGATCGGGCCCCGCAACAGCGTCAATGCGCTTGCATTGGCATCCAAATCGCCCACAGAGAGCCGCCCACACAGATCGAGTGAAGCTGGCGTGCTTGCTGTTTCCCTGGCAAATCCCCGCTTTTCGCGAATCTGCAGAGCTGTCATGACGCTCGGTCACTGAGTTGTTTGCCCCTTCGGGCACGGTGCCAGCCGGGACAGCCCTTTTTGAGGTTCACGTCTTCAAAAGAGCGTGAAAAAAACGGGTTTTCACAACTTCACAAGAGTGTGGCGAGCAAATGAATAGTTTTGCGTCTGAACATGCACCATTAGCGTCTGAAACAGCCCAACGACACAGGAACGGGTACGCCTCGAATACCGGAGCCTGAAGCCTGTCCGCTACGGATTTGGTTGCACAAACGGATGTCTCGACCATAAGTCGAATTGCCAGCCACGTGCTGAAATGAGTTCATGTGACTCTTGAAGCCAGGCCGCACGCATCCGTCGAAGTTGCGAAAAATTGCGAAGATTCGGACATGGCAAACCTGGCCATGGGTACCTGGGGCGTAACTGACCTGCCCCGGACACCTGGCAGCCATGCCGACAATTTGGTGCTGCAGATTTTGGAGACGCGTTAAATGGCGCATAACGAAGCAGTCGACGTAGTTCTGGTTGGGGCCGGCATCATGAGTGCCACCCTTGCAGTACTGCTCAAGGAACTCGACCCGGCGATCAAGCTGGAAGTCGTCGAACTGATGGATTCCGGTGCCGCGGAAAGTTCCAACCCGTGGAACAACGCCGGTACCGGCCACGCCGGCCTCTGCGAGCTGAACTACACGCCGCAGAATGCCGACGGCACCGTCGACATCAAGAAAGCCGTACACATCAACACCCAGTTCGAGGTGTCGAAGCAGTTCTGGTCGTACCTGACCAAGAAAGGCACCTTCGGCTCGTGCAAGTCCTTCATCAGCCCGGTCCCGCACCTGAGCTACGTCGAGGGTGAAAAAGGCGTTTCGTTCCTCAAGGAGCGCTTCAACACGCTGCACAAGCATCACGCCTTCGCCGACATGGAATACACCGAAGACAAGGCGAAGATGGCCGAGTGGATGCCATTGATGATGCCGGGCCGCCCGCAAGACCAGGTGCTCGCCGCCACCCGCGTGATGAACGGTACCGACGTCAACTTCGGCGCGCTGACCAATCAGTTGCTCAAGCACCTGACCAGCGCTCCGGATGCCCAGGTCAAATACTGCAAGCGCGTGACCGGCCTCAAGCGTAACGCCAATGGCTGGACCGTCAGCATCAAGGACGTCAACAGCGGCAGCAGCCGTGAAGTCGACGCCAAATTCGTGTTCCTCGGCGCCGGTGGCGCGGCCCTGCCGCTGCTGCAAGCGTCGGGCATCGAAGAAAGCAAAGGCTTCGGCGGCTTCCCGATCAGCGGCCAGTGGCTGCGTTGCGACAACCCGGAAGTGGTCAAGCATCACCAGGCCAAGGTTTACAGCCAGGCTGCGGTGGGTTCGCCACCGATGTCCGTGCCGCACCTGGACACCCGCGTGGTCGATGGCAAGAAGTCCCTGCTGTTCGGGCCATACGCCGGTTTCACCACCAAGTTCCTCAAGCACGGCTCCTTCATGGACCTGCCGCTGTCGGTTCGCGCCGGCAACATCGGGCCGATGCTGGCCGTGGCCAAAAACAACATGGACCTGACCAAGTACCTGGTCAGCGAAGTGATGCAGTCGATGGAACAGCGCCTGGAATCCCTGCGTCGTTTCTACCCGGAGGCGAAAGCCGAAGACTGGCGCCTGGAAGTGGCCGGCCAGCGAGTGCAGATCATCAAGAAAGACCCGAAAAAAGGCGGCATCCTGCAGTTCGGTACCGAACTGGTGGCCGCGAAGGACGGCTCCCTCGCCGCCCTGCTCGGCGCTTCGCCGGGTGCTTCGGTGACCGTTTCGATCATGCTGGAACTGATCGAGAAGTGCTTCCCGGCCAAGGCCAAGGGTGAGTGGGCGGCCAAACTGGCGGAAATCTTCCCGGCCCGTGAAAAGGTCCTGGAAACCGACGCTGCGCTGTATCGCAAGATCAATGCGCACAACAACGTCGCGCTGGAACTGGTTGAAGCCAGTAACGAGACCGAAAGCTACGCCTGATTCGGCTCCATGAAAAACGCCCCGCACTCAGTGAGTGCGGGGCGTTTTTTTATGCCTCGGGAAAACCGCGGGGATTATCAGCCCCGCGCTTTCTCGATCAGCTCGATGTATTCCGGTGCGTTGCGCTGATCACGGATCTGGTCGACGAAGGTCTTGCCATGCTCGTCCTTGCCGTCCACGTCATAACCGGCTGCAACGAAGAACGTCAGGAAACGCTCGAAATCGTCGATGCGCAGGCCACGGTAAGCCTTGACCAGTTTGTGCAGCGACGGCGAAGTGGCGTCGACCGGCTCAAAATCGAGGAACAGCTTGATCTGCTCATCGCCGATCTCGTCACCAATCACTTGCTTCTTATCTTTACGCATTGCCGACTCCAGCTCGCAGACATTTCACGGGGCGGGCAGTTTACCCCCGCCCGGGCACAGGGCTCAACGCGCACGCGTGCTGCCGGTGTGCAGATCGGCCCAGATGTGGCCGTTGGCGTAGCT
This sequence comes from Pseudomonas sp. 91RF, assembly GCF_003576265.1. Lineage (NCBI taxonomy): Bacteria > Pseudomonadati > Pseudomonadota > Gammaproteobacteria > Pseudomonadales > Pseudomonadaceae > Pseudomonas > Pseudomonas sp. 91RF. The sequence continues at coordinate 25,257 of NZ_QWFC01000012.1, forward strand.
GAGAAATTGCACATACACGGTGTCATTGCGCAGCAGATCGATGATCACCCGGTATTGGGCCAGCGGATAGAACAGGGTCAGGGTCTTGCGCTGATCGTCGTACACCGGTTTTTTCAGGCTTTTACTTTCGCCATCGAAGCTGACCAGTACCTGATTGATCGTCGCGCCCTTGTTCAGGGACTTGCCCTTGAGGCGGATCATCAATGGCGCAGTGACCGGAATCGGCTGCTGGTTGGACTGACGCTGGGCACCGACCACCACCGAATAGTCGGTGACCTGCAACAGTTGCTGCTGCTCGGGTTCGGCATCGCGCAGGGTGAGGTCGTCGGGCGGCAGGAACTGACTGTGCATCGGCGCGGCGGCCAGGGGCAGGCTGAGGGTCAGCAACAGGGCGGCGCAGCTGCGGATCAAGAGGCTCATGACAGGCTCCGGAGGGCGGGGCCGAGCACTCTAGCATGGGTATCGCGGAAGGATCAGCACACACAAAACAACTGTGGGAGCGAGCCTGCTCGCGATGGCGTTGCATCAGTCGACATCAATGTTGTCGACATACCGCTATCGCGAGCAGGCTCGCTCCCACACGGGGCAATGCGGGTTCTTACATGCCTTTGACGGCGAAGATCCCGTTGGCGTTGCGCCAGTAGCCTTTGTAGTCCATGCCGTAACCGAAGATGTAACGGTCAACGCACGGCAGGCCGACGAAATCGGCTTTCAGGTCAGGACGGGCCTTGCGGTCGTGGTCCTTGTCGATCAGCACCGCGGTGTGCACGGCACGGGCACCGGCGTGTTTGCAGAAGTCGATGATCGCGCCCAGGGTGTGACCTTCGTCGAGGATGTCGTCGATGATCAGCACGTCACGGTCGATGAACGAGACTTCCGGCTTGGCTTTCCAGAACAGGTCACCGCCGCTGGTTTCGTTGCGATAGCGGGTGGCGTGCAGGTAGGACGCTTCCAGCGGGAACTGCAGATGGGTCAGCAGTTTGCCGGAGAAAATCAGCCCGCCGTTCATCACGCAGAACACCACCGGGTTGCTCTCGGCCAGTTGTTCGTTGATTTGTGCACCGACGCGGGCAATGGCAGCCTCGACTTCAGCTTCGGTGTACAGGCAGTCAGCCTCTCGCATGATTTGACGGATATGCTCGAGATCAGCGGACATGGCGCTCTCCAAGGGGGGTCTGTTTCGGAAAAGCGGGCAAAGGTACGCATCCCGCACGGCCGAATCAAGCATTTGTGGACTAACGTACTGTATGTCCTATAGGACATCACCCTCGTATAGATTAATCTAGGCCGGTTTTTTTGCCCGCCGCCGGAGCCTTTCCCCATGTCCATCCAAGAGATCCGCCATCCGCTGATCCGTCACAAACTTGGCCTTATGCGCCGTGCAGACATCAGCACCAAGAATTTCCGCGAGCTCGCTCAGGAAGTCGGTGCCCTGTTGACCTATGAAGCTACCAAAGACTTGCCGCTGGAAACCTACGATATCGAAGGTTGGTGCGGCACGGTATCGGTCGAGAAAATCGCCGGCAAGAAGATTACCGTCGTGCCGATCCTGCGTGCCGGCATCGGCATGCTCGAAGGCGTGCTGAGCCTGATCCCGGGCGCCAAGGTCAGCGCCGTCGGCGTTGCCCGTAACGAAGAAACCCTGCAGGCCCACACCTATCTGGAAAAACTGGTTCCGGAAATCGACGAACGCCTGGCCATGATCATCGACCCGATGCTCGCCACCGGCAGCTCCATGGTTGCGACCATCGACCTGCTGAAGAAGGCCGGCTGCAAGGACATCCGCGCGATGGTGCTGGTTGCTGCGCCGGAAGGCATTGCCGCCGTCGAGCAGGCTCACCCGGACGTGATCATCTACACCGCGTCCATCGATCAGAAACTCAACGAGCACGGTTACATCATTCCTGGGCTTGGCGATGCCGGTGACAAGATCTTCGGCACCAAGCAGAAGGACGCTTGACCATGCAGGATGAGTTCAACGATCCGCTCTGGCGCACGGTGCTGTCCGGCGCGCAGATGCTGTTCGTGGCTTTCGGCGCCCTGGTGCTGATGCCGCTGATCACGGGCCTTGACCCGAACGTGGCACTGTTCACCGCAGGTCTGGGCACGATTCTGTTCCAGATCGTCACCGGGCGTCAGGTGCCGGTGTTCCTCGCGTCGAGCTTTGCCTTCATCACCCCGATCATTCTCGCCAAGGGCCAGTTCGGCCTCGCTGCGACCATGGGCGGCGTGATGGCGGCCGGTTTCGTCTACACCTTCCTCGGCCTGGCCGTGAAGATCAAAGGCACCGGGTTCATCGACCGTCTGCTGCCACCGGTGGTGATCGGCCCGGTGATCATCTCCATTGGCCTGGCCATGGCGCCGATTGCCGCCAACATGGCGATGGGCAAGGCCGGTGACGGCTCGGAACTGATCCACTATCAGACCGCGATGATGATCTCGATGCCGGCGCTGCTCACCACGCTGATCGTGGCGGTGTTCGGCAAAGGCATCTTCCGCCTGGTGCCGATCATCTCCGGCGTGCTGGTGGGTTTCGCCATGTCGTTCTATTTCGGTGTCGTCGACACCGCGAAGATTGCGGCGGCCCCGTGGTTTGCACTGCCTCATTTCACCGCGCCGGAGTTCAACTGGCAGGCGATCCTGTTCATCGTCCCGGTGGCGCTGGCTCCGGCCATCGAACACATCGGCGGCGTGATTGCGGTCGGCAGCGTGACCGGTCGCGACTACCTGAAGAAACCGGGCCTGCATCGCACCCTGCTGGGTGACGGTATCGCAACCACCGCAGCCGGTCTGTTCGGCGGTCCGCCCAACACCACCTACGCAGAAGTGACTGGCGCAGTGATGCTGACCAAGAACTACAACCCGAAAATCATGACCTGGGCGGCGATCTTCGCCATCGCCCTGGCGTTCATCGGCAAGTTCGGCGCCCTGCTGCAAAGCATTCCGGTGCCGGTGATGGGCGGGATTCTGTGCCTGTTGTTCGGTTCGATCGCCGCGGTAGGGATGAACACCCTGATCCGCCACAAGATCGATCTGGGCGAGGCGCGCAATCTGGTGATCGTTTCGGTGACCCTGGTGTTCGGGATCGGCGGTGTGCTGGTCGGCACCGGCACAGGTCCAGACGATTTCGGCCTCAAAGGCATCGCGCTGTGCGCGGTGGTGGCGATTGCGCTGAACCTGATCCTTCCGGGCAACGACAGCTGGAAACACAAGAAGGCGGATGAGCCGCTGATCTAAGCTGTAGCTTCATCGCCTGAAAGACCGCTATCGCCAGCAGGCTGGCTCCCACATTGGAATGCATCTTCCTGTGGGAGCCAGCCTGCTGGCGATGCTTTTAGAGGGCCAACGGCGCCCGCTCACACAACGTCGCCAACGCCTTCGCCCATTGCGGGTCATCGTTCAGGCACGGCACCAGCACCAACTCCTCCCCTCCCGCCTCGCGGAACTGTTCCTTGCCGCGATCGCCGATCTCTTCCAGGGTCTCGATGCAATCGGCAACAAACGCCGGGCACATCACCAGAATCTTCTTCACGCCGCTTTTGGCCAACTCATCCAGCCGCGCTTCGGTGTAGGGTTCGATCCATTTCGCCCGGCCCAGCCGCGACTGAAACGACACCGACCACTTGCCGTCCGGCAGCCCCATACGCTCAGCAAACAACGCCGCCGTGCGCAGGCATTGGGCGCGATAACAGGTGGCCAGGACGGCAGCCGAAGCGTTCCTGCAGCAATCTTCATTCTTGAAGCAATGATTGCCGGTCGGGTCGAGCTTGGTCAGATGCCGCTCCGGCAAACCGTGGAAGCTCAGCAACAGATGATCGTAATCCTGCTGCAAGTGCGGCCGGGCACTCGCTACCAGGGCATCGAGGTATTCCGGCTGATCGTAGAACGGCTGCAACACCGACAACTGCACATCGAGCTTCTTCTCGCGCACCACCCGCTTGGCTTCTTCGATCACGGTAGTCGTGGTGCTGTCGGCGAACTGTGGATAAAGCGGCGCGAGAGTGATGCGCTTGTGCCCCGCCGCGACCAACTTCAACAGGCCTGTCTCAATGGACGGCTCGCCGTAACGCATCGCCAGTTCCACCGGGCCGTGGGTCCACTGCGCCTTCATCTGCTGTTGCAGGCGACGGCTGAGCACCACCAGCGGCGAACCCTCGTCCCACCAGATCGAGGCGTAGGCATGGGCCGACTGCTCGGGGCGCTTGATCAGGATCAGCGACACCAACAGACGCCGCACCGGCCATGGCAGGTCGATCACGTACGGGTCCATCAGAAATTGATTGAGGTAGCTGCGCACGTCGGCCACCGAAGTGGAAGCCGGCGAACCCAGGTTGACCAGAAGCAAGGCGTGATCGGTCATGCAACGTCCTATTTCAGAGGCGGCTGGACAGATCGTCCAGGGCCGCGCGTAAATCCGTGAACCGGAAATTGAATCCGGCTTCCAGCAAGCGTGCCGGCGTGGCCCGTTGACCACCCAGCAACAGCAATGACATCTCGCCGAGCCCGACCTTCAGGGCCAGGGCCGGCATCGGCATGAACGCCGGGCGGTGCAACACGCTGCCCAGCGTCCTGGCAAATTCGCGATTGCGCACCGGCTTCGGCGCGCACGCATTATAAGGACCACTCGCCTGATCGCGGTGCAGAAGAAAATCAATCAGGGCGATTTGATCGTCGATATGAATCCACGGCATCCACTGCCGGCCATTGCCCAAAGGCCCGCCCAGCCCGAGTTTGAACGGCAGCAACAGGCGCGACAAAAAACCGCCCTCGGCCGACAGCACCAGCCCGGTACGCACCAGCACTACGCGGATGTCCATCGCTTCGGCGCGTTGCGCGGTTTCCTCCCAGGCAATGCACAGCTGGCTGGCGAAATCGTCGACCACCGGTGGCGATTCTTCGGTCAACTCGCGTTCGCCGCCGTCTCCGTACCAGCCAACGGCCGAGCCCGAGATCAGCAGTGACGGTTTCTGCCCGCGATGTTCCAGCCACGCCAGCAACGTTTCGGTGAGCGTGATCCGACTGCTCCACAGCAACGCCTTGCGTCGATGGGTCCACGGCCGGTCGGCAATCGGCGCGCCGGCAAGGTTGACGATCACGTCGACCGGTTCATCGCCAAGATCCTCCAGACGCGCAATGCCACGCACTTGAGCGCCGCAGATTTTCGCGACCTTTTCCGCACGACGACTCCACACGGTCAACCGGTGGCCCTGACCCGACCAGTGCCGGCAGAGCTGACGTCCGATCAATCCAGTACCGCCGGTCAGCAATATGTGCATGACATCTTCCTCGCGTGGCGTTTTACTTCGATCACTAGTCTATTTTTATAAGCAGGGATCTTTTCTATCGGACAGGCTCTATTGTTTAACAATAGGCCAAGCTGTCAGAACGAAAACGCTGGAAGTTATACCAGAAAACAAAATTGTACAGGTTTCATCCACGGCGTAGTCTGTACAGAAAGGTAAACGAGGCCCCTATGACTGTACCTATCGCAATCATTGGCACCGGCATCGCCGGACTCTCCGCCGCCCAGGCCCTGACCGAGGCCGGGCACACCGTTCAGTTGTTCGATAAAAGCCGTGGCAGCGGCGGGCGCATGTCGAGCAAGCGCAGTGACGCCGGCTCGCTGGACATGGGCGCGCAATATTTCACGGCCCGTGACCGACGCTTCGTCACTGAAGTCCAGCGCTGGCAAAGCAACGGCTGGGTCGCCGAGTGGACACCGCAGCTCTATACCTTTCATGGCGGACAACTGAACCTGTCGCCGGACGAACAGACCCGCTGGGTCGGCACGCCGCGCATGAGCGCCATCACCCGTGGTTTGCTCGATGGACTGGAAGTGCATTTCGCCTGCCGGATCACCGAGGTCTATCGCGGTGAAGAACACTGGCATCTGCAAGACGCCGAAGGCTTCACTCACGGCCCCTTCAGCCATGTGGTGATTGCCACCCCGGCGCCTCAGGCCACCGCATTGCTGGCCGCTGCGCCGAAACTGGCCGGGGCCGCTGCCGGTGTGAAGATGGACCCGACCTGGGCCGTCGCCCTCGCCTTCGACACGCCGCTGGATACGCCTATCGAAGGTTGCTTCGTACAGGACAGTCCTCTCGACTGGCTGGCCCGCAACCGCAGTAAACCCGGGCGCGACAACACCCTCGACACCTGGGTCCTGCACGCCACCAGCGCCTGGAGCCGGCAGCACATCGACCTCTCCAAGGAAGCCGTGATCGAGCAGTTGCACGGCGCCTTTGCCGAGTTGCTGCACAGCGCCATGCCCGCACCGACTTTCAGCCTCGCCCACCGCTGGCTCTACGCCCGCCCGGCCACCAGCCATGAGTGGGGCACGCTGGCGGACGCAGACCTGGGGCTGTATGCGTGCGGCGACTGGTGCCTGTCGGGCCGGGTCGAAGGCGCGTGGCTCAGTGGCCAGGAAGCTGCACGCCGCTTGCACGAACACCTGCAGTGAACCTCATCAATCCGCAAAAACTGCTGCTGTCGAAATGGACAGCAGCCCTGCCGCAAAACCGTGAAAAGCATTTTCTGGTGACCGAACTGTTCCGCGACGAGGACGGCACGGTGCTGGAGATCGAAATGCAGGCAGTGCTGACCAGGCGTACCACGCAACTGGACTGGCATGCATTGCAGGACGATGCGCACTGGAAAATGGGCTGGCGTTAGCTTCCGTCAAAATCTTGTACAAATAATTTGACTTGTACACCTTTGAATCTATGCTGAAGGAATGTTGTACAGAATAAATATTCTGTACAAATTCAGATTCGAGGTGCTGTCATGTCCGAACCGTCCCCACCCAAGATCGCCATCAGCGCCTGCCTGATGGGAGCCGAAGTGCGCTACAACGGCGGACACAAGGCTTCACGGCTGTGCACCCACACACTCACTGAATATTTCGAATTCGTCCCGGTGTGTCCGGAAGTCGCGATTGGCCTGGGCATTCCCCGCGAGCCGATCCGTCTGGTGGGTGACCCGGACCATCCCCAGGCCCTCGGGACGGTTCATCGCGAGACCGACGTCACCGATGCGCTGTCCGCCTATGGCAAGAAAATGGCCACCGAGCTCGACGGCATCTGCGGCTACATCTTCATGCAGCAATCACCCTCCTGTGGACTGGAACGGGTCAAGGTCTATCACGCCAACGGCGCACCGATTGGCAGCGGGCGCGGGATCTATGCCCAGGCCTTCTGCGCCCGGCACCCCGACCTGCCGGTGGAAGAAGCCGGGCGCCTGAACGATCCGGTCCTGCGGGAAAATTTCATCACCCGGGTATTCGCCTACAGCGATTGGCAGCAAGTGCTCCGGCAAGGCCTGAGCCGCCGTGCCCTCACCGACTTCCACTCGCGCTACAAATACCTGCTGATGGCCCACAACCCGGTGCAATACAAGGCGCTGGGCAATCTGCTGGGCAACATGGGCCAGACCGATCCCGTAGAACTCGGCCCGCGCTACTTCAGCCAGTTGATGGCGGCGCTGACCACCTGTGCCACACGCCGCACCCACAGCAACGTGTTGCAGCACATCAGCGGTTACCTGAAACGGGCCATCAGCGCCGAAGACAAACAGGAAATGCAGCACGTCATCGGCCAGTACCGCCACGGCATCGTGCCGCTGGTGGTGCCGCTGACGCTGCTCAAGCATCACTTTCGTCAACACCCCGATCCGTACATCGCGCAACAGGTTTACCTGCAACCGCACCCGGAAAACCTCAGCCTGCGAAACGCCATTTGATGAACGACACACCCGACACCAGCGCCCGCGAAGATCTCGGCGCCGACTTCAAGAAAGCCCTCGACGAAGGCTGGCTGCCGATTCGCGAGGTGGCGCGCCAGACCGGCGTCAATGCGATCACCCTGCGTGCCTGGGAGCGCCGTTACGGATTGATCGTGCCGCAACGCACGCCCAAGGGGCATCGGCTGTATTCGGCCGAACATGTACAGCGTATCCAGCACATCCTCACCTGGCTCAACCGTGGCGTGGCGGTCAGTCAGGTCAAACCGCTGCTCGACACCCCGCAAACCGTCAACGAGCCGCTGCAAAACGAATGGCAGCCCTTGCACCAGGCCGCGCTGCTGGCGGTCACGCAATTGAACGAGCGCAGCCTCGACGACAGCGTCAACCAGGCGATGGCGCTGTACCCGCCACGAACCCTGTGCGAGCAATTGCTGATGCCGTTGCTGGCGGACCTCGAACAGCGCTGGCAAGGCCAGTTCGGCGCGCAGATGGAGCGGGTGTTCTTTCACGCCTGGCTGCGTAGCAAATTCGGCGCACGCATCTACCATAACAATCGTCAGTTGCGCACGGCGCCGCTGCTGCTGGTCAATCAATCGGATTTATTGCTGGAGCCTCACCTGTGGCTCTGCGCCTGGCTGATCAGCAGCGCCGATTGCCCGGTGCAGGTATTTGACTGGCCGCTACCGGCCGGGGAGCTGGCACTGGCAGTCGATCACCTGCAAGCACGTGGCGTACTGCTGTATTCCAGCAAGGCCATGAACCTGGCGCAGTTGCCGAAACTGTTGAATGGCATCAGTTGCCCGAAAATGATTGCCGGACCAACGGTGTGCATCCACCACGCCGAGTTGTCCGTAAGAACCTCCGAGATCGCTGATCTGTACCTGGCCGAAGATCCCTTGTCGGCACATCGGGCACTCCTTCAGCGTGGATTGATTTAATGATTCGTGCAGAGAACACCATGCAATTGATCTGGCTGCGCAGCGACCTGCGCCAACATGACAACACCGCCCTCACGGCCGCCGCCGAGCGTGGCCCGACCGTGGCCGTGTACCTGTTGAGCCCCGAACAATGGCAGGAACATGACGACGCCCCCTGCAAGGTCGATTTCTGGCTGCGCAACCTGCGGGAACTGAGCAAAACCCTTGGCGAACTGAACATCCCGCTGTTGATCCGCAGCGCCCCGCACTGGGATCAGGCCCCAGCGGTACTGCTTGAGCTTTGCCAGGATTTGCAGGTCGAGGCTGTTCACGTCAATGAGGAATACGGCGTACACGAAAGCCGCCGCGATGCGGCCGTTGCCCGGGCATTGCAGGCCGAAGGCATCGCGTTTCACAGCTATCTCGATCAGTTGCTGTTCAAACCCGGCAGCGTGCTGACCAAAACCGGCACCTACTTTCAGGTCTTCAGCCAGTTCCGCAAAGTCTGCTACGAACGCCTGCATCGCTCGATGCCGTCCTTGATAAAAGCGCCGTCCGCACAGGCTCCACTGAACATTGCCAGCGATCCGGTACCCGAGTCCATCGAGGGTTTCCCGACACCCGGCCAAGCGTTGCGCAACCTGTGGCCCGCCGGCGAAGCCGAAGCCCGGCACCGTCTCGACTCCTTCGCCGAAGTGCAGATCGACTACTACAAAAGCGAGCGCGACTTCCCGGCCAAGCCCGGCACCAGCCAGCTCTCGGCCTATCTCGCGGCCGGGGTGATCTCGCCGCGCCAGTGCCTGCATGCCGCGTTGCAAAGCAATCAGGGTGAATTCGAAAGCGGCAAGGTCGGCGCGGTCACCTGGATCAACGAACTGCTGTGGCGCGAGTTCTACAAACACATTCTGGTCGGCTACCCACGGGTGTCCCGGCATCGCGCGTTCCGCCCGGAAACCGAAGCCCTGGCCTGGCGCGATGCGCCGCAGGAGCTGGCGGCCTGGCAGGAAGCACGCACCGGTCTGCCGATCATCGACGCGGCCATGCGCCAATTGCTCGAAACCGGCTGGATGCACAACCGCCTGCGCATGGTGGTGGCGATGTTCCTGACCAAGAACCTGCTGATCGACTGGCGCGAAGGCGAGCGTTTTTTCATGCACCACCTGATCGACGGCGATCTGGCGGCCAACAACGGCGGCTGGCAGTGGAGCGCATCGACCGGCACCGATGCGGCGCCGTATTTCCGGATCTTCAACCCGATCAGCCAGTCGGAAAAATTCGACAGCGAAGGCCTGTTCATCAAGCACTGGCTGCCGGAACTGGCCGGCCTGAACAAGAAAGAAGTGCACAACCCTGCAAGCGCTGGCGGACTGTTCGGCGTGGCGGACTATCCGTTGCCGATCGTTAACCTGAGCACCTCGCGGGAGCGAGCACTGACCGCGTTCAAGAACCTGCCCTCCCGTACGTCTGTCGGAGAAGGCCATGAGTGAATTCCTGCGCCGTTTCGCCCGCCAGTTCGCGCAGTTGAACAAAGACAACCTGCACAGCCTGGACGCGCTCTACAGCGAGGACATTCATTTCACCGACCCGTTGCACGAGGTGCAGGGGCTGACGCAATTGCGCGACTATTTCAGCGAGCTGTACGCCAACGTCAGTGAACTGCGGTTCGACTTCCACGGTTTCGACCAGATCGGCGACTGCGAAGGTTACCTGCGCTGGGTCATGAGCTACCGCCACCCGCGTCTGGCGGGCGGGCGACTGATTCGCGTCACGGGCTGTTCGCACCTCCTCTGGCGCGACAAGGTTTATCGCCACCGGGATTACTTCGATGCCGGAGCGCTGCTTTACGAACATTTACCGATATTGGGCCGGGTGATCGCCTGGCTGAAAAGGAGACTGGGATGAGCCGTTCAACGCCACGCCGTTATTGGCTGACCGGTGCCAGCAGTGGCATCGGTGCAGCACTGGCGGAAGAGATTCTGAAAAGCGGTGCGCACCTGGCGGTCAGTTCCCGCGATGTCGCAACGCTCAAAGCGTTGTCGCAGCGCTATCCGGGGCAAGTGCTGGTCGTGGCCGGGGACCTCACCAATAGCCAGACCGTGCGGGAAATCGGTGAACAGATCGCGCTGGAATGGGGATCGCTGGACAGCGTGATCCTCAACGCCGGCACCTGCGAATACGTCGATGCAAAACAGTTCGACGCTACGATCGTCGAACACGTGGTACGCACCAACCTGCTCGCCAGCAGCTATTGCATCGAAGCCGCCCTGCCTCTGCTGCGCAAAGGAACCGCGCCGCATCTGGTGGGCATGGCCAGCTCCGTCACCTACGTGCCGCTGCCCCGGGCCGAAGCGTACGGTGCGTCAAAGGCCGGACTGCGTTATCTGTTCGAGTCATTGCGTATCGATCTGGCGGACGAAGGCATTGAAGTCACGGTCATCAGTCCGGGCTTTATCGAAACGCCTCTGACGGCCAAAAACGACTTCCCGATGCCATTGAGCTGGCCTGCGGAAAAAGCGGCGAGCCACATTTTCGGCAGGCTCAAGGACCGGCCGCTGGAGATTGCCTTTCCGGCACTGTTCATGGCGGCGCTCTGGCCCCTCTCGAAAATGCCCGCACAAGTGCAACTGGCGATCGGCAAGCGCATGGTGCGCAGCACACCACCCTTGCGGGATCCGACGTGAACATCGCCATCGTCGGCAGCGGGATTGCAGGGCTGACCTGCGCCTACCTGCTCGGTCGCCGACATGACGTCACGGTGTTCGAGGCCGGCGCCTGGGTCGGCGGCCATACACACACGGTGACAGTGACGGTGGACGGGCGTGATTACGCAGTCGACACCGGGTTCATCGTGTTCAACGACTGGACGTACCCGAACTTCATCCGTTTGCTCGGTCAGTTGGGTGTGAACTCCAAAGCCACCGAGATGAGCTTTTCGGTGACCGACCCCGACATCGGTCTGGAATACAACGGCAACAACCTCGACAGCCTGTTTGCTCAGCGCAGCAATCTGTTGTCGCCGGGATTCTGGGGCATGCTGCGCGACATCCTGCGCTTCAACAAGGAAGCCCGGCGCGACCTCGCCGAACAGCGGATCGCCAGCGACACCACACTGGACGACTACCTCAAGGCGGGCGGCTACGGCGAGCGTTTCATCCTGCATTACATCGTGCCGATGGGCGCGGCGATCTGGTCGATGCCGATGGCCGAGATGCTGAATTTTCCGCTGCAGTTTTTCGTGCGGTTCTTCGAGAACCACGGTTTGTTGTCGGTCAGCAATCGTCCGCAATGGCGAGTGATCGAGGGCGGCTCCAGTGCCTACCTCGCCCCGTTGACCGCGTCATTCAAAGAGCGGATCCGCGTGAACTGTCCGGTAAACCGGATCGAACGCAACGAACACGGCGTGGTTATCCACAGCCCCGTCGGCATCGAACATTTCGACAAAGTCGTGCTGGCCTGCCACAGCGATCAGGCATTGCGATTGCTGGCCAATCCGAGCCGTGCCGAACGGGAGATTCTTGGTACCCTGCCCTACGCCGACAACGAAGTGGTGCTGCATACCGACACCCGTCTGCTGCCGATGCGCAAACGGGCCTGGGCCAGCTGGAACTATCGCCTCGGTGGGGCCGGCCATACCCACGCGGCCGTCACTTACGACATGAATATCCTGCAAGGCATCCAGAGCGACACCACGTTCTGCGTCAGCCTCAACCAAAGCGCCGGCATCAGCCCGTCCAAAGTGCTTGCCCGTTTCACCTACGCCCATCCGCAATTCAGCCTCGCAGCGGTAGCGGCCCAACAGCGCTGGGCCGAACTCGACGGCGCGCAGCACACCCATTATTGCGGCGCCTACTGGGCCAACGGTTTTCATGAAGACGGCGTGGTCAGCGCTTTACGCGTCGCCGCCGCGTTCGGAGAAAGCCTGTGAACAGCGCGCTCTACAGTGGCTGGATCGCCCACCGGCGATTCGCCCCGCGTCGGCATGAATTCCGTTACCGGATCGGGCTGCTGTATCTCGACCTGACCGAACAGGACGCCGTACTGAACCTGTCGCCACTGTCCGGCACGAGCCGTTTTGCCCCGTTCTCGTTTCGCGAGACCGACTACCTCAAGACGTTTACCGGTCGCGGTGTGCGGCTGATCGATGCGGTACGCCTGCTGGTCGGTGAGGCCCTCGGTCACCAGCCGCAGGGTTCGATCTGCCTGCTCACTCAGCCGCGCAGTTGGGGCCTGGCATTCAACCCGGTGAGTTTCTTTTACTGCCACGAGGCCGACGGGCAACTGGCGGCGATTCTCTGCGAAGTCAGCAACACACCATGGCGCGAGCGCTATCACTACGTACTACCGGCACGAGCCCCGACCAGCGTGCGCGACTTCCACCAGCACTTCGCCGTGGCCAAGGCGTTTCACGTATCGCCGTTTCTGCCACCGGATCTGGAATACCGCATGAGCTTCAGCCCCGCCGCGCAAACCCTGGGCGTGCACATGGCCGACTGGCAGGGCGAACGGAAACTGTTCGACGCCACGCTCAACCTGAAACGCGAACCTCTTGATCGACGCAACCTGCACCGGCATCTGTGGCGCTTTCCGTGGATGACCGCGAAAACCGCCCTCGCGATCTATTGGCAGGCCCTGCGTTTGCTGCTCAAGCGCACCCCGCTGTTTCCCCATCGGACGGCCGACGACAGCTTTCGAACCGCCACAGCGTCTCCCGAGGAGCACCGCCATGAAATCCTCTAGCGTTTCGGCCAGAGCCGCCATCCCGTTCAGTACCCACGGCATCACCGGCTCACTGCTGCGTCGCGGTGTCCTGCGTCAGCTCGCACAGCTCAAGCACGGGCAACTGGTGGTGATCGAGGACGGCGAACGCCAGGTCTTCGGCACACCGGACAGTGCGTTGCTGGGCGAGATTCATGTCCTCGATGCAGCGGCCTGGGGCATGGTCGCGGGCAACGGCTCGATTGGCGCCGGGGAAGCCTTCATTCACGGCTACTGGAGTTCACCGGACCTGACCGCCGTGGTGCGGGTCTTCGTCAGCAACCTCGAAGTGCTCGACGGCATGGAGGGTGGACTGGCAAAAATCGGCCGGCCGCTGGTGCGCGGTCTGCACTGGCTCAACCGCAACACGCGCAAGGGCTCGCAGAAAAACATCGCCGCCCATTACGACCTCGGCAACGATCTGTTCGAGCAGTTTCTCGACCCCACCATGATGTATTCGGCGGCGCAGTTCCTCAGCCCGGACGACAGCCTGGAACAGGCACAACTGAACAAACTGGAGCGGATCTGCCAGAAGCTCGCACTCGAGCCTGGCGATCACTTGCTGGAAATCGGCACCGGCTGGGGCAGCATGGCGCTGTATGCCGCGCAGCACTATGGTTGCAAAGTCACCACGACCACCCTGTCCAAAGAGCAATACGCGTTTACCGCCCGGCGCATCGAAAGCCTCGGCCTGCAGGACCGGGTGACGTTGCTGCTCAAGGACTACCGCGACCTCACCGGCCAGTACGACAAACTGGTGTCGATCGAGATGATCGAGGCGGTCGGTCATCGCTTCCTGCCGACCTACTTCAAGCAATGCGCGCACCTGCTCAAGAGCAACGGCCTGATGCTGCTGCAAGCGATCACCATCCGGGACCAGCGCTACGAGCAGGCGAAACGCGGCGTGGATTTCATTCAGCGATATATCTTCCCCGGCGGCGCCCTGCCCTGTGTGCAGAAGATGCTCGAAATTGTCAGCCGCGATACCGACATGAACCTGCTGCACATGGAAGACTTCGGCCTGCACTACGCCCGGACCCTGCGCCTGTGGCACGAGAATTTTCGCCACGCCCACGGCCGCCTGAGCGAATTGGGCTACGACGATTATTTCCTGCGGCTGTGGGAGTTTTACCTGTGTTACTGCGAGGGCGGCTTCCTCGAACGCACCATCGGCACCGCGCAATTGCTGTTGGCCAAACCGGCGGCGACGCCGGCGCCACTGCTTGGGCGTTTCGATGCCTGAGCGGATCGCCAACGCGGTACTGTTCCAGGTCGGCTGGCTGGCCTGCGTGCTCGGCGGCAACAGCCTGTGGTTGCTGGTGGCGCTGGCGGTATTGGTAATTCATCTGCGCTGGATCAGCAACTGGGCGGCGGAGGGCCGACTGATTCTCGGCGTGGTGATTCTGGGCACCGCCGTGGACAGCGGCCTGCGCGGTCTCGGGGTCTTTGAATTCAAGGACCTGTCGCCGCTGATTCCGTTGTGGCTGATGTTGTTGTGGGCACTGTTGGCCACGACATTGCGCCATTGCCTGCAATGGAGCGCCCGGCCATGGTGGCTGGCGAGTGTGCTCGGGGCCGTCGGTGGCGCGTTGTCGTACTGCGCCGGTGGACGACTGGCCGGGGTGCAGTTTCCCTATGGCGAGTTACCGACTTTGATCGGCATCGGCCTGTTGTGGGCGCTACTTTTTCCGTTGTTGCACCTCTTGTCCCGGCGCCTGGTGCAGTAATCGTCCGTCAGGGCTTTCACACGCGCGCGGGTCACTGCCGTACACTGCGCCCATGAAAACCATTCCCCTGCAGCCAATCGACGAGTCCGCCGTCACCTGTTCGACTTGCGCGGCCTGCTGCTGTCAGCTCGAAGTCATGCTGATCACCGACACCGGCGTACCCGAGCGCTTTATCGATACCGATGATTGGGGGGGCGAAGTCATGTTGCGTCTGGACGACGGCTGGTGCGCGGCGCTGGATCGCGACACGATGATGTGCACGATCTACGAAAAGCGCCCGCTGATCTGCCGCGAATTCGAGATGGGCGCGCCGGAATGCATCGACGAACGCCAGGGGATTGCCACGGCGTATCGCTGAATACAAAAAAGGAGCGCCGGGCGCTCCTTTTTCATGGGTGTTACAACGGCAACGTGTAGTGCAGCGAGTAGCTTTCTACCCCGTCGTTGTTGCTGCTCAGGCCGGCGTTGGAATAGTGCGTGGCCCTGATTCCGATTTCATGCCCGCCATTGAATCGCAGGCCGAAACCGATGCGGTCTTCGAACTGGAAGGCCCCACCGATATTGTTGTCTTCGTACTGGGTGTTGGAGAACAACGCCACCCCGATCCCTGCTTCGACGTAGGGTTTGACCGACTGACCGGCGAATTCGTAAACAAAAACCGGCGAGAACGAAAGACTGTTGTTGCTGGAGGTCTTGTCACCTTCCCAGTAAGTGTAGGCGCCGCTCCAGTAACCGGTCAGGCGACCGACATCGCTTTGCAGCCAGCTCTTGTCCCAGTCGAAATTCATCCCCAGGCGATAGGTCATCGTTGAATCGCTGGTGGCGCCAACCCCGAATTCCACGCCAGCGGCCTGTGCAGTAAAACTTTGCCCCATCAGTGCGGCCGCAATCGCGGCCAAGCAGAATAGTCGCTTCACGTTGAAACTTCCTTTTCCGGAACGATCGTTTGGTTTTTAGGTAACTCAGCGGTATAGAAATCGGCGCTTAAACAGAAGTTCACCCGATGTTCGGGTTATTTCACAATCTTTTTACAAGTGGAAGCGTTGCACATCGCCAGGCGTTTGTCCCAGCAACGGCAGAATGTTTTTCAAGGATTGCGGATCGGCGCTGGTCCAGAATCTGGCGGGACGATTCGGGCCCTCGGCGAGCAGATCGCGTTCGGCCAGCAGGCGCTGAAGTTGCCGGGCCACGGCCGCACCCGTGTCGATCAGACTGATGTCGGCGGGGAGCATCGTTTTGAGCAGCGGTTTGAGGAAGGGATAGTGGGTGCAGCCAAGAATGATCGTGTCGCAACCCGCGCCCAGCAGCGGTTCGACATAGCGGTGAAGCAACTGACGCAGCGCTTCGCTGTGCAGGTCGCCGCCTTCGATCAGCTCCACCAGCCCCGGGCACGGCTGGGTAATGACCCGGATATCGGTGGCAAAACGGTCGAGCAACGCCGCGAACTTCGCGCTCTGCAAGGTGCCGGTGGTGGCGAGGACGCCGACCACGCCGCTGCGAGTGGCGGCGGCAGCCGGTTTGACCGCCGGCTCCATGCCGACAATCGGCCAGTCGGGAAAATCACGCCGCAGATCGGCAACGCCGGCCACGGTCGCAGTGTTGCAGGCGATTACCAGTGCCTTGGCGCCCTGCTCGCGGAAAAAACCGGCCATCACGCTGCAACGCTGGCGGATGAACTCCGGAGTTTTCTCGCCATAAGGAATGTGGCCGCAGTCGCCGAGGTAAAGCAGCGATTCATTGGGCAACAGATGCTGGATTTCCGCCAGCACCGACAGGCCACCGACGCCGGAATCGAATACGGCGATCGGCGCTTCACGCATGGTGCGAACCACAGACGCTGCATCCGGGATCACGCTTGACCCGCAGCTCACGGAATCGCGAGCCCAGCGCATCGATCAACAGCAGGCGCCCCACCAGAGGCTCGCCGAAACCCGCCAGCAGCTTCAAGGCTTCCAGCGCTTGCAGGCTGCCGACCAGACCCACCAGCGGCCCGACCACGCCGGCTTCGCTGCAAGTCAGTTCGGCTTCGCTGCCGTGACCGTACAGGCAGTGATAGCAAGGGCTCTCGGCGCGACGCGGGTCGAATACCGACAGCTGTCCTTCGAGGCGGATCGCCGCGCCGCTGACCAGCGGTTTGCAGGCTGCCACACACGCGGCGTTGACCGCTTCACGGGTGGAGAAATTGTCCGAGCAGTCGAGTACCAGATCCACCGCTGCCACGGCGGCGGCAAGGGAATCCTCGTCCAGTGCCTGACGATGGGGCACCAGCCGGATTTCTGGGTTGATCGCGCTCAGGCGCTTGAGCGCCGAGTCGACCTTGGTCATGCCGACGCTGTCGGTGTCATGGATGATCTGGCGTTGCAGGTTGGTCAGGTCGACCGTGTCGAAATCCGCCAGATGCAACTCGCCGACGCCCGCCGCCGCCAGATACAAGGCAACCGGAGCGCCGAGACCGCCAAGGCCGACGATCAGCACGCGGCTGTCCTTGAGCTTCAACTGGCCATCGATGTCGATGTGTTGCAGGAGGATCTGCCGACTGTAGCGCAACAATTCCTGATCATTCAGCACGGCAGGCGCCCCAGGCTGATCCGTTGATGGCCGCCCAGATCGGTGCGGCTGTGGACTTCTTCGAAACCTTGCGTCAGCAACAGATCGCGCACGGCTTCGGCTTGATCATAGCCGTGTTCGAGCATCAGCCAGCCACCGGCCTCCAGATGCGCCGGCGCCTGGGCGATGATCAGACGCAGATCGTCGAGCCCGTCGATGCCGGCCACCAAGGCGCTTTCCGGTTCGAAACGCACATCGCCTTCGACCAGGTGCGGATCGGCGGCGCGGATATACGGCGGGTTGCTGATGATCAGCTCGAAACGCTTGCCTTCCAGAGCGCTGAACCAGTGACTGCTGAGCACCGTGGCGTTGTTCAGGTGCAGACGCTGACGGTTGCGCTCGGCCAGGGCCACGGCTTCCAGCACGCGATCCACCGCAGTGACGTTCCATGCCGGACGCTCACTGGCCAGGGCCATGGCAATCGCCCCGCTGCCGGTGCCGAGGTCGAGAACCTTGGCCGGGGTCGCTGGCAGCAATTCCAGTGCGGCTTCCACCAGCAACTCGGTGTCCGGGCGCGGAATCAGCGTGTGCGGCGCGACTTCCAGATCGAGTTTCCAGAAACCCTGCTGGCCGAGAATGTAGGCCACCGGCTCACCGCTGCGGCGGCGCTGCAGGTATTCGGTGAAGACCAGCACGGCTTCGCTCGGCACGATGCGTTCGGGCCAGGTGTGGAGAAAACTGCGGGACTTGCCCAGCGCCGCGGCGAGGAGCAGCTCGGCATCCAGGCGTGCGGTGGGCGAGTCCGGCAGTTCGGCGGCGCGCAACAGGCTGGCGATGATGGTCATTTATTCACCTATCGCTGCCAGTTGGTCGGCCTGGTATTCGGCCAGCAACGGTTCGATCACCGCTTCGACGCCACCGGCGAGGATCTCGTCGAGGGAATACAGGGTCAGGTTGACGCGGTGGTCGGTGACCCGGCCCTGGGCAAAGTTGTAGGTGCGGATCCGCTCGGAGCGGTCGCCGGAACCCACCAGCAATTTACGCTCGCTGGCGATGGCGTTGGCCGCTGCGGTGGTCTGCTGGTCGTTGAGCTTGGCCGACAGCCAGGCCATCGCCCGCGCCCGGTTCTTGTGCTGGGAACGTTCTTCCTGACACTCGACCACGATGCCAGTCGGCAAGTGAGTGATACGGATCGCCGAGTCGGTCTTGTTGACGTGCTGACCACCGGCCCCGGAGGAACGGTACGTGTCGACGCGCAAGTCCGCCGGGTTGATCTCGATCGCTTCCTGCTCGTCGGGCTCCGGCAACACAGCCACGGTGCAGGCCGAGGTGTGGATGCGGCCTTGGGATTCGGTGGCCGGCACGCGCTGTACGCGGTGGGCGCCGGACTCGAATTTCAGCTTGCCGTAGACATTGTCGCCTTCGACCCGGGCGATGACTTCTTTATAGCCGCCGTGCTCGCCTTCGTTCTCCGAGAGGATTTCCACCCGCCAGCCGCGTTTCTCGGCGTAGCGCGAGTACATGCGGAACAGGTCGCCGGAAAAGATCGCCGCCTCGTCGCCACCGGTGCCGGCGCGGATTTCGAGGAACACGTTGCGCCCGTCGTTGGGATCCTTGGGCAGCAGCATGCGCTGCAAGGTGGCTTCAAGCTCGATGAGTTGCTCTTTGGTTTCGCGCACTTCTTCCACGGCCATTTCGCGCATGTCCGGGTCGCCGTCCTTGAGCAGCGCCTGGGCGCCTTCCAGATCGGCCTGGGCCTTGAGCAGCTGTTTATAGGCTTCGACGACCGGCTCGACTTCGGCGTATTCCTTGGAATAGGCGCGGAATTTGGTCTGGTCGGAAATGACTTCGGCGTCGCCGAGCAGCGCCGTCAGTTCCTCGAAACGGTCCTGGAGGATGTCCAGCTTATTGAGCAGTGACGCTTTCATTGCGGTTTTTTATCCGAAAAGCTATCCGGTGAGCCCTCGAGGGCAAAGAGTTCCTGGGCCATGGCCAGCGCATCGAGGCGGCCTTCGGCAGAAAGCTTTTTCAACTGCACGCTCGGGGCGTGCAGGAGTTTATTGGTCAGGCCACGGGCCAGCTGGCCCAGCACGTCTTCGGCGTTGCCGCCGTTGGCCAGCAGGCGCAGGGCCTTTTGCAGCTCTTCGTCGCGCAGGCGTTCGCTCTGTTGACGATAGGCCTTGAGCACATCGACCGCCGCCAGCTCGCGCAGGCGCACCATGAAATCGTCGGCCCCCACCGAAACCATCTCTTCGGCGGCTTGCGCCGCACCCTGACGGCTCTTGAGGTTTTCGGCGACCACTTCGTGCAGATCGTCGACGCTATAGAGATAAACGTCGTCGAGTTCGCCGACTTCCGGTTCGATATCCCGGGGAACGGCGATGTCGACCATGAAGATCGGCTTGTGCTTGCGCAGCTTCAGGGCGCTTTCAACGGCGCCCTTGCCGAGGATCGGCAACTGACTGGCGGTGGAGCTGATGACGATGTCGCTGCGCACCAGCTCGGCCGGAATATCCGACAGCAAAACCGCGTGGGCGCCGAACTGTTCGGCCAGCAGGCTGGCTCGCTCCAGCGTGCGGTTGGCCACCACGATACGCTTGACCCCCAGATCATGCAGATGGCGGGCGACCAGGGTAATGGTCTCGCCGGCGCCGATCAGCAGGGCCTGGCTGCGTTGCAGGTCGCTGAAAATCTGTTTGGCCAGGCTTACCGCGGCAAACGCCACGGACACCGGGTTTTCGCCAATGGCGGTATCGGTGCGCACTTGCTTGGCAGCGTTGAACGTTGCCTGGAACAAGCGGCCGAGCAGCGGCCCGATGGTGCCGGCCTCGCGGGCCACGGCGTAGGCCGATTTCATCTGGCCGAGGATCTGCGGCTCGCCCAGCACCAGCGAATCGAGCCCGGAGGCGACGCGCATCATGTGACGAACTGCCGCATCATCTTCATGCACATAAGCACTCGCGCGCAGCTCATCGAGGCTTAAATGGTGATAGTCGGCCAGCCAGCGCAGCACGATATCGGCCGAAAGCTGATCCTGTTCTATATACAGTTCACTGCGATTGCAGGTGGAAAGGATCGCAGCTTCGCGGCTGTCGGTGAGTCGGCAGAGCTGCTGCAAGGCCTCCACCAGCTGCTCAGGGGTAAAGGCCACGCGCTCGCGGACGTCTACTGAAGCAGTCTTGTGGTTGATACCGAGTGCAAGGAAGGCCATTCAAGGTCGCTGATGGTGACGTGAAGCCGGCAATTGTCCTACTTCGTCAGATTCAGAACAACTACCGCTGACTATTGTCCCAATTGTCGGCCCCTATAATGGCCACAATCGAGACTCGGTTATGTTTGGCCGAAGGCTTGTGTCATGATGATCCGACCGCAGGTTAGTCGTCCTCTTCCTATATGAATAGATCTTCCGCGTTGCTCCTTGCTTTTGTCTTCCTCAGCGGCTGCCAGGCCTTGGCCCCCGTTTCGCACGATGGCACCCCGTCGGTCGAAGACACCACGCCAGCCCCTGAAAAGCCCAAGGTTTACAGCTCGTTCAGCCAGGAAACGGTGTTCAGCCTGCTGAGCGCCGAACTCGCCGGCCAGCGCAATCGTTTCGACATTGCCCTGGACAACTACGTGACCCAGGCCATCAACACCCAGGACCCGGGTGTTTCCGAGCGGGCGTTCCGTATCGCCGAATACCTGGGCGCGGATCAACCGGCGCTGGATACCGCACTGATCTGGGCAAAAAACGCCCCGGATGACCTCGAAGCGCAACGCGCCGCCGCCGTGCAACTGGCACGCGCCGGGCGTTATGACGACTCGATGGTCTACATGGAGAAAGTCCTGCAGGGCAAGGGCGACACCCATTTCGACTTCCTCGCGCTGTCGGCCGCCGACACCGATCAGGAAACCCGCAATGGCCTGATGAAAAGTTTCGACCGCCTGCTGCAGCGTCACCCGCACAACAATCAGCTGATTTTCGGCAAGGCCCTGCTGATGCAGCAGGACGGCGACACCAAAGGTGCGCTGACCCTGCTTGAAGACAATCCGCCGGACGACGGCGAAATCGCCCCGATCCTGCTGCGTGCCCGCCTCCTGCAAGGGCTGAACCGTGGCGACGAGGCCCTGCCGCTGCTGCAGAAGAACATCAAGAAGTACCCGGACGACAAGCGCCTGCGCCTGACTTACGCGCGGATGCTGGTGGAACAGGACCGGATGGACGATGCCAAGGTCGAATTCTCCACACTGGTCCAGCAATACCCGGAAGACGACGAACTGCGTTACTCGCTGGCATTGGTGTGCCTGGAAGCCAAGGCCTGGGACGAGGCCAAGGGTTACCTGGAAGACCTGATCGCCCGGGAAAGCCATGTCGATTCCGCGCATCTGAACCTGGGGCGCATCGCCGAAGAACGCAACGACCCGCAAGGCGCGCTGATCGAATACGCCCAGGTCGGGCCGGGCAACGACTATCTGCCGGCGCAATTGCGTCAGGCCGACATCCTGATGAGCAACGGCAAGACCGCCGAAGCCCAGAGCAAACTGGCCGCCGAACGTGATGCGCAGCCGGATTACGCGATCCAGTTGTACCTGATCGAAGCCGAGACCCTGTCCGCCAACAATCAGGGCGACAAAGCCTGGAAAACCCTGCAACAGGCGTTGCTGCAATACCCGGACGATCTGAATCTGCTCTACACCCGCGCGATGCAGGCGGAAAAACGCAATGACCTGGCGCAGATGGAAAAAGACCTGCGCCTGATCATCAAGCGCGATCCGGACAACGCCATGGCGCTCAACGCCCTCGGCTACACCCTGTCCGACCGCACCACGCGCTACGCCGAAGCCAAGGCACTGATCGAGCAGGCACACCAGATCAATCCGGAAGACCCGGCGGTACTCGACAGCCTCGGCTGGGTGAATTTCCGCATGGGCAACCTGGATGACGCCGAGAAGTATCTGCGTCAGGCGCTGGAGCGCTTCCCCGATCACGAAGTCGCTGCTCACCTGGGCGAAGTCCTGTGGACCAAGGGTAACCAGCGCGAAGCCAAACAAATCTGGGGCAAGTTCCTCAAGGATCAGCCCGACAGCATCATCCTGCGCAGCACCATCAAGCGCCTGACCGGATCCGAGACTCTTTAACCCATGTTTTTGCGCCACGTCATTGTTTTCAGCTTCATCGCCCTGCTCGCCGGTTGCGCGGGTTTTGGCGCTCGCGAATCCGTCGAGGGCCATGGCAGCCCGGCACAATGGGCCGCGAACAAACAGCAACTGACCGGCCTCGACGGCTGGCAGATCGACGGCAAGATCGGAATTCGCGCCCCGAAAGATTCGGGGAGCGGCACGCTGTTCTGGCTGCAACGCCAGGATTATTACGACATCCGCCTGTCCGGCCCGCTGGGTCGCGGCGCGGCGCGACTGACCGGTCGCCCGGGCAAGGTTTCGCTGGAAGTCGCCAACCAGGGCCGCTATGACGCGCAGTCGCCAGAAGTCCTGCTGGAAGAACAGCTGGGCTGGAAATTGCCGGTATCGAATCTGTCCTGGTGGGTTCGCGGCCTGCCGGCCCCGGCCAGCAAGAGCCGGCTGACCCTCGATGCCGACAGTCGCCTGGCCAATCTGGAACAGGACGGCTGGCAGGTCGAGTACCTCGGTTATGCCGAACAGAATGGTTACTGGCTGCCCGAGCGGATCAAACTGCACGGCACCGATCTGGACGTGACCCTGGTCATCAAGACCTGGCAACCGCGTAAATTGGGGCAATAAGCATGACCGCTCCACGCCTGACGCTGCCTTCTCCGGCCAAACTCAACCTGATGCTGCACATCCTCGGTCGCCGTGAAGACGGCTATCACGAGTTGCAGACGATTTTTCAGTTCCTCGACTACGGCGACGAAATCACCTTCGCCGTCCGTGACGATGGCGTGATTCGCCTGCACACCGAATTCGACGGCGTACCCCACGACAGCAACCTGATCGTGCGGGCGGCGAAAAAACTTCAGGAACAATCCGGCTGCGCCCTCGGCATCGATATCTGGATCGACAAGATCCTGCCGATGGGCGGCGGCATCGGTGGCGGCAGCTCGAATGCCGCGACCACCCTGCTCGGCCTCAATCATCTTTGGCAGTTGGGCTGGGATGAAGATCGGCTGGCTGCACTGGGGCTGAGCCTGGGCGCCGACGTGCCGGTGTTCGTCCGTGGCCACGCGGCTTTCGCCGAAGGAGTCGGCGAGAAACTGACCCCGGTCGAGCCCGCCGAACCGTGGTATGTCGTGCTCGTACCGCAAGTCTCTGTTAGTACGGCAGAAATTTTTTCAGATCCATTGTTGACACGTAACACGCCGCCCATTAAAGTGCGCCCCGTTCCCGAGGGAAACAGTCGAAATGACTGCTTGCCGGTGGTAGCAAGGCGTTATCCAGAAGTACGTAACGCATTGAATTTGTTAGGTAATTTTACCGAAGCAAAACTCACCGGAACTGGAAGTTGTGTGTTTGGGGGCTTCCCAAGCAAAGCTGAAGCTGATAAAGTCTCGGCCCTTCTGACAGAGACCCTTACAGGGTTTGTAGCAAAAGGAAGCAACGTTTCGATGTTGCATCGCAAGCTGCAAAGCCTGCTCTAAAGGAACCAAGTGCCCGGCACTTGCAAGCAACAGATACAGGGGCGTCGCCAAGCGGTAAGGCAGCAGGTTTTGATCCTGCCATGCGTTGGTTCGAATCCAGCCGCCCCTGCCATTTTCTATACTCATCCAGGTTACCCTCAGCCTCTAGGTACTGCGCGTGTCCAAGATGATGGTCTTTACGGGGAACGCTAACCCCGATCTGGCTCGGCGTGTTGTACGTCAGCTGCATATCCCTCTCGGTGACATTTCTGTCGGTAAATTCTCCGACGGCGAAATTACAGCCGAGATCAATGAAAACGTTCGCGGTAAAGACGTTTTCATTATTCAGCCGACTTGCGCTCCGACCAACGATAACCTGATGGAACTGGTAGTGATGGCTGATGCCTTCCGCCGCTCCTCGGCTACTCGTATCACTGCTGTTATTCCTTATTTTGGTTATGCCCGTCAGGATCGCCGTCCGCGTTCCGCACGTGTGGCTATCAGCGCGAAAGTCGTTGCTGACATGCTTACCGTAGTCGGCATCGACCGTGTTCTCACGGTTGATCTGCATGCTGACCAGATTCAGGGTTTCTTCGATATTCCGGTAGATAACATCTACGGCTCCCCGGTTCTGGTGGATGACATCGAAGATCAGCGCTTCGAGAACCTGATGATCGTGTCCCCGGACATTGGTGGCGTCGTGCGTGCACGTGCCGTTGCCAAGTCGCTGGGCGTGGATCTCGGGATCATCGACAAACGCCGTGAGAAAGCCAATCACTCTGAAGTGATGCATATCATCGGTGATGTCGAAGGGCGTACCTGCATCCTGGTCGATGACATGGTCGATACCGCCGGCACCCTGTGCCACGCGGCCAAGGCCCTGAAAGAGCATGGCGCAGCCAAGGTCTTTGCCTACTGCACACACCCTGTGCTGTCGGGTCGGGCCATCGAGAATATCGAAAATTCCGTGCTGGACGAGCTGGTGGTCACCAACACCATCCCGCTGTCCGCAGCAGCACAAGCCTGTGCACGTATCCGTCAA
The DNA here is from genome assembly GCF_003576265.1 of Pseudomonas sp. 91RF. Classification (NCBI taxonomy): domain Bacteria; kingdom Pseudomonadati; phylum Pseudomonadota; class Gammaproteobacteria; order Pseudomonadales; family Pseudomonadaceae; genus Pseudomonas; species Pseudomonas sp. 91RF. Next base: position 50,557 of record NZ_QWFC01000012.1, read on the forward strand.
CTGGATATCGCACCGGTTGTTGCCGAAGCGGTTCGCCGCATCAGCAATGAAGAATCGATCAGCGCGATGTTCCGCTAAGGGCCCTGCCCTTCTCGAAATGTCTCGTTGACGAAAAGCGCCCCGCCCCAACACTCATGTTGGGGCGGGGCTTTTTTGCCCATGCCGCTTTGACGTCGGTCGCAGACGTCACCCGGACATGGCTATTTTGGAGATACAAAATGACTGATTTCATCCTGAACGCCGAAGCGCGTACCGACCTGGGGAAAGGTGCGAGCCGCCGCCTGCGTCGTCTCGCCAGCCAGGTTCCTGCCGTTGTCTACGGTGGTGACAAGGCTCCTGAGTCCATCACCATGCTGGCTAAAGAAGTAGCCAAGCTGTTCGAAGACGAGGCTGCTTTCAGCCACGTCATCCAACTGAACATCGGCGGCGTCAAGCAAGACGTGGTTGTTAAAGCCATGCAGCGTCACCCGGCCAAGCAGTTCATCATGCACGCCGACTTCGTACGCGTTGTTGCCGGCAAGAAACTGACTGCCGTTGTTCCAGTGCACTTCATCAACGAAGAAGCTCCGGTCAAAAAAGGCGGCGAGATCTCGCACGTTGTTGCAGAAATCGAAGTTTCCTGCGAAGCCAAAGACCTGCCTGAGTTCATCGAAGTCGACTTGGCCAAAGCCGAAATCGGCACCATCATTCACCTGTCGGACCTGAAAGCTCCTAAAGGTGTTGAGTTCGTTGCTCTGGCACACGGCGATGACAAGGCTGTTGCCAACGTCCACGCTCCACGTGTTGCTCCAGAAGCTGCCGAAGGCGCTGCAGAGTAATCACTCTGTAAAGCCGGAGTGAACAGGTAACATCGCGGACTGGAACGTAGCGAGAAAGCGGGCGGGAACGCGGAGTTTACATCCATGGTAAATGAGCATTTTTCGTCCACTTTCGCCGCGTTCCCCGATCGCGGCGATGTTATCCACCACTCCAAGGAAGGGCCCCTATCGTGACTGCCATCAAACTGATCGTTGGCCTGGGAAATCCAGGCGCTGAATACGAACAGACCCGGCATAACGCAGGGGCCCTTTTTGTTGAGCGCATCGCCCACGCACAGAACGTGAATCTCGTGGCCGATCGCAAGTATTTCGGCCTGACCGGGCGTTTTTCGCATCAGGGTCAGGACGTTCGTCTGCTGATTCCCACCACCTACATGAACCGCAGCGGCCAGGCCGTGGCGGCACTCGCCGGTTTCTTCCGCATCAAGCCCGAAGAAATCCTGGTGGCGCACGACGAACTCGATCTGCCTCCGGGCGTCGCCAAACTCAAGGTGGGCGGCGGCCATGGCGGTCACAACGGGTTGCGCGACATCATTGCGCAATTGGGCAATCAGAATACGTTCCACCGCCTGCGGCTTGGCATCGGCCACCCGGGCGTCGCCAGTATGGTTTCAAATTTCGTCCTGGGTCGTGCGCCACGCGCCGAACAGGAAAAACTCGATGCCAGCATCGACTTTGCCCTCGGCGTGCTGCCGGATATCCTCGCCGGTGAATGGAACCGCGCGATGAAAAACCTGCACAGCCAGAAGGCCTGACTCTAATCCGAGGGGAAACACCATGGGATTCAATTGCGGCATCGTCGGCCTGCCTAACGTCGGCAAGTCCACCTTGTTCAACGCCCTGACCAAATCCGGGATCGCGGCCGAGAACTTCCCCTTCTGCACCATCGAGCCGAACAGCGGCATCGTGCCGATGCCGGATCCACGCCTGAATGCTCTGGCGGAAATCGTCAATCCGAAGCGCATCCTGCCGACCACCATGGAATTCGTCGACATCGCAGGCCTCGTTGCCGGCGCATCGAAAGGTGAAGGCCTGGGCAACAAGTTCCTGGCCAACATCCGCGAAACCGACGCGATCGCTCACGTCGTGCGCTGCTTCGAAGACGAGAACGTGATCCACGTTTCCAACAGCGTCGACCCGAAGCGCGACATCGAAATCATCGACCTGGAACTGATCTTCGCCGACCTCGACAGCTGCGAGAAGCAACTGCAGAAAGTCGCGCGCAACGCCAAGGGCGGTGACAAGGACGCAGTAGCCCAGAAAGCCCTGCTGGAGCAGTTGATCCCGCACTTCACCGAAGGCAAGCCTGCGCGCAGCCTGATGAAGAACATGAGTGCCGACGAGAAGGCGATCATCAAGGGCTTCCACCTGCTGACCACCAAGCCGGTCATGTACATCGCCAACGTCGCTGAAGACGGCTTCGAGAACAACCCGCACCTGGACGTGGTCAAGGCCATCGCCGAAGAAGAAGGCGCTGTGGTGGTTCCGGTCTGCAACAAGATCGAAGCGGAAATCGCCGAGCTGGATGATGGCGAAGAGAAAGACATGTTCCTCGAGGCTCTGGGCCTGGAAGAGCCTGGTCTGAACCGCGTGATCCGCGCCGGCTACGAAATGCTGCACCTGCAGACCTACTTCACCGCCGGTGTCGAAGAAGTCCGCGCCTGGACCGTCCGCGTCGGTGCCACCGCACCGCAAGCCGCCGGCGTGATCCACACCGACTTCGAAAAAGGCTTCATCCGCGCCGAAGTAATCGCCTACAACGACTTCATCCAGTACAAGGGCGAAGCGGGCACCAAGGAAGCCGGTAAATGGCGTCTGGAAGGCAAGGATTACATCGTTAAAGATGGCGACGTGATGCACTTCCGCTTCAACGTGTAAAAGCTGCACCCAAGAAAAAGCCGCGTTTGATACGCGGCTTTTTTGTGCCTGGAATTCAGCCCGTCAGGCCTTTTTGGTTCTGGGCAGGAAAATCGCCAGTACCCCGAACAACGGCAGGAACGAGCACAGGAAGTACAGGTATTCGATGCCGTGAATGTCCGCCAGATGCCCGAGCAACGCCGCGCCAATCCCGCCAAAACCGAACATCAGACCGAAAAATACGCCGGCAATCATCCCGACATTGCCCGGCACCAGTTCCTGCGCGTACACCACGATGGCCGAGAAGGCCGACGCCAGAATGAAGCCGATCACCACGCTCAGGACGCTGGTCCAGAACAGGTCGACATGCGGCATCAGCAAGGTGAACGGCGCCACCCCGAGGATCGAGAACCAGATCACCGCCTTACGGCCGATCTTGTCACCGATCGGCCCGCCGAAGAACGTCCCCGCCGCCACAGCGCCAAGGAACAGGAACAGATGCAGCTGGGAACTGGCCACCGACAGGTCGAACTTCTCGATCAGGTAGAACGTGAAGTAACTGGTCAGGCTGGCCATGTAGAAATACTTGGAGAATACCAGCAACCCGAGCACCACCAATGCACTGACCACCCTGCCCTTCGACAGTCCATGAGTGGCAGCCTGGCCGGCCTTGAGCTTGAACAGGTTCAGGTGATGGGCGTACCAGCGACTGATGCGGTACAGCACGAACAGCGCAAACACTGCGAACAGCCCGAACCACGCCACATTGCCCTGCCCAAAGGGAATGATGATCGCAGCCGCCAGCAACGGCCCGAACGCAGAACCGGCATTGCCGCCGACCTGAAAGGTCGATTGCGCCAGCCCGAAACGCCCGCCTGACGCCAGCCGCGCAATGCGAGAAGCTTCCGGGTGAAAGGTCGAGGAGCCGATGCCGATCAGCGCTGCCGCCAGCAGAATCAGCGGAAAACTGCCGACCATCGACATCATCACAATGCCAACCAGCGTGCACACGGACCCGGCTGGCAACAGCCACGGTTTCGGATGCCGGTCAGTGTGATAACCGACCCACGGCTGCAACAGCGAAGCGGTCAATTGAAAGGTCAGGGTAATCAGGCCGACCTGAGTGAAGCTCAGGCCATAGTTGGCCTTGAGCATCGGATAGATCGACGGCAGCACTGACTGGATCAGGTCGTTGATCAAATGCGCCAGCGCCACGGCGCCGATGATGCGCATCACCAGTGGACTGCTTTGGGGAGGAGCGGACGCCGACGCAGCGGCGGTCTGAACGTTGCTGATAGCCATGGGAGTTTCCGTACAGCAGATGGGTGCACGCAGGCAGGTGCGTCAATGTGCCATTTTTCGGTGCGCCAGCGCCATCCCCTTAGCCAGCTAACGAACTATTCATTCATCGCAGTAAAAGTGATAGCGCAAAGCCATGGTCTGATTCTTGCCTTGCTTCTTCGCTTGAACGCGGCCCCCTTACAAAGGGGATCGAGAATGGGAAGTTCTGCTACAGAGTCTGCCTACAGAGCGGGCGAGAGTGGACTTTCGAAGCCTTTTAGCAGGGCACGGATCGCGCTCGCAAAGAGCGCGGCGCACGCCAATGGTGCGTGGTGTCCAGAGGAGTCATGGGGCATGCAGGCTTTCTTGTTACCGGGGATCAAATTGCTGGGGCGGTTTGGCTTCGCGCGTAAATTCCAGTTGTTGTTTCTGCTGTTCATTCTGCCGTTGGCCGGCAGCCTGTTGATGATCGGCCAGGACTATCGCGTCAAGCTCAACCTGATTTCCGGCGAACGTGCCGGCGTGCGGCAGTTGCTCGCCCTCGATGCGCTCGACAACCTGCTCGCCGCTCAACGCGACCGCGCAGCTCGCTGGCGTGCCACGGAAACCAACCGCCAACCGACACCCGCCACCCTCGCGGCCATGGCTGCATTCGATGCCGTACAACCTGCCGTCGCACAGGCCACAGTGGATCTGGGCAATGCCTTGCAAGCCGAAGCTGCAGAAGGTGAAACCCTGGCCCGTTATCAAGCCCTGCAAACCGCGCTCGGCGGTCTGGACTCCAAGAGCCTGGCCGGCGTCGGCTGGTGGCCGGACGGTTACGATCGCTTCACCAACGCCCTCAGCGCCCTGCAAGCGTTGCGCGAACAGATCGCGATGGACAATCGGCTGATCCTCGCGCCGTGGCTGGAAACCTATCTGTTGACGCAGATTTCCACCCAACATGCACCGGACCTGATCGAACGGGTCGGCCGACTCGCGGCGGTCGGGCAAGCATCCGTAGTCTCCGGTCAGTTCACCCTGCAAAGTCGCCTGCAACTGCGTGACCTGCGCAGCCGCATCGGTGATGCCCGCGAACAGCTTGTTAAAACGGCAAGCCTTCTGGAAGCGCGGCTGCCGAACGATCTGCAAGGCTGGGCCGGGCAGTATCACGACAGCCTCAAACAGCTGGATGCCGGTTTGAAGGTGCTGGATGACGGCGTGTTCGGCGGCAGCATCAATCTCAAACCGGAAGACTTCGAACGCAGCCTCGATGCCCTGCTCGGCAATCTCGCCACGCTGCGTCAGCAATCACTGGTGGCACTGGATCAGCGACTGGACGATTACCACGGTTCGGCGATCCGCCAGTTCATCGTGGTCGCGGCGGTGTTCGGTTGCCTGTTGCTCGCGGCGCTATACCTGTTCGTCTGCCTGCAGGCTTCGATCCGTCGCAGCGCCAGCGGCATCACCGTACTCGCCGAAGCGTTGCGCGACGGCAATCTGAGCCTGCAAGTGCCTGTCGTGGGTCGCGATGAACTGGCCTCGATCAGCACCGCACTCAATGTGGCCGTGGTGCAATTGCGCACCAGCCTGCTGGGGGTCGATCACGAGACATCGCAACTGAGCCACGCCGTGCGCAGCCTCAACGATCACTCCAGCGGCGCGCTCAGCGAGGTCGAAGCCCAGCAATTGCAGATCAGCCAGATCGCTGCCGCTGCCACGCAATTGGCGGCCACGTCCCAAGGTGTGGCGCAGAGTTGCGAACAGGCCTCCGGCAGCGCCCAGCAGACCCGGCGCATCGCCACCGACAGCAGCCGCGACAGTCAACGCACCACGGCGAGCATTCAACAGCTCAATCAGCGCCTGAACGAAACGGCGGCAGCGCTGGGTCGGGTCAGCGAGCAGGGGCAGCAGATTCAACTGGTGGTCGACACCATTCGCGGGGTCGCCGAGCAGACCAACCTGCTGGCACTGAACGCCGCCATCGAAGCCGCTCGCGCCGGTGAACAGGGTCGCGGTTTTGCCGTGGTGGCCGACGAGGTGCGCAGCCTCTCGCAGCGCACGCAATCGTCCACTGCGCAAATCGCCGGTACGGTCGACAGCCTGCGCAATACGGTCAATGAAGCGGTGAGCCTGATGGAGGCGGCCTGCGGCCAGGCGCAATCGGATGCCGAAGCCGTCACCGGGCTGGGCGAACGTCTGGGGGAAATCGCCAGTGCCGTGCAGAGTGTCACCGACACCCTCGCCCAGATCGCCACGGCGGTGGAAGAACAGGCCAGCACCGCCGATGAGGTCAGCGGCAATATCCAGCAGGTCGATCAGGCAGCGGTTCGCCTGCTCGACGGCGCGCGGGCCGTGAACCTGGCGGCAGATACCTTGAGCCAGGGCAGCAAGGCCTTGAGCGACAACACCGCACGCTTCCGGCTCAGTTGATCAGCGCTTCGGGGAAGTCCTTTTCCAGTTCGGACTTGAGCCATTGAATGAACCACGCCGCATCCGCCGACAACTCGGCGGACGGCGTCAGCACCCGATAGCTTTCCAGCTTCACCTGAGCGTCCACTGCGCGCACCAGTTTGCCGGACCTGAGTTCTTCGCGGACCAGCACCTCATTGGCCAACGCAATGCCCTGCCCGCTCTCGGCCACCGATAACGCGTGATCGTTGTTGACGTAGAGCATGTCGGAATTGAGGTGAATATCCAGGTCATGGGCGGCGAACCACAGGTTCCACCACTCGCCGTCATCGACGTGGATCAACTCGTGCCGGACCAGATCGGCCGGGCCGCCGAGCGGCTCGATGCTTGCCAGGTATTGCGGGGTGCAGATCGGAAACACACGGGGGCAGATCAACGCTTCACGGGAGTCCGCGTACTGCCCGTCGAGGCCGTAGACGATGCCGAGATCGGCGCTTTTGCCATCCACTTCGGTAAAGGTCGAGTTCGGTTCGATGGCAAACTTCAACCCCGGGCGCAGGTGACGCATGGCCTCGATGCGCGGCATCAGCCAGCGCTTGGCAAAACCCGGCACCACCATGATCCGCAGCCAGCGCTCGGCCTCTTTGGGGCGTGCCTCCTTGCCGGCCTCGATGATCAATTGCAGGGCAGTCGCGATCTTGCGGTGGTACTTCTCACCGGCCGGCGTCAGGTTGACCCCGCGCGACGTGCGTTCGAACAGCTGAATGCCCAGCCAGTCCTCCAGCAACTTCACATGCCGGCCAATCGCGGGCTGAGTCACGTGCAAGGCTTTCGACGCCTCGACATAGCTGCCCAGGCGGGCAGCGGCATCGAACGCACGCACTGCATTGAGTGGCGGCAAACGCTGGTCGGGCATGTTCCTGGCACCTGTCGGTATTAAATTAACTAACACCTGCCATGTTTAAATTGAAGTTTCGCCCCGCGCAACCCCTCGCCGATAATCGAGCCACAGCAGAACAACAAAACAGCTGGTTTCACCCGTACGCAATCTCGATCCTGCCCAGAAAAATAATATCCATGGCCCGACAGATTCGCTGACCGACAGCGCAATCGCAGGCGATGGGGGAATCGGAGGTAACGCATGAATGCCCTGCATTCGCTGCAAACGCTGGCGGTGTCGATCCGCTCGGTGCGCAAGGTCTACGGCGATCCGTCCACCGGTCCGGTGGCGTTGAAAAACATCGATCTGGATATCCGCGACAACGAATTCTTCACCCTTCTCGGACCCTCCGGCTGCGGCAAGACCACGCTGCTGCGGATGATTGCCGGGTTCGAATTTCCGACCCAGGGCGAGATCCTGCTCTACGGCGAAAACATCGCCGAGCGCCCGCCGTTTCAGCGCCCGGTCAACACGGTGTTCCAGCACTACGCCCTGTTCCCGCACATGACCATTGCCGAAAACCTGGCCTTCGGCCTTGAATCGCACCCGATGGGCAAGGTCCTGAACAAGGCGCAGATCGCCGAGCGCGTCCGCGAGATGCTTGCCCTGGTGCAAATGGAGCGCTTCGCCCATCGCAAACCGGCGCAACTCTCCGGTGGCCAGCAGCAGCGCGTCGCCCTCGCCCGCGCTCTGGCGCCGCATCCCAAGGTTCTGTTGCTTGACGAGCCGCTGTCGGCACTTGATCTCAAGCTGCGCCAGGCCATGCGCGAAGAGCTGAAAACCATCCAGGCCAGGACCGGCATCACCTTCATCTTCGTCACCCACGACCAGGAAGAAGCGCTGACCATGTCCGACCGCATCGCCGTGCTGTCCGAAGGCGAAGTGCAGCAAGTCGGTCGCCCGGAGGACATCTACGAACGGCCGCGCAACCGCTTCGTGGCCGACTTCATCGGCGAAACAAACTTCATTCAGGCCAGCGTCACTCGGGTCGAGGACGGCATGGCGTGGTTCGCCGGGCCGGCCGGACATCCGTTGCCGGCGCAACCGTGCAACGACGTGCAACCGGGTGCCAGCGTGACCCTGTCGGTTCGCCCCGAGCGCCTGCATCTGGTGCCGGCCAATTCTGACGCGGCGTTGCCGTGCCGGGTCGAAGCGCAGATTTATCTGGGTACCGACCTGCAATACCAGGTCAGCCTCGGCGACGGTTCGCGCCTCACCGTGCGCACGCCCAACTGCGTCGATCAGAGCCTGCGTTTTGCCGTGGGCAGTCAGGCCGGTCTGTTGTTCGACCGGGGAAGCGCCAGCGTCCTGCACGATTGAACCCGAGGAGTTGTCATGCACGCCTTACCGATCACCAACACGCTTGAACGCCGAAGGGCGTTCCAGAGCTTCCTCGGTGTCAGCCCGGCGCTGATCGCCATCGCCCTGTTTCTGGTGGTGCCGATCCTGATCGTCATCGGTTATTCGCTGATGGAAGCCAACCCCTACGGCGGGGTCAACAAGGTGTTCAGCAGCGACGCCTACACCTCCCTGCTGTTCGAACGGCAAATGGACGACAGCCTGGCCTTCGCCGACTCCTACCTGATCATCGCCCTGCGCTCGGTCGGGATTGCCGGCCTGACCACCGTCATCACGCTGCTGATCGGTTTTCCGGTGGCGGTGTGGCTGGCCATGCAGCCGGCGCATCGGCGTGGGCTGTTGATCTTCCTGATCACCGTGCCGTTCTGGGCCAACCTGCTGATCCGCACTTACGCGTGGATTCTGCTGCTGCGTAACACCGGAGTGATCAACAACAGTCTGATGGGCCTGGGCGTCATCCATGAGCCGCTGCAGTTGCTGTACACCGACGGCGCCGTGCTGCTGGGGCTGGTTTATACCTATGCGCCCTTCGTGGTTCTGCCGATCTACGCCACGCTGGAAAAAATGGATATCCGTCTGCTCGAGGCCGCTCAGGACCTGTATGCCGGACGCCTGCGCACCTTGCGCAAAGTGGTGCTGCCGATCGCCAGACCGGGAATCCTCGCCGGCGCCATTCTCACCTTCGTGCCGTGCCTGGGCGCGATGATTGCCCCGGAACTGCTCGGCGGCGGTACGCGGATGATGCTCGGCAACCTGATCTTCCGGCAATTCAGCGATGCCCGTAACTGGCCATTCGGCGCGGCGTTGTCGCTGGTGCTGATGGCTGCAGTGATGTTGGTGCTGACGGTTTATGCCTTGCGCGCCGAACGCCAGCGCATCGCCAAAGGAGGTGCGTGATGATCGGTCTGCTCAAACGCAAGGGGCTGGGCGTCCAGGACTTCCCCGGATTCGGCGGCTTCAGTTTCCTCTTCTACCTGTACCTCTACGCGCCGATCGTGTTGCTGGTGGTGTTCTCGTTCAACGCCAACCAGTCGGCTACGGTGTGGACCGGCTTCAGCCTCGACTGGTATCGCGCCGCGTTCGCCAATCAGGCGCTGCGCCAGGCGGCCGGCAACAGTCTGCTGATCGCAGTGTGCGCCAGCATGGTCGCCACGGCGATTGCCACCCTCGCGGCCCTCGGCACCTCGCGGGGTGCGAAGTTCAAGGGCCTGCAACTGTCGATGGGCGCGATCATGCTGCCGCTGGTGCTGCCGGAAATCGTCGTCGGCGTCGCCACGCTCGCGTTGTTCTCCACCATCGGCCTGTCGCTCGGCTACGGCAATCTGATCATCGCCCATACGGTGTTCTGCATTCCGTTTGCCTACCTGCCGATCCGGGCCCGGCTGAACGACATGGACCTGTCGCTGGAACAAGCCTCGGCCGACCTGTATGCCGGGCCATGGCGGACCTTTCGCAAAGTCACCCTGCCGTTGCTGATGCCGGGGATTTTCTCCGGGCTGATGCTGGCCTTCATCGTCTCGCTGGATAACTTCGTGATCTCGATGATGGTCTCCCAGGCCGGCACCACAACGCTGCCGATCTTCATCTTCGGCCTGTTGCGCATGGGCGTGACACCCGACGTCAACGCCGTGTCGACCCTGATCCTGGGCGTCTCGGTGCTGTTTGTCAGCCTCTCTTACCTGCTGGGCAAAAAGAACGCCTGAACCTTCCAAGAACCGTGGGGAAATAGCATGAGCAAGTGGATAAAAAGCGTCGGTAGTTCGTTGTTTCTGACTGTGCCGCTGGTCATGGCCGGGAATGTTCAGGCCGCCGAAAAACTCAACGTGGTGAGCTGGAGCGGTTACTTTTCACCGGAGATTCTCGCCAAATTCCAGAAGCAGACCGGCATCGAAGTCACCGTCGACTCCTACGACTCCAACGAGACGCTGCTGGCCAAGCTGAAGCAGGGCGGTGCCGGTTACGACGTGGCGATCCCCTCGCACCAGTTCATTCCGATCCTGATCAAGGAAAACCTGCTGGAGCGTTTCGATCCGGTCAAGGAGCCCTACTACGCCAGCGTGGTCGACAACCTGAAAAAACCGAGCTGGGACCCGGAAGGCGCCTATTCGGTGCCGTTCATCTGGGGCACCACCAGCGTGGTGCTCGACAGTGGCCGCTACAAAGGCCCGGCCGACAGCTACAAGGTGCTTTATGAGCCGCCGGCCGAGTTGCAGGGGCGGATCAACATGTTCGATTCGGTCAGCGACATGGTCGACATGGCCAGCCTGTACCTGAACATTCCGCTGTGCAGCGAGGACCCGAAACAGATGCAGCAGATCCTCACGCTGCTCAAGGCGCAGAAGCCATTCGTCAAAACCTACAGCTCCAAGGCCGGCTCGATCCGCGAGAACCTCGCCTCGGGCGAAATCGACATGTCAATGTTCTGGGGCGGTTCGTCAATGCGCGCCCGCGAGATGAAACCGAGCCTGAAATACCTGTACCCGAAAGAAGGGGTGCTGGCCTGGGTCGACAACATGGTCATCCCCGCGGGCAGCAAGAACCCGGCGAATGCCAAGGCGTTCATCGCGTTTCTCAGCCAGCCGGAAAACTCGGCGATGACCCAGAACTTCCTCAAGCATCAGAGCCCGATCAAAGGCGTCGAACCGTTCCTCGATGCGAATCTCAAGGATGCACCGGAACTGCATATTCCCGAGGGCACCCACGTGGTGTTCAGCAAAACCTGCGGTGAAGGCGCGATCCGTCTGGCCGATCGTCTGTGGACCAACCTGATGCGTTGATTTCTACCGCCCCGGCACGAGGCCGGGGCGTCTTTCCAGCCGTCTGAAGGGCGCCGTCGTCATGAACTCCAATAACATCAGCGAACTGGTCCTGTTGCCGGCCATCGAGCTCGCCGAACGCATTCGCCTGCGTCAGGTTTCCTGCCGCGAAGTGATGCAGACCTATCTTGCCCACATCGACCGGTTCAACCCGTCAGTCAATGCACTGATCAGCCTGCAGGCGCCGGAAGATCTGCTGGCCCAGGCCGACACACGGGACGCAGAACTGAGCCGGGGTCAATACCGGGGCTGGATGCACGGCCTGCCCCACGCCATCAAGGATCTGTCGCTGACCTGCGGCATCCGCACCACGTTGGGCTCACCGCTGTTCAAAAACTACATACCTGAGCGTGACGGCATCATGGTCGAGCGGATCAAGGCTGCCGGCGCGATCATCATCGGCAAGACCAACACCCCGGAATTCGGCCTCGGTTCGCAGAGCTACAACCCGTTGTTCGGGGCCACCGGCTGCGCCTATGACCCGAGCAAAACCGCAGGCGGCAGCAGTGGCGGCGCGGCGGCGGCACTGGCGATGCATCTGGTGCCGGTGGCCGATGGCAGCGACATGATGGGCTCGCTGCGCAACCCGGCAGCGTTCAACAACATCTTCGGCTTCCGCCCGTCTCAGGGGCGAGTGCCATTCGACGACAGTGCCGATCTGTTCTTCGATCAACTCGGCTATGAAGGGCCCATGGCGCGCAGTGTGCGCGATGCCGCGATGCTGCTGTCGGTGCAGGCCGGCGGCGATGCCCGGGCACCGTTGTCGATCCGTGAATCCGGAGAGGTCTTTACTGCACCGCTGGAGCGCGACTTCACCGGCACCCGGATCGGCTGGCTCGGCGACTTCAACGGGTATTTACCCATGGAGAACGGCATCCTCGCGTTGTGCGAAAAGACGTTTGCCGACTTTGAAAGCCTGGGTTGCCATATCGAGCCGGTGCGTCCGGAATTTGCCCCTGAGAAACTGTGGAGCAGCTGGCGCACCTTGCGCCACTGGATGGTCGCCGGCTCCCTGGGCGCGGCTTACGCCGATCCGCAGAAACGGGCGCTGCTGAAACCGGAAGCCTGTTGGGAAGTGGAAAACGGTCTGAAGCTCTCGGCCAGCGAAGTGTTTGCCGCCTCGGTGGTACGCAGCGACTGGTATCGGGCGATCTCACGCTTGTTCGAACAGTACGACTATCTGTTGCTGCCCAGCGCGCAGGTCTTCCCGTTCGACAAATCGCAGCCGTGGCCGACCACGATCGAGGGCGTGAGCATGGACACTTATCATCGCTGGATGGAGGTGGTGATTCCCGGCACGTTATCCGGTTGCCCGGTGGCGAACGTCCAGGCCGGCTTCAATGCCCGGGGGTTGCCGATGGGGCTGCAGATCCTCGGCCGGCATCAGGCAGACTTCGCCGTTCTGCAACTGGCGCACGCGTATGAGCAGGCCAGTCGCTGGTTCCAGCGCTGCCCTTCGCCACTGTTGAACGCCTGATTTTGATAAACGGTTGAAAGCGTAGAAAAAATTTTGAAATTTACGCTTGACGCTTTTCCATTTCAGGGGAATAATGCGCGCCACTTGGCTACATAGCTCAGTTGGTTAGAGCATAGCATTCATAATGCTGGGGTCCGGGGTTCAAGTCCCTGTGTAGCCACCAAGTACCGATTTACAGATGTCTCAGGATGTCTATAAATCAAAACAAGAAGCCCGCCTCGTGCGGGCTTTCTTGTTTCTAGCTATCCCTCCTTGTATCCCCCTATACCTTCCCTCCGTGTATCCCGCTGTGTATCCTCGACAAATAATTGAACCGAAGGGATACAGGTCAGATGAAGCGTTCAGAGATCAAGCGCCGCCCCCTCTCCGACACCGCGCTGGCCGGGCTAGAGCCTGATGCCAAGGAATATCGCGAGCTCGATGGGAACAGCCTTTATTTCCGCGTGAAAACTGACGGTCAGAAGTCCTGGCAGCTTCGATACAAGAAGCCCGATGGGAAATGGTCGTGGCTTGGGCTGGGCGGTTACCCAGAGGTGAGTGGATCGGTAGCCAGGCAGAAAGCTGCCGAACTCCGCGCCGACGCCGCCGATGGGAAAAACCCGATCATCACCAAACAAGCACGCAAAAAAGCGGAGCGAGATATCGCAGGCGAAACATTCGAGCCGTTGGCCCGTGAGTGGTATGCCTCACGCATTACCAACTGGGATGCGGGCACCGCGAAGCGAATTATCGGCTCACTGGAGCGTCACGTCTTCCCTGCGTTCGGTAAACGTCCCTATGCCGATATCACTCCGCTTGAGTGGATGGAATTTCTCCGCGGCATGGAGCAGCAGGGAATCCTTGAGCAAATGAGCCGTGTACGGTCGTACTGCCGCGATGCCTACGACCTGGCCAGAGTAACCGGCCGGGCAACTCATAACCCGCTTGAAGGTCTGCAAAAATATCTCAAGTCCGGCAAGGCCGAGAACTACGCCCACGTTTCTCCTGATGAACTGCCTGGCCTGATCCGCGCCATAGCCGCTTACCCTCATGCCCATGACGTGCGCCTAGGCCTGCGCCTTCTGAGTCTCTTCGCCGTGCGCCCCAGCGAGCTACGCGAGGCGCGGTGGTCTGAGTTCGACTTTGCCAAGAAAATTTGGACTATTCCCGTCGAGCGCAAAGGTCGCAAGAAAGGCCTTGAGCATCTGGTCCCGCTTTCGTCTCAGGCGATCGAGGCGCTGGAGGAGTTGCGCAAATACACCGGCAACTATCCCCTTCTCTTCCCAGGTCGCAGCGATCACACCAAACCGCGGAGCGACACGGTGTTCCTCATGGCATTGCGTCGGATGGGATACGAAGGTCGGCAAACTGGCCATGGGTTCCGGCATATTGCATCGACGGTGCTCAACGAAAATGGTTTCGACGAGAACCATATCGAGGCCCAGCTTTCGCACAAGAAGCCCGGCGTCGCAGGCGTTTACAACAAGGCGCAGTACTTGCCGCAGCGCACGACGATGATGCAATGGTATGCAAACTACTTGGACGGTCTGGCCGGCGGCGTCGTCGTGCAAGGAGATTTCGGACGGCAATCGAAAAAGGCGCAACAGGAGGAAGCCCTGTGAGCAAGGTGAAGGAGTTCGACGTTTTCAGCGATAAGGTGCCGTATATGGTGCACGATCGACTTGAGGAGTTTCATGGCAGAGCGAAGTACCTCCTTCGGGGCCGTACGGTAGCCCAAATGAAAGAGGCCGGTCACACCATCACGTGGATGACTGAGGAGTATTTCCGCTGGGAAAAAAGCAGCTGGATTCAGCAACAAGTCGAAAATGGCGGCCATATTCTGGGCTACCTCGATTATGAAGATCGCACAGAGGCTGGCCTTCGGCTCTTCATCGAACACTACTCTTATCGCATGAGCCCATCCGAGCTCTATTATCCAAACGAGGAGAACACTAGCCCGCTTGCGGCTTTGGAAGCAGTGCTGGAACAATTTGATCTCGACGATGAATCACTGCCCGGTGCGAAGCCTTTCGAATATCTAGCAGTGCTCGCCCTTCAAGAAATCGGATATGCCGTTCGATCCTATAAAGATGACCTAGACCTGCCGGAAATCCTTCGAGAAGACGTGCCGATGATTCGGATGTCTGGGATTTCAAAAGCAATGCCAGACATCGTCGAGATTGTTTGCCGCGCGGAAGCGTTACGGGATATGGAACGCCGCGAGGCAGACCTAATCCGCAAGTTCGATAACAGTCTTCCTGCCAGGGCAGATGAGCTCGCGAAGACTAAGGTATCTCTAGCGGCGAAAAAAGCAGCCAGCATTCGACATAGAAGCATGAATGAAAAGAAGGAAGCTGCGTTATCGGACTGGGAAGCCAATAAAACCAGCTACCACAGCAGGGCCGACTACGTGCGCATCAATGCGAAACGGCTAGGGATCGAAAAAGAAAGAACGCTCTATACGTGGATCGCCGAGTTCGAAAAAGCCAAATGAACAGGAACTGTTTGCGCGCAGACTGATACGGAATACGCGCAAACTGTACAGTGTGCACGCTGCCCGGACTTCTCCCCCTATTCATGCGCTTTTACTTTGTATTCCGTCTAAACCAATAGCGGAACACAAGGCCATGCAACCATCTCCAGCTACTGATCACTCGCCCCACACGTTCGACCCATCGATCACCCTAATCCGCATGCCGGACCTTGAAGCAATCACCGGGCTCGCACGTCCTACCGTGTACAAGCGCCTCAAAGACGATCCGACTTTCCCGCGCCCTGTGCCTCTGAGCGACAGTAAGTCGCGCGGCTCGCCTGTTGGCTTTGTTTTGGCTGAGGTACAGGCCTGGGTTCGCCAGCGCATCGCACTGCGTGGGGAGGCAGCGTAAATGACACACAAAAAAATGGCCGACCAACAGGCCAGCCACGAAAATACTCACGTAGAGAATACCAGCGGAACCGCTCAACGTGCTCGCCTTTTGGAGCGCCTGAGAGCCGGTCCGATTGATACGTTTACCGCTATTCGCGAGCTGAACATCGTTCGCCCTGGTGCTCGCATCAACGAACTGCGCGCGCTCGGGCACAAGATCCTCACCCATCGTCTCGACTTGACCGACGACCAAGGCCGCAAGCATCCCCGCATAGCTCTTTACTACCTGAGCACCAATCCGCCTGCCGGGGTGCCCGTATGATGGCTATGCTCATGCCAAGCGATATTCGGTCGCAAACTTCGCTTGCTCGGATGGGGCGTCAGCGCTATGGTTCAAGGGTCGCGGTAAATCCCGTGACCGACCTTGGCCGGTCGAGTATCGTTAGGCGCACAAGCGCCCACCATCCGATTGCTGGCGCTTTTTTTGCGTCCGCACAATCGTGTTATGGCGGCTGTGCGTGGGACACCTTCGGGTGTGCCGGGTTCCTAACGTCCCGGTCGGCCAACCCGCGTACAGCTGCCACCCATCTTCGCTTGGCCGCGAAAAGTGGCAGCTCCTCAACGTTAGGAGCTACCCCCATGAACCACACCATCACTCCGTCCGCAATTCGCGCCCTTGTTCATCGCCACATGGCCCTGAGCGCTCTCCGCGCAAACCTATCCCTCTTCTCTCGTCTCGCCCGCTACAACACCAAGATCACCATCGCCCGCAGCCTGGAAGCCGCTGGAGGTGTGCAATGAACACTCATACCGAGCTGGAGGTTACCCCGCTGCTCACAAACGCCTCGGAATTTCACACTGTGGGCACGCGATCATTCTTTGCCGTCTCAGCCGGCGTTCCTGTCGTCGATGCGCTACACGAAGCGAGCTGCTTCCTCGCGGCAGGCGATGCAATGCTGACGAAAGCCATTGATAACGGCCTTGGCGTCGACGAGGTATTTGGTATCAGGCTTTTGATGGCCGCAGCCAAGGCGCTGGTTGATTCGTCCACCGCGCCTATCCAGTTTGGCAATCGCCAAGGCGGTGCCAAATGAACACTCCGGCTCTATCGACCGAAATCAGCGTTGAAGACATACGGGACGTTCAGGAAATTTTGAAGCTGCTCGCGCTTTCCCTCGCCCTGATCGCCTCACCTTCGATCAACATACTCGTGGCACGAGTTACTGCAGTTTTCGCTCAGCACACTGCTATGGCCTGGGCGGAACTTCTCGACGACTTGATCGCTGTGCAAGGGGGTGCCCAATGAGCAGCCTACTTTCAACTGCACTCAATGCCGAACGGGAACATGCGGCTCAGTGGTGGAGTGTCCTCAATCAGTTGCGCATTTCCAACGAGTTGCCGGAGTGGGTTCGAGCAAAAGGATTTGGTAGCGATGCCGACTATGAGCGGGCATTGATCGCGAGAAGCATCGTCAATCGGACGCTATATGGCGTCGATGAGATCCAACCGTCAGATGATCTTGATCCATGCACCTATGAGCGTCAGCGGCTCATTGATCTGATGGAGCTGGAGCGCACCTGCTATCTGACGTGGTGGACCATGCTCAGCGAAATGCGAGCGCGTAGACAGCTACCGGAATGGGTTTTGATTAATCGCATAGGCAACGGCCCGGATCATGAACGGTGGTGTGACAAAGAGGCTCAGGTCAACCAGATGCTGTTCGGGCAACCAAGCGTCCGCCACTTGGCGACGCAGCTCCGTTTACCTGACAGACCGCGACTCGATTCTCGCCAGCGCACAGCATCGCTGACTCCCTTGAATTGCTGATTCGATAAAGGTTTAAGCACATGAAAATTCAAAATGGCGCGCCAGCGCCAACGGGATCGGCTTGCCCGGGAAAAGCCACAGAGCTTTTCTACGTGACCCATCCTAAAGCACTAAAGGCGTTGCTTGGCCCGTTCCTGACGGAGTCTGACGCCGAGTGCGGGCGCGTGGTTATGCGTAGCGTCGACGCTCAGGTGACAGCCTGTCTCGTTGAATCCATCGACGACATCACGCACTGGCACGCCGTGAACAATGGACGGGTTTGCCGGGCCTTCGCAGGGAGCGCCAGTCATGGATGACGCAGCGATCCTGTTCCGTGATGCGCTCCAGGCGACTTATGGCCCGCTTGATTGGCTCCCTGTGCCAGATGGCAGCATTCACCGGTTCCGCGTCCCAGACGACAAGCCCGGCACTCTCAATGGTTGGTATGTCCTGTACCTGGATGGTATCGCCTCTGGTGCTTTTGGCAGTTGGAAGTCTGGAGCTGCCAACACTTGGTGTAGCCGCGAACCGGTAGACGCTCACGAGGCCGCGCAGATCCGCGAGCGAATTGATCAGGCTCGGCGCCAGCGTGAGGCCGAACAACAACGTCGCCAGCAGAAAGCCGCCGAGAAGGCGAATCATTGGTGGCGAAATGCTCGACGCGCAGCACCTGATCACCCATACCTCACCGCCAAAGGAGTTCGCTCCCACGGTCTGCGCCAGCGCGGCGCTGATCTGCTCGTACCGCTCTACCTCGATGGCCAACTAGTCAATCTGCAGCGAATCGCCCCAGACGGCGCCAAGCGCTTCTTGCCCGGTGGGCGAGTGAAAGGCACGTACTCGCCCCTAGGCATCATCGAGCCCGGCTCCGTGCTCTGCATATGCGAAGGATGGGCGACAGGCGCCAGCCTTCACCAACACGGGGGCTATGCCGTTGCCGCTGCCATGAACGCGGGAAACCTGCTCCCGGCGGCGATGGGGCTTCGTTCGCGCTACCCGGACCAGCCATTTGTTATTGCCGGCGACGACGACCGACTCACTGATGGAAACCCGGGACGCACTGCAGCGAACGCAGCGGCGGCGGCAGTGGGCGCTCAAGTGGCGTTCCCCGAATGGCCAGAAGGTGCGCCGGCTGACCTCACTGATTTCAACGATCTCGCAAACTGGAAGCTCGCCAATGGCCAAGCCTGATACCAACGTGATTAACCTTCGGCCAGAGGCCGCAACTATCTCACCTGCTCGACCTTGTTGGGCGGTATACGAGCACTGGGTGATCAACGAGAACGGCCGCAAGCTTCGCCCGGGCGTTTACTGGCACAGCTTCAAGCGCACCGCTGCGGACCAGGACGATGCCGAGAACGACGCCGCCGACAGGCCGATCAGCGATGAGTGGATCTCAAGCCCGGTCATGGTCGTGGCGCGCACCACCAACAGTGACGACGGTAGCGAGGGGCGGCTCCTCCGACTAGTGACCGAGGGCGGGATCAAGGAGTGGATCATTGCCATGGAGGTTTTCGGCGGCAGCGGCGAGGATGCCCGGCGCGCCCTGTTCGGTATGGGCGTCATCATCGCCCTTAAAAAGCGCAGCACGTTCATGGAGTATCTGCTCGACCAGCACCCCGCCGAAGTGTTCGCCACCACCAGCCGGCCGGGCTGGCACGAGTCTGGTGCATTCGTACTGCCCGGGCAGACGATCGGCGCCGCCAACGTGCGATATCAGGCCAGCAACAAAGCCCAGGTGCTTTTCAGCCAACGCGGCGAGCTGGCGCAGTGGCAATCGCAGGTAGCAGCCAAGTGCGCAGGTAATCCGGTACTGACTCTGGCAATCGGCTGCTCTCTGGCCGGCCCGCTGCTGAGTTTGGTCGGCGTGCTGGGTGGTGGGGTTCACCTCGTAGGTGACAGCTCGAGCGGCAAATCTCTGGCCCAACTGGTCGGATCGTCGGTGTGGGGTGACCCGGGCGTGTTCGCCGCCAGTTGGGACATGACCAAGGGCGGCCTTGAGATCGAGGCGTCTAGCCGTAACGACACCATCCTGCCGCTGGACGAGATCAAGCGTGCTGACCCTAAACGGGTGCAGGAAATGGCGTGCTCACTCGCCAATGGCAAGGGCAAGGGCACCA
The DNA here is from genome assembly GCF_003576265.1 of Pseudomonas sp. 91RF. Classification (NCBI taxonomy): domain Bacteria; kingdom Pseudomonadati; phylum Pseudomonadota; class Gammaproteobacteria; order Pseudomonadales; family Pseudomonadaceae; genus Pseudomonas; species Pseudomonas sp. 91RF. The sequence goes on from NZ_QWFC01000012.1 coordinate 70,267, forward strand.
TGACCCGGGAGCGAGAAGCCAGAGGCAAACTGAGCTGGCGTCTGCTGACACTCTCCAGCGGCGAGCGATCGCTCTCTGAGCACGCTGCCATATCCGGAAATGCCGCCCACGCCGGCGCCGAGTTGCGCATGGTCGACGTGAACGCCGGCACTCGCACGCATCGTGCTTTTGATGAGTTGCATGGCCTCGAGGGGGCGGACTTCCACCGGCAACTGACCGTCGCGGTAGGCGCCCACCATGGACATCTTGGTCCGGCCTTCGTCGAGCGTCTGGTCGCAGCTGACGACAAGTCCGGCTTGCTCAGTGACTTCGATGGTATCCGCGCCCAGTTCGTCGAGGACAACGCCCAGGCCGGGCGTGTCGCCGATCGGTTCGCCGTGATTGCACTTGCGGGAGAGATGGCCACCGCTTTCGGCTTGCTGCCTTGGGAACAAGGAACCGCCCTCGCCGACTGCCGTTTGCTCTATGGCGAATGGCTTGCTCGTGTCGGCGGCGGTAACGCAGAAGACCGCCAGATCCTGGCAGGCATCATCGACTTCATCGACAAGCACGGCAGCAGCCGGTTCTCCGATGTCGACGCCACGGAAGTCGACGCCAAGGTGTTCAACCGCGCCGGTTACTGGGAGCTGGTGGCCGGCAAACGACTCTACCTGTTCAACAAGTCCGCACTCACCGAGGCCGCTCACGGATTCGGCCTAACCCGCGTGATCAAGGCGCTAGAAGTTGGCGGCGCCCTAGCCAAGCGAGACAGTGATCGGGATAGCCGCAAGACCAAAAAGTATCGCATCCCCGCCGGCGGCTCGGCGCGCCTGTACGTCATCGACCCGGAAGCCCTGGACAGCGAAGGCGGTGCCGCATGACTTCCACCAATACTAGAGACGAATGCCCGTCTTCACAGGAACCTACAAACGTGGGGAACAGGGGGAACGGGGGAACAGCCCGTAAATACGCGGCCTGTAGCTGTTCCCCCTTATTTGGTGTTTGGGGAACATGGGGAACACAAACATGTTTTTGAATATAAGTCCCCCGCCATTTCTGAGCATCTGGTTATCACTGTTCCCCACAAAAAAACGTGGGGAACGGAATCCCCCTGTGGAAGCCCCGGAAACACTGGCTGTTCCCACTGTTCCCCCGTTCCCCCCGATTTTTTCTAGAGACACATATGGGCAATGGAGCAATCAGACCGAGGTGACGACATGAGCCTCCTCTCAGCCCTGCTTGATCACCTGCCTCCGGCCGCTACCAGTACAGACTCGCCAAAAGTGAATAGTCGACCAAGTCCGCGCCTGGTGGTGGCTACTCGGATCGATCGCCCTGCTCAACTCATCACCGGCTCACACGCAAACGCCGCCACCGCTACGCCTGAGTGGCGTCACGCCCGTGATCTATACCTGAACCACATCATGGTGTGTCGAGCTTGCTACGCGCCTACCGGGCGCCATTGCACAAAGGGCGCTCATCTGCGCTCCGACTACGAAAACACACCGATGGAAGCGCACGTCTAGGTGCGCGCGACAACGAGCAATGCCACCGGGGCAATCCGCCCTACTCAGCCAAAAACCGCCGCAAGCAGGCGCCTTTCAGGAAACACATATGACTATCCCATCCACGACCAATCACCTTTCGACTCCACTTGGCATCACTGACCCATTGCTACTGCGCGTGCTGCGTGAGCACGTCAACCAGATTAATCAGCTCGCAGAGGGTCGCATAACTGCCTTCTACTCTGCGCTCACCGCTGCGCCTACCAGCGGACCTTGGATGCAGGGAGACTCCGTGAAGAACTCGGCGCCGTCGGAGTTAGGCACTTCTGGCTCCAAATACGTGATCGAGGGCTGGACCTGCGTTGCATCTGGCACGCCAGGAACATGGGTGCCGCGCCGCTTTCTGACGGGCAACTGATAAGCCAAGAGAGGCGCTCGTAGATCAGACCCGAAAAGGAAGAGCAAGAGCTCGGAGCTGGCAAGTGCCCAGCCCCGAGCGCAACTCCCAGGATACAAACTAAAGCAGGACGAACGGCACAAAAAACCACTGTTCAAACATACAGATAAGGCCCAATCTGCTAATATTAGGTTATAACCTTGCATCGGAGAATGAGTTATGAGCACCAAGACCCGAGGCCACCAAACCAAGCCAACGCGCGCAGAGATTGCCGCCGCATATGAACGTCTGCGCAACGCAGCCAACTCGGGAAGCGTAGAAGCGAACGCGGCGCTGATCGCCCTTGCGGAAAGACGCCCTCTGCTACCTATGGGGGATTTAGTCGCATGAATGAAATCCGATCCAGTATTTCAACGGGGAGACTCGAGCATGGCATTGATCCGAACTCGATTCAGTGGGATGACGCGCCGCAGATCGACCCGGCCGGAATCGTCTGGGACGACCCGTTTGCGGACTTGAACCGTGAATTCAGTCAGGTTGCCCAAGCTGGCTCGCAGCGCGATCCGTTTGCTGAGCTGAACAAAGAGTTTATGACGCCATCGGTGCCTGCTCAGCCTCAACAGCAAACAGCGATGCATAGTCAGAGCTACTCGACTGAACCGGTGCAGGCACCACAAATTCCGATCAGCCCCACGGTGCAGCCAGCGCCGCACATGGCTGGCCGATTCGGCGGCACTATGCCGCTACTGCCTGAAAACGCCGGCAAGGAGCTGATGCAGGATTCTGGCAACCTCCTGGCAGGCGCCTTACGAGGCGCTGGGTCTATTGGCGCCACGATCGTAGCGCCATACGACATCGTGCAGGACCTGCGCGCTGGGAAGGGTCTATCGCTGGAGTCGAACCGTCAGCGCCGGGCGGATATGGATCTGGCATTCCAGGAGCTTGGTGCTCAACCAGATTCGATGGCATTCAAGGGCGGCAAGCTTGGGACTGAAATCGCTGGTACGGCTGGGGCCGGCGGAATGCTTGCCAAGGGCGCCGCGATGCTTCCAGGCGCCGCCAAGATCGCACCCTTGATAGAGTCGATCGGATCGGGTGGCTTTCGCGCTGGCGGCATGCAAGGCCTTGAAGGCCTCGCAACTCGCGCTGTCGGTGGCGCTATCATTGGTGGTGCTTCTGCCGGTCTTGTGAATCCAGAAGATGCTGGTATTGGTGCGATAGTTGGCGGCGTTATCCCAGGATCAACAGCAGTTGTTGGAGGGAGCACCCGAAGCCTTGGGAGGGCGCTACGCGGTGGAGAGGTTAAACCCGCTGTCAGCGCACTGGCACAAAAAGCTCAAGACCTTGGCATCAACATCCCCGGCGATCGCATCGTCAATAGCAAGCCTCTGAACGCCCTGGCCGCGTCTCTGGAATACATGCCGTTCAGTGGTAGGTCTGCCACGCTTTCAAACATGCAGGGCCAACTGAATCGCGCCGTAAGTAGAACGGTAGGGCAGGATTCGACCGATGTGAACATGGCTCTGCGAAATGCCAAGGATGATTTGGGATCGAAATTCGAAAGCGTCCTTCAGAGCAACAAGGTAAAGGTCGATCCGCAATTCACGCAGGAACTTGTCGATCAAGGTTTGCGTGCCTCCAGCGAGCTTGAAACCGGTCAGGCCAGCATCATCCAGAAGCAGATCGAAGAGATCCTGGGCAAGGCTCAGAACGGCGAGATCGACGGTCAAGCCGCGTACAACATCAAGAAAACTCTCGACAGGATCGGCCAGCGCAACAGCCCGGAAGCCTACTACGCCAGCGACCTTCGCAGGTCGTTGATGGGGGCCTTGAATCGCTCGCTAACCCCGGAAGACGCAGCGGCATTCGCCAAGGTTCGTCAACAGTACGGCACGATGCTCGATCTGGAGAAGATGGCGCAGAACGGCGCAGAGGGGAACATCTCAATCGCCCGACTGGCCAATATGAAAAACATCGGCAACCCTGAGCTTCAAGACCTCGCTGACATCAGCGCGCAGTTCCTGCGATCGCAGGAAAGTCCTCATGGTGCCATGCAGAGGATCATGCTCGGCGGTATTGGCGCCGCTGGTTCTGGGCTCGTATCACCATTGCTGTTTGGCGGAGCCATAGCTGCCGGCCGAGGGGCGAATTCAGCCCTGAACAGCAATGCATTGCGCGGCCTGCTGATGAAGGCGCCAAGCCAGGGTGGCGGCCTGCTGTCTCATGGCGCTGAAAAGGCGAACAAGGTCCTCCCCCTGTTGGCGCCTAAGTTGTTCAACGACCAGTAAGGCCGAGCCAGAAACCGTACACAGCTGCAGCGCAGACGATGACAACGCCCTTCCAGATCATGAAGTCGATCATCGTAAAATTCGAGAAGTCCACCGAGACCTCCAAGCCCGCAGACGCGGGCTTTTTACTGAGGATACTAAAACGTCACGGGCATCCAGGCGGTGCCTGGGTCGCCATGAGTCTAGTCGCCGCCGGGCGAAGAAGGTCAAGTAGATTGACCGTTAGTCGGCCTATATCGCGCGCGGTAACCACTAAAGGTAACCACCTCGCATGGTTACTCTTCGTCATCCAGTATCCAATCTGGTATCCACCAAACGGACGTCTTAGAAGCAGGTAAGCTCATAGTCTGCTGCACCCTTGGTTTCAGAGCTGCAGTTATTCTCTGGATCGTTGAGCGAGGGTGTTCTCACAATGTAAGTGATCCAATTGACGTCAATCCAAGAGCTGTACTGATCATAAAATGCTCCACCGCATGCTCTGGCAAAGACACGAACACGATTCCCATCTAGAAACCACCATGACCCTGCATCGCCGGCTGGGCCACTGTTTTTCTGGGCGACAGTACGACAATGGCTGAATCCTTCAGGAATTACCGCTTCGTTTTGTGGTTGTGCTTCCCCTTCGCACACGTGCCCCCAATCCGCATGGCATGAGATTTTTAGATTCCAATATTGCCAAACGATTTTTTGATCCCCAGATGGAATGACTTTGGTTATCGGCGTCGTTTGGCAACCCGCAACGAGCAGGCTCGCCAGTGATAATGCGAAAAGGTTTTTCATCGCACTCTCCATCTCAATAGCTCAAATTTTTAGCTTAGGTTACGGTTGCGGATGCGGATGCGGTTCAGAAGGATTCTTTTGGCAGCAGACTGGACAATAAGGTTGAGGCTTGTAGGCAACTAATCAGTACTGAAATCCGCGATCAAAGATTTGGTGTGGCGCGGATGACGTGAAAGGTGACCAAGCGCGGTGACCACCTCCGCTCTCAACGTCGGCACCGATACCCTTGGCTTAGTTGCCACTCAGGTTGCCAGGGTATTGCGAGTTTTTGGGGGCCATAAAAAGGGAACTGGTGCCCATTCCGGCGACGTGTAACAAGGCCGGCTGTTACAGCCCCTGTTACAGCAAAACACGCGGTTTCACGCAACGCGCTACTTACAGTCTTCGCGCCCTCCGAGCGGAGTGAAAAACCATAAAGTACGCAGGCTGGTACGCACCATAGGTACGCACCATAGGTACGCACTCTGGTGCGCTTGCCACTGAAGTTCGCGCTCGAGGTTCGTACCTCCAGTTCGCACCCGCCAATGCGCACCCTGATGACGGTTACCAGCGCAGTTACCACGAAGAGTTACCAAAACGGCCGGTTGCCAAAAGTCAGGTTTCCACTTTGGTTTCCACCCACAGCAAAGATCTCCAGACATCAAGATTCCAAACTCAGCGAACCAGACCAATCGCCGGCTGCACCGTCAATGCCAAACGCTCGGCTATGCTGAGTTTTCATTTCAAGATGGAGAGCGCAGCCATGGGCTGGAACGATCACGTCGACTGGGAACTGAACGACGCAATCAATGACCTGATTGACGAGGGCTTGCTGGAAGAAGGTACGCCGGCCTATGGAGTTGCTCAGCAAGTAATTCACAGTGGTATTGAATCACTGAGCAAGGATCAGCGCAGGGTTTGGGACAGGTACGTGTGGGAGCCCCTTGCACGGCGGCAGGAGAAACTCGAGATCCAACGGATTGTAGATTCCAATCCCAAATAGAGAGATTCCAATGCGTGGGGTGAAAAAACCGGACAGTTTTACCCTTTCAAGCTCCCACTGGCACCCTCTGACTAAGGCGGAGAGACCTTGCGGTGCTGGATTCGGGATTGCCCGGCCGACGGAAGGAAGTCCTTTATCAACAGTGCGATTGCCACCGAAACTCTCTGATGATCTACTGACGAGATTGCGGAACGCTTTAACGGCTAACGAGCGGTAGGCATATAAATGATTCAATTTCAGTAAAACTATCAAAAATATAAAAATAGCGCAGGGAGCCCGTAATGTCGGAAACGTACATCATTGAAACAAGCTATAGCTTCAAATATACGACGAAAGATCCGGTACCGATCCCAGATATAATAGACAGCTTGAAGTCTATGGAACGGCTAATTAAAAGAACGCCGATCTTCCTAGAAAAAAGATTTGATACATTAAAAATCACCGAAACAGAAGTATTTGTCGAAAGACTTGAAAGTGGCAGTTTGGATTTGGATTTCATTGTGAAATTCTTTTGCAAAACTGATGAACGTACTGAGAGAGCCAAAGCGTTAGCAAAAGAGTTGCTCGAGGAGAAAGGCGTGGTTCGAGAAATAGTAGCCTTAGGGGTAGGTAGCCTGCTTACCATTGGCGCATTCCAAATTCTGTCGCCAGGGACCTCTGCACCGCCGTCGCCAACAATCAACGCCTACCAGAGCGTCGTATTCCAAGCAGGCCGCGACCTTGGCTTTGACGAGGCCGCACTGAAAGAAGCGATTAAAAAAGTGCCTGACCAGAAGACTCTAGGCAAAGATGCGTTCAACGTTTTGAAACCTGCAACGCAGGATAAAAATGCGACTATTGAAGTACCGATTGCCAGCCTCAATATAAAACGAGACATAATTGACAAATTGCCAACAGATTACGAGGCGCCCCAGCCATCTGAACGTTCAACTAGCTACAAAAACGTAGAAATAATTATCGATGCTAGCGATCGACATAATCGTGATAAAGGCTGGGCAGGATCTGTCAGCGGCGTAATAGAAAGTCGGACAAAAATTCATCTTGATGAAAGCATAGACCCTGCTTTGATCCATGGTCGCACGAAGATTAAGGGCAACATCGAAATTATCGAACGATACGTTCCCTCTAAGAAAAAATATGAGACGAAGGAAGTAATATTAGAGGATTTAATCCAGTAAATGATAGGGCCTGAATGGATTATTAGTAACCGCCAACAGGGCATCCCTATATCCACCTCTTCCAGCAGGACCTGCTCTCAGGTCCGCGCAAAGATCCTGTGGCCTGCAGCTGCACCAATCTGACCGTTACTTTTACTCAGTGTTGAAATCTACACTCCGTGTAGATCCCTACACGCGACGACCGCGTCCTCGAAACAGAGTGGTGAGAATGCCACTGTGTGGCACTGTGACCACGCTTTAGCGCTGACGTGTATTCGGTCAACTTGGCACCTTCTCATACCTCCGGAGCCGGCTATACACACCCCCCTGGGCATCGCTTAAACAATGGCTATACACAACCCCCCAGGCATCGACCACTTCCAGCGACTCGAAACGCTCGTCGGCGAGTGAGTAGTGAGCAGTTGTTTCACGCCTCGATCAAATGAGCGCTGCTACGCTTTCATTTTCTCGAATGGAGTCGAAGCAATGCCCACCCCCGAATACTCTCTCCCAGATGTCTTAGAGCGGATGTATCGCAACCAGCTCGCCTTGGAGGCCGCGCTAATGGAGCTGACCCTGCTCGTCGAAAGCCAAGGGCATACCGATGTCGGCGACAATGTCCGAACCGCACTGGAGACAATCGGCGAGAACGCCGGGTACATCAATCAAGGTTTCGCCCGGTTGAAAGCACAAGGCCCGCAGTGACCGAGCCCGAGTCAGGAGCGCCTATGGACGATGAGTGCGAAGTGGTGTTCGTTGCAGGTCTGAGCAAGATGCTCGGTCGCACAGAGGCGTCGGTCAGAGAGGGAATGCGTCGGGGCGTGGACTGGCTGCCCAAGAGCTTCCGGATGGGCACCAGACACTGCTGGCTGAGGGCGGATGTTCGGGAACTCCTGCTCGCCTGCCGGAACGGCGAGAACAAGGCTCCGAAGGTTGGCAGGCCTCGGCAGCCGCCACCCACGTTAAGAGGCGTCAAAAGCCGTAGCGATGGAGAATCCCAGTGACTTTAATATCGATTTCCGAAGCCGCGGCTCTATTGGGCATCGGCCGCACAACAGCCTATCGCCTCGCCAGAGAAGGCCGCATTCCCTGCGTGCGAAGCTTCGGACCTTTGAGAATCCACGCGGAAAGGCTTCAAGCCATGATTGATGCGGAGGCTGAGGCCAGCATTGCACCTGAACCAGATCCGAAGCACGACACTGCAGCGTATCGTGCTGCAGTCAGATCTGGGATTGGCGGATCAACCCCAGCGCAGCTTTCACGAAAGCTTGACTCCCTACTCCAACCAGGGCCCAGAAAAAAGTAACTTCGCAAGGCTGCAAGAAATGCGCTATGTGACCATCAGGAAATTCTCAAGCGAGTCGGGTTACACCGAAGCAGCAATTCGGTCGAAAATCGCGAACGGTACTTGGAGGAATGATTACGTTTGGCGGAAGGCCCCTGATGGTCGAGTGCTGATCGACGTGGATGGCTACGAAGCCTGGGTAGAGATGGGCGCACCATCCAAGGCTGATCGCGCGAATAGGTACCGGCCGGCAACAAGCCCCGCGCCACTGATGAGCAAGGGGCAAAGACTCGGAAGTCCAAAGCCGCTTGTGTGATGCCATTCGTCGGAGCGACCCACCTCATCTAATGGTCACGTCGAGCGCCTTCCCTGGCGAAGAGAAAACGGCAAAAATCCACCTAGCAGCGAGCGCCATGTATCCCCATATGTATCCCTCGCACAAATTGAAATAAAAACACCAAATAAAAACAGACATTTAAGTAATCAGTTCAAATGTCTGTGTACCACCAAGTCCTAAAAACGGCTTACCGAAAGGTAGGCCGTTTTTTTATACCCCGAGAAAAGTGCCCTCCCCACTGGATCGGTCTGATTCTGTAGGAACCGGGTGCGAAAGGCGTACGAAGAGGATTTTTCGTTCGCTCAGGCACCTGCATCTGCGCCAGTCGATTTGATCGCCATCCCGCTCGACCGACACGCTCCCCTGTCTCGATTCCAGGACAGACAGGGAGTGCTCATGGACCTGAACAAATTCCTTTTCGACGATGAGTGGCGTCGAACACGCCCGAGCGAGAACGCGACATGGATCGGATGGATTCCGCCCCCGCCACCAGAACCCGTTTATATCCGGACAGACGAATGGCCGACCCCGAAGCCCCGCGACGATCTGGTATTTGCAAAATCCTGCACACCGGATAACTGGAGCCGAACGGAGGCCGGCACAGCCCCCGAACCCGTCTCAAGTTTCGGCAAAGTCATGGTCGCGGGCGCCATGCGCTTTCCCGATGCCAGTACCGCCGCAGCCAAGGCAATCGGCGCCGATCTGGCCCTGGGGCGCATGGCGGGCGGTGGAATCCTGCAGCAACGCCTCAACTGGGCAATACGAGGCGCCGGCGGCCCGGCCAGTGTGTTCATCCTCGGGATGCTGCCGACCCGAATGGGTGACGGCACGCTCTACACCGACGATCAGCTACGCACCTTGTCTCGCGCCACCACTCGCGTGCGCTTCCAGTTCCGACGCGATGCCGAAGGCGTCATGCAGGTCTACGGCATCCACACCGGCGCATCGGGCGACGACTCGGTGCGTACCGTAAAAGTCCGGTGGAACAGCGACAAGACCGCCATGGAGGCCAAACTCAACGGCATCACCATTCTGTGGACGCCGCAACGCGGGCCGCTGGGAGCAATGCCGCCGCTGGTTTATCCGGAGCACGGCGAACCACTGAGCACCATCCTCGTCCACCCGATCGCCGCGAACACCGACAGCCAGATAGAAATCCTGCCCGGCGAGGACATCACCGCCGAAGACTGCATTCTGGTGTTTCCCGCAGAGACCGGGCTGAAGTCGTTGTATGTGGTGTTTTCGAAACCGGCCAGGTTGATGCTGGGGATGGTGACGGGGGTTGGGGAGGATGTTTCCGGAGTATGGCTTGACCATGCCCGGGCGGGATCTGGCGCGCCAATCCCAACCAGCATTGCCGATTCACTAAGAGGCCGTGAATATTCCAGCTTTGATTCATTCAGGCGCGCCTTCTGGGCCGAAGCCTCAAAAGATACCAGGCTAGCCGGGCAGCTCAGCGAAGACAGCCTGGAGCGCATGCGCAACGGAAAGGCACCTCGCGCCCGATTAGCTGATGCTGTCGGCAAGAGAATCTCTCACGAAATTCATCATGTGGAACTGATATCTCAAGGCGGCGAGGTCTATAACGTTGACAACCTCAGAGTCCACCCCCCCAAAAATCACGTCGAAGTACACCAGGATTGAGGTAACTGCATGAGCGACCCTTTCATCAAAAACAACTTTTCTGATTACACCGAACAAGACTTCATTGAGTTCATTGACGAGATCAGAAAGGAAGACAAAGCACCGACAGATGACCGTGCAGATATTCTATTGCTGCACTTCAACGAGATCGTTGGGCATCCGAGCAAGATGGACCTTATCTACTACCCTGAGCCAGGTGCTGACACGTCGTCCTCTGGCATAGCCCGTACAGTCGCGACATGGCGTGAAGTAAACGGACTGCCAGGATTCAAGAAGTGAAGATCTATGAGAAAACCATTTCTGACTACACGGAAGCCGAGTTCATTGCGCTATTGGAAGAGCTCGCTAAAGAAGATGAAGAAGCCGAAAACAATGATCGGGCTGACTTGTTACTGCTGCACTTCGAGAGAATCAGCGAACACCCAGCTGGATCGGATCTGATCTATTACCCGGAGCCGGGTGCGGATAGCTCCCCTCAGGGTGTAACGCAGATTGTGAAAGATTGGCGCGCTGCCAACGGGCTGCCAGGCTTCAAGCAATAACCCTCCGGCATCCATAGTCAAAACCGCTGCGCATCACCAGGCAGTCAAAACGGCTTACCGAAAGGCAAGCCGTTTGTTTATGCCTCGCCTGCTAATGCCCTGAGCCCTTTCGCCCAGATCTGCCGAGTGCGCAAACCAACCATCGCACGCCAGTCCGGATCCACCGGATAGAACTGCTCCAGCAGATTCAACTTGATCGCCCGCCCCGTCGCATCCAGCGGATCGCCGTGCAGATGCAGCCAGTGATCGTCACGCAGATAACGATGTACGTCCGGCCCCGGGTAAGTCCCGCACTCAATCACGAACGGCATCAGCTGCACTTTCGGCAGCGCGTTGAGCAATGCCTGCGAGGTGTAACCCGTTGCTGTTGCCGCGACACCGGTTTCACTCAGGGTTTCGGCTCCCGTGTGCAAGGTGTAGAGCCACGGGCCATAGATCGATTGCGCAAGGGCCAGCGCCGGATACGGTGCCTGAGTGATCGTCAGCAGCATCGGATGACCGTACTCGCCGGCGCCGGTGTGCAAGTCGAAACACATCACGGTTTCGGCGCCGGCCAGATGATTCTCGATGATCTGGTGCAGCGTGCGATTCGACCAGCTCGGGGCAAAGCCTCCGAAGAACAGACCGTCGGGATGGCTGTGCTGACCGCCCTCGACAATCGACATCACCGCCGGCCAGCCGTGCTCGGCGATTTGCGCATCGAGCAAGGCATCGGCGCGCTGTCGCTCGGGGCCGTTCAAATCAGCGCAGGCGTAAATTTCGTGCAGTGCGGCGTAAGCCTGGTTGTCCGGGAGGGGTTGATTGAAATCCAAATGATTGCGGTTGAGGTCAATGTTGTCTTCGTTGACCCGCCGCAGCCATGCCGTGCCCCACGGGTTGATCAGGTGAATCATCACCACCGCGACGTCCTTCGGCAGCGAACCCGGCGTGAAATGCTTCAGCCAGTCGATCTGACATTCCGAACCGTAATAGCCCTCCACCCCGTGGGTGCCGCTGAGCGCCACCAGACGCCGTTTCGCTTGCGGATCCCCCAGCACCGCCACATCGGTGCTCAACGGCTCGCCAAACGGCCCGCAACGCGGATGGGCGTAGGAAGTGAGCGTCGCACCGGCCGCGGTGGCGGCGGCAAGAAACTGTTCGCGCTGCTGACGGTAGCTGAAGTGGGTCGGGAACTCGCTGTGCATGGTGGTCTCTTGTTGATTGTTCTGGCTTCACGTTTGCCCATGACCCTACAGAAAATTCGCCAAGGCATGAAGGACAAACATACCGACGGTTTGCGTCCTGCACGGTCGGCCGATACAGTCCGTCAGACTTTTATCCCACGGACGGAGAGCCCCGCGTGTTTCCAGCCCAGACCCTGAAACGCTTTCGCCTGCCGGCCCTGACCCTGATCGTCAGCGCCATCACCCTCGCCGCCTGCAATGCACCGCCCTCCTCGACCCTGCCGCTGGCGCCGGAAGCCGCCTCCGGTTACCGCACAGGCCTGCAAGCCAGCCACGCCGATAAACACATGGCTGCTGCCGCAAATCCACTGGCTGCCGAGGCCGGTCGCGAGATGTTGCGTAAAGGTGGATCGGCCATCGATGCGGCCATTGCGATGCAAGCCGTGCTGACCCTGGTCGAACCGCAATCCTCCGGGATCGGCGGCGGCGCGATGATCGTGCTGTGGGATGGCAAGCAAGTGCGTACCTATGATGGTCGCGAAACCGCACCCGCTGGTGCCACCGAAAAGCTGTTTCTGCAGGCTGATGGAAAACCGATGCCGTTCCCGCAGGCGCAGATCGGCGGACGTTCGGTCGGCACGCCCGGCGTATTGCGTGCATTGGAGATGGCGCACGAACAACATGGCCGCTTGCCGTGGGCGACGTTATTCGAGCCGGCGATCAAACTGGCGGAACAGGGCTTTGCGATCTCGCCTCGACTGCATTCGCTGCTGGAGTCCGACCCTGTGGTGCGCCGCTCACCAGACATGGCCAAGTATTTCCTCAACAGCGACGGCAGCGTCAAAGCCATCGGTACGCGTCTGCAAAACCCGGCGTTGGCCGCCGTGCTCAAACGCATCGCCAACGAAGGTGCAGACGCGCTGTACAAAGGCCCGATCGCCGAAGAGATCGTGGCCAAGGTCCAGGGTCACGCCAACCCTGGCAGCCTGTCGCTGAACGACCTTCAGCACTATCAGGCCAGGGAACGCGTGCCACTGTGCACCGACTACAAGCGCTGGCAGGTTTGCGGGATGCCGCCGCCGTCATCGGGCGGGATTGCAGTGGCGCAAATCCTCGGCACCTTGCAGGCCCTGGAGACTCGCGATCCGCGCCTGTCCCTGACACCACTCAAACCCGTGAAGACCGATAAACCGGCCGGCCTCGAACCCACGCCGCAAGCCGTGCACCTGATCGCCGAAGCCGAACGCCTGGCCTACGCCGACCGCGCGCAATACGTGGCCGATACCGACTTCGTACCGGTACCGGTCAAGGGTCTGGTCGATCCGGGTTATCTGGCCAGCCGCGCCAGCCTGATCGGCGATCGCAGCATGGGCACCGCCAAACCGGGCACACCACCGGGGGTTCAGGTTGCCTACGCGCCGGACCGCTCGCCGCTGCGCATCTCCACTTCGCAAGTGGTGGCGGTGGATGACTTCGGTGGCGCGGTGTCGATGACCACCACCATCGAAGCGGCATTCGGCTCGCACCTGATGGTTCAGGGCTTTTTGCTCAACAACCAGATGACCGACTTCTCGTTCATCCCCGAAGAAAACGGACAGAAAGTCGCCAACCGCGTCGAGCCCGGCAAACGCCCGCGTTCGTCGATGGCTCCGACCCTGATCTTCGACCGCAACAGCGGCGAGTTCGTCGCCACCGTCGGCTCTCCGGGCGGCTCGCAGATCATCGAATACGTGGCCAAAACCACCGTCGGCCTGCTCGACTGGAACCTCGACGCGCAAAGCGCTATCAGCCTGCCCAACTTCGGCAGCCGCAACGGGCCGACGGAACTGGAACAGGGCCAGTTCACCCCCGGATTGATCCAGGCGCTCAAGGACAAGGGCCACGCGGTGAGCGAAATCGACATGACCAGCGGCACCCAGGCCATCGTGCGAGTCAAGGATACGCAGGGGAAATCAACGCTGGCCGGTGGGGCGGATCCTCGGCGTGAAGGGGTAGCGTTGGGGGACTGAAATCCCTTCCGCCAACTGAAAAAGGCTTACCGAGAGGTAAGCCTTTTTTGTGTGTCCATGAATCCGATTCGGATAAATCACATTGCCTTTTCCTACATCGGAAAAATGCTGTCCGAGATAGAGTGCTTGCGGAGCTCTCACAAACAGTACGACGCAATCGACGCTGATACCGTCGAAATGGAGTAACCCATGAACATACGTCCGATTCATACCGAAGAAGACTACCGTGCGGCGCTCAAAGACGTGTCCGCTCTTTTCGAGAATGAGCCAGAACCCGGCACGCCTGAAGGTGATTACTTCGACATCATGATCACCCTTATCGAGGCCTATGAGGCCAGGCACTTCCCACTTGACCTGCCCAACCCGATTGATGCCATAAGGTTTCGGATGGAGCAGTCCGGGCTGTCGGCAGCCGATCTCGCTCCTGCAATTGGCCGGACAAATCGCGTTTATGAGGTTCTGAATGGCAAGCGCGCCCTGACGCTTCCCATGATCTGGAAACTTCACGAGTTGTTCGGTATTCCGGCAGAAAGTCTGATCAAACCCATGAAATCGGTTTGATAGAAAAGCCCGAGTACAGCAAGCTCGATATGCTCCAGCCGCCCCCAACGCATATCACCGGTACAGAGCAATAAGATCGAACACTTTCCCGGGCTTGAGCTTGCCCTTAGGGCAATCCTTAATGTGGAGTCCGAGCAGCCAACAGGAGAGGTTCATGCTTACCATCGGACAAATGGCCCGCAGCCACGGGCTCACCACCAAGACCTTGCGTCATTACGACAGCATTGGTTTGTTCAGCCCGGCAGTCACCGGGCGTGACAACGGCTATCGCTATTACCGCCCGGAGCAGATTGTCACGCTTGGGCGGATCATCTGGCTCAAACAATTGGGCATGGCGCTGGAAGACATTCGTTCCCTTGCCTCAAGTGGGGGCCTGGACAGCGTCATCAACCTGCGCGAGTCCCTTGAAAACCACGCTCGGCAGTTGAAGGCCGATATCCAGCGTAGCGAAAACATCCTGGGACAACTGACCCGCTACCTCGCGCAACCGGATCGTGAATTACCCGCCATGCAGACACCTCAGCGCATTGCCTGCCCCGAGTTGCGCATCATGGGGATGTCCTGGCAGCAGGAAGATGAAGGCACCATCGCCCAGATGTGGCAACGCTTCGTACCACGAGAAAGTGAGATCGATCGGCTGCACGACCCGATCGGCACCTTCGGTGTATGCCAACCGCTGGAGGACGGCCAGTGGCGCTATATCGCCGGACTGCCGGTGGGTGCCGATGCGCCTCTGGTCGAAGGCATGGTCGAGCTGCGGATACCGGCGCGTGACTATGCCCGCGTTGAACACCACGGCACCGTCACCACGTTGCCGGAAACCTTCCGCGCCGCCTACAGCGAATGGCTGCCCGCTGCCGGCATGGCACCGGCCGAAGGCATCGAGTTCGAATACTGCGGAGAACGTTTCTTCGGCCCGATGGACCCGCGCAGCGTAGTTGAAATCTACATTCCGCTGAGGAGTTGATGACAACGAAAGAGGCTTCAGGCGCCGCCTGGTTTCCAGTCAACGATTAGCCACCAGATGCGCACCAAACAACAAATAACAGCCACCCGCCAACCGATCCAGCCATGTCCGCGAGCGTTCGTAAACGCCGGCAATCCGTCGACTGGCGAAAAACAGCGCCACACTGCAATACCAACTGAAGGACAGCGTTGCCATGGTCAGGACCGCCAGTGCCAGCAGCATCGGCGGCACATGGGCCGGCATGGCAGTGGCGAAGATCGTCGCCACGAACAGTGCTGATTTGGGGTTGGTCATGTTGCCCAGAAAACCTCGCCCATAGGCACCGAGCAAGGTTTGCTCCGAAGCGTCAGGTGCCCCTTGCGTGAGAGGGGCCTTGCGCTTGAATTGCTTGAGCCCGAGATAGATCAGGTAGCAGCCACCGGCAATCTTGAAGCTCAGATAAAGCGCCGGTGCGGCACTGAACAGCGACTGGATGCCCAGACCGCCGGCCAATCCCCACAATACCGTTCCGCTGGCGACGCCGAGCGCCGCCACCACACCATGGCGTCGGGAACGGCTGACGGCCAGTTGCGCGATGTTGAAAAAGTTCGGGCCGGGCGTCACCACGGCAACCGTCCACAACAGCGCCAGCGACAACAACGGTGCAAGGTAACTGGAAAACATGGGGCAGGCGCCTGATCGGTTCGACAATGCCCCTACCTTGCAATATCCAGCGACGTTTTGCCATCAGACCGAAAGCGTCTTGCCATCCACCGGATCACCAATCGTCAGGAAATGCCCACCGGCCACATGGTGCAGAGTGCGCAAACCGTCATGCCCTTCAAAATGCCAACGTCCATCGCTGAACACCCGCGAATCCGCCTGCGCCGCGATCACCTCGGCCAGGAACAGATCGTACTGTTCGTGATTGCGCGGCTCCGGCAGCAGCCGGCATTCGAGCCACGCCACGCAGCCGTCCAGCATCGGTGCATCGACCTGCTCGCCAGCGAAGGTCTGCAAGCCATACGCCTGAAACTTGTCCTGCCCTTGTTCACGATTGATTTCCAGACCCGAAGTCGAACCGACGGTCTGCACGATGTCGGCCTGATTCACACAAGGAACGTTGAGAACAAAGGTGCCCGAGGCCTCGAGCAGTTGTCGGGTCCAGGTGGATTTATCGAGGACCACCGCGACTTTCGGCGGCTCGAAATCCAGCGGCATGGCCCAGGCCGCAGCCATGATATTGCGCTGCCCTTCGTGAGCGGCACTGACCAGTACGGTCGGCCCGTGGTTGAGCAAACGGTAGGCTTTGTTCAGGGGAACCGGGCGACGGAAGGATTCGCTCATGGGATCTGCTCCGGGAAAAAGAGCCGATTGTAGCGGGATAAAAACAGCGAAGGGATTGCCATGGACAATCCCTTCGCCTGACGGGCATCAGCTGGATAGCTGGTTGGCGAACTGGCCGACCGCGTCCACCACTTTCTGCGCGCCATCCTGGATCTCGACGATCACCGTGCCCGCCTCCGCCGCCAGCGCCAGACCTTGCTCGGCCTGGAGTTTACCGTCGGTCATCAGTGCCACGGCGTTGCGCGCCATGTCCTGGTTCTGACGCACCACGCCGACGATTTCCTCGGTCGCCTGGCTGGTGCGTGAGGCCAGCTGCCGTACTTCGTCGGCCACCACCGCAAAACCACGGCCCTGCTCGCCTGCACGGGCGGCTTCGATGGCGGCGTTGAGCGCCAGCAGGTTGGTCTGCTCGGCAATGCCGCTGATGGTCTTGACGATGGTGCCGATCACCTGGGATTGCTCGTTCAGCGCCTCGATGCCTTCGCCGGCAGTCTGCATGTGCCGCGACAGGTCGCGCATCACATTGACCGCTTCAGTGACCACACGGGTCCCGCGCTGAGCAGTGCTGTCGGTCTGCAAGGACGTGCTGTAGGCAATGTTGGCGGCCTCGGCGACGGCTTGCTCCTGATTGACCTGATCGGTGATCACCGTGGCGAATTTCACCACTTTGTAGAGTTTTTCGTTGGCGTCGAGCACCGGGTTGTAGGACGCCTCCAGCCAGACCTCGCGACCATGGGCGTCGATCCGCTTGAAGCGACCGGCGACGAACTCACCGTTGTTCAGGCGGCGCCAGAAATTCTGGTACTCGGCGCTGTTGGCCTCGCCCGAGTCACAGAACATGCGGTGATGTTTGCCCTTGATCTGCGCCAGGCTGTAACCCATGCCCTGAAGGAAGCGGTCGTTGGCGCTCAGCACATTACCGTTGAGGTCGAACTCGATCACCGCCGTCGAACGCACCAGTGCGCCGATCAGGTTCTCGTGTTCGCGTGAGGCTTCGATGGTACGGGTCAGGTCGCTGGAAAAAATCGAAAAGTGCTTGATCCGCCCGTCCGAAGAGCGGATCGGCTGGACGATCGAACGCAACCACGCCTCTTCGCCATTGCCGCGCGACAGGCGCACGGCGCCGGCGAAGTGCTCGCCCCGGCTCAGTGCGGCCCGGAAGCGGTGATGAAATTCGTCGGACTTCACATGAGCCGGCACGATGTCTTCGATGGCGCGGCCGATCAGGTCGTGGCTCTTGTAGAGCATTTCATTGAGGAAGTTCTGGTTGACCGATTGAATCCGTCCGTCGGGCTCAAGGGTCAGCACCAGCATCTCGCTTTCCAGGCTCTCCTTCACTTGCAGAAGGCTGGAGAGTTCTTCACGAAGAGCCGCCAGCTCTTGCTTGAGGCGTTTGTTGAACATGGGAAAGCACCGATGGACTGTATGGAAAGCGGGGTTGCAGCCCTAACCATCGGCCTTGGAAATCTTTTCTGAAGAGCGATCGAGACCGGCCAGTCAAAAATAATCTCAATTGGCCATTGGTCTTATCCGCCCGCGCAGAACGGATACAAAACCCGGCGCTCTGGCCCGGCCATATCAGGTATTCTCAAGTCAAATTGCAACAATATGTTGCAGGTATCCGCCCGATAAGGAGTGCCGTTTTGGATTTATCGACCGCTGCCTGGATGGTTCACGACACCCGCCTGATTCTCTGCTGCCTGCTGGCGATTGCGACGATTATCGTGCTGATCAGCGCCACCAGGCTGCCGCCCTTTCTATCAATCCTGATCGGTACATTCATTGCCGGCGTCGGCGCGGGTTTACCGCCCGAGGACGTGGCCAAGGCGTTCAGCAAAGGTGCCGGGGCGATTCTCGGTGAAGCGGGGATCATCATCGCGCTGGGCTCGATGCTGGGTGCGCTGATGGCCGAATCCGGCGCCGCCGACCGCATTGCGTCGACCTTGCTCGGGCTGGGCAAAGGCAAGTCCCTGCCATGGGTCATGGCGCTGGTGGCGATGGTGATCGGCCTGCCGCTGTTCTTCGAAGTGGGGCTGGTGATGATGGTTCCGATCATCTTCGTCATGGCCCGCCGCTCCGGTCAGCCACTGTTGAAAATCGCGATCCCGGCGCTGGCCGGCATGACCACGCTGCATGCCCTGATGCCGCCGCATCCCGGACCGTTGATCGCGGTCAGCGCATTGCATGCCGACCTTGGACTGACCATGTTGCTGGGCTTCAGCATCGCCATCCCGGCGGTGATCCTGGCCGGACCGATCTACGGCAACTGGCTGTCGAAACGCATGCACGTGGATGAGCCGGCAGAACTTGGCGCGCTGTTCAGCGCGCCGCCGAAAGCGCCGCGCCAGCCGAGTTTCGGCATGTCGCTGTTGATCATTCTTTTGCCGGTGTTGTTGATGCTCGGCAGCACGCTGGCGAAAGTCGCGATGAGCCCGGAAAGCGGCGTCGCCCTGACCCTGAAGTTTCTCGGAGAACCCTTGGTGGCATTGGGCATTGCCGTCATGGCGGCGGTAATCTGCCTCGGCTGGGCCAACGGCATGCCGCGTGAACACGTCGGCGGCACCCTGCGCAAAAGCCTGGCGCCGATTGCCGTGCTGTTGCTGACCATCGGTGCCGGTGGCGGCTTGAAGCAGACCTTGCTGGATGCCGGCGTCAGCCAGACCATCAGCAAAGTCGCCGAAGGCGCACACATGCCGTATCTCCTGCTGGCCTGGCTGATTGCAGTGGCACTGCGTCAGGCCACTGGCTCGGCGACGGTGGCCACCACGACGACGGCGGGGATTCTGGCGCCGATGATGGCGGGCCTCGCCGCGACGCAAAGTTCGCTGGTGGCGCTGGCGATTGGCGCCGGCTCAGTGTTCTTCTGTCACGTGAACGACGCCGGCTTCTGGATGGTTCGCGAGTACTTCGGCCTGCAACTGAAACAGACGATCTGGGTATGGTCAGTCCTGCAAACCATCGTCTCGGTGGTGGGTCTGGCGGGGACCTTGCTGTGGTGGCACTGGTTGACGTAACGACGACGCGAGTTTGCGCCGAGGCCGTCAACCAGCCTTCAGGAACAGGGCGCCACCGAACGGCGCCCGCCACCAGGCATGCGCACACCGAAGTACGCCGCGCTGACGATGCCGACCGCGCCCATCACCGCACAGAACATCACACAGATCCACGGACTCCACGGCATCAGACCGATCAGCAGCAGCGGTGTGATACTGGCCCATGCGGCGTAGGCAATGTTGTAGGTGAAGGAAATGCCGGACACGCGAATCCGCGCCGGGAACAGACTGACCATCACCGACGGCACCGCGCCGACTACACCACAGCTCAACCCAGCGATGGCGTACGCCAGCCCCACCCAATTGCCGCCCATGATCAAACAGCTGTAAAGCACGCCGATGCCCAATGGCAGCAGCAGACTGTAGAGCATGACTGTGCGCCAGGCGCCGAGGCGATCCACCAGCAACCCGGCAATCACGCAGCCGATGTTCAGGAACACGATGCCCAGCGCACTCAGGGCAAAGGTGTGGCTGGCAGTCATGCCGAAGGTCTTCTGCATCATGGTCGGGGTAATGACCACGAACACCACCACCGCCGAAGTCAGCACGCAGGTCAGCAGCATGGCCGGCAGCATCGCCAGACGATGCTCGCGCAAGACCGTGCGCAACGGCAGTTCGATCCGAGCCTCACGCTGCGCTTCCATGGCCATGAACACCGGGGTTTCACTCAACCAGCGGCGCAGGTACACGCCGATCACGCCGAACACTCCACCGAGCAGGAACGGATAACGCCAGGCGTAATCAAGGATTTCCGCCGGGGTAAACACCTGTGCGAGAAACGTCGCAGTCAATGCGCCGATCAGGTAACCGAAGGTCAGTCCGGCCTGCAGGAAGCCCAATGCATAACCGCGATGCCCGGCCGGTGCGTGCTCGGCGACGAAGACCCAGGCGCTCGGCACTTCACCACCGACCGCCGCGCCTTGCAGGATGCGCAGCGCCAGCAGCAACAACGGTGCGAAATAGCCGATCTGGGCGTAGGTCGGCATGATCCCGATCAGCAGGCACGGCAGCGCCATCATCAGGATGCTCAGGCTGAAGACTTTCTTGCGCCCCAGCCGGTCGGCGAAATGCGCCATCAGGATCCCGCCCAGCGGCCGCGCCAGATAGCCGGTGACGAAGATTCCGAAGCTTTGCAGCAGACGCAGCCACTCGGGCATTTCCGGCGGGAAGAACAACTGGCTGAGGGTCAGGGCGAAGAACACGAAAATGATGAAATCGTAGATCTCCAGCGCCCCGCCCAGGGCCGCAAGGCCGAGGGTCTTGTAGTCGGAACGGCTGAACGGCGCCGGTCGGGCAGTGGAATGGGCAGTCATGGCAAAGAACTCTGGCAGGCAAAAAACCAAGGCGCCCATGGTCTACGCAAACGGGCCGGTCGACAACCCGTTAGACCATAGTCTGATTCAGCGAAACACGGTCACATAAATCCGCCGGTTGATTTACTGTTGGCACCTGTCCAGACGGGCCGGCCAAGCCCCGAAGACCACAATAAACATAAAAATCCGAGGTACTCCCGTGGCCGTTGATATCGAAGATAGCCGCTCTGCGCGCTTTGCCTTGCGCTGCTCCAGTTTTGCCGAACGCTGGTTTCCCGACTCCTGGGTGTTCGCCGCGCTCGCCGTGATCATCGTGGCCCTGGCCACCCTGGCCATGGGCGCCAAACCCACCGATGCTGCCATGGCTTTCGGTGACGGCTTCTGGAGCCTGATCCCCTTCACCATGCAGATGGCCTTCGTGGTGATCGGCGGTTACGTGGTGGCCAGCTCGCCGCCCGCCGTGAAGCTGATCGATCGCCTGGCGCGAATCCCGAAGAACGGCCGCTCCGCCGTGGCCTGGGTCGCGCTGATCTCGATGGTCGCGTCGTTGCTCAACTGGGGCCTGTCGCTGGTGTTCGGCGGTCTGCTGGTGCGCGCCCTCGCCCGGCGCACCGATCTGAAAATGGATTACCGCGCCGCCGGAGCCGCAGCTTATCTGGGCCTTGGCGCCGTATGGGCGCTGGGTCTGTCGTCCTCTGCCGCACAGTTGCAGGCCAACCCCGCCAGCCTGCCGCCGTCGATCCTGTCGATTACCGGGGTGATTCCATTCACCCAGACGATTTTTCTCTGGCAGTCGGGCGTGATGTTGCTGGCGCTGGTGGTGATCTCGATCATCATCGCTTACGCCACCGCGCCCGGCCCGAACTCGGCGCGTGACGCCAAGGCCTGCGGCATCGACCCGGCCTTCAACCTGCCGCCGCTGCAACCGCGCACCCGCCCCGGTGAATGGCTGGAGCACAGCCCGCTGCTGATCATCGTGCTGGTGCTGCTGGCGGCCGGATGGCTGTTCCACGAGTTCTCGACCAAACCGGCGATCACCGCGATTTCCGGGCTCAACACCTACAACTTCCTGTTCATCATGCTCGGTGCATTGCTGCACTGGCGGCCGCGCAGCTTCCTCGATGCGGTGGCACGAGCGGTGCCGACCACCACCGGCGTGCTTATCCAGTTCCCGCTGTACGGCTCGATTGCCGCGCTGATGACCACGGTCAAGGGCACCGATGCCCAGACCCTGGCTCACCATATCTCGACGTTCTTCGTCAGCATCGCGTCCCACGACACCTATGCGCTGCTGATGGGCGTGTACTCGGCGATTCTCGGCTTCTTCATTCCGTCCGGGGGCGGTAAGTGGATCATCGAGGCGCCGTACGTGATGCAGGTTGCCACCGACCTGAAATACCACCTCGGCTGGGCCGTGCAGATCTACAACGCCGCCGAAGCCCTGCCGAACCTGATCAACCCGTTCTACATGCTGCCGTTGCTGGGCGTGCTGGGGTTGAAGGCCCGGGATCTGATCGGTTTCTCGTTCGTACAACTGCTGGTGCACACACCGCTGGTGCTGCTGTTGCTGTGGGCGTTGGGGACGACGTTGGCGTATACGCCGCCGGTGATGCCATGACGCGGAATCCTCTCCAGGCGTGATTCTCATGAGGGAGCTAGCGTACTGGCTCCCTCATTTGTTTCTGCGCCTTGGAAATGTCACCCAACCGTCACATTCCCTTGCTAGCGTCCGCCCGAAACATACTGAAACAATTAAGCATAAACGGACTTCTACATGAACGACGACACCGACGGCAAAGCCCCCTCCTCGCCTGAATCCGACAATCCCACCGATACCAGCCGCCGCCGTTTTCTCGGCGGTGTCGCCGTGCTGGGTGTGGGCGCCACGCTGGCCGGGTGCGGGAATGCCGGTGATCAACCGGGCAAGCCCGAGGAGCGTCCGCTCTCGCCCGCAGAGCTGGACAAGGCCCTGCGCGATCAGGTGAAGACCGTTGTGGTGATCTACGCCGAGAACCGCAGCTTCAATAACCTGTTCGGTGATTTCCCCGGTGTCGAGAAGCCGCTGTCCGCACTCAAGCCTGAGGAATACCAGCAGCGCGACCGCGACGGCAGCCTGCTGCAGACCCTGCCGCCGGCCTGGGGCGGTGTATTGCAGATCGGCCCGCAAACGCTTGATGGCGTGACCTATCCCAACGCCGTGCAGTTTCAGGAAAACCTGCCCAACGCGCCTTTCGCACTGAAAGGCCCGAATGCCGAGGACCTGCCACTTGGCCTGGTAACCCGCGACCTTTGGCACGTGTTCTATCAAAATCAGATGCAGATCAACGGCGGCAAGAATGACGGTTTCGTGGCCTGGGCCGACTCTGGCGGCCTGACCATGGGTCACTACGCCCAGAGTCGCTACTCCCTGCGCCTGTGGGACGTGGCCCAGGAGTTCGTGCTGTGCGACAACTTCTTCCAGGGGGCCTTCGGTGGTTCGTTCCTCAACCACCAGTATCTGATCAGCGCCACCGCGCCGTTCTACCCGAATGTTGCCAACTCTGTCGCCAAGAGCCAGATCGCCGCGCTGCAAAGCGATGACCCGGCCGATACGCGCCTCAAGCCGCTGGAGCAGTCCCCGGCCAGCGCCATGACCGGCCCACCGCAGTTCGGCCCTAGCGCGCTGACCCCGGACGGTTACGGGGTCAACACCCTCGCCCCGCCCTACTGGCCGACCTGGATCCGTGACCCGGAGCGCCCGGCGTATTCCAAAGCTGATCTGCCGAACGTCATGGTGCCGCAGACCCACGAGCACATTGGCGACAAGCTGTCGAAGAAAAACATCGACTGGGCGTGGTACGCCGGTGCCTGGCAGGCGACGCTGGATCAGTTCAAGGATTCCGGCGGCATTCCGAAGATCCCCAACTTCCAGTATCACCACCAGCCGTTCAACTACTTCCAGCAGCAGGGCCCGGAGCACCCCGAAGAGCGCAACAAACGCCTGCGCGACGCCGGTCTGGGAGACGAATCGAGCACCAACAAATTCTTCGCCGATGCCGAGGCCGGCAAGCTGCCGGCCGTGAGTTTCTACAAGCCCCAGGGCAACCTGAACATGCACGCCGGTTACGCCGACGTGGCTTCCGGTGATCGGCACATCGTCCGCGCGTTGAAAGTGCTGCGGGAAAGTCCGCAATGGAAAAACATGGTGGTAATCGTGACCGTCGATGAAAACGGCGGCTGGTGGGACCACGTCGCGCCGCCCAAGGGCGATCGCTGGGGGCCGGGTTCGCGGGTGCCGGCGCTGGTGGTGTCGCCGTTCGCCCGCAAGGGCGCGGTGGATCACACGGTCTATGACACCGCTTCGATCCTGCGCCTGATCACCCGAGTCTTCCAGCTGGAGACCCTGGCGGGGATCAAGCAGCGTGACGATGCAATGACCGGCCGGGGCCAGAAACCCATGGGTGACTTGACCAACGCCCTGCATTTCAAGGCCTGAGGACAGGTCCTGCAGTACGGCTCAAAAAACTGCGGCTGACGGCTTCTCGCCATCACCCGGCTGATCCAATATGTGGCTCACCCGAGCAACGGGGAACCCACGCTGAAAAGGATCTGAGCATGTTCAAACTCGCAGGACTCACCCTCGCTGCGCTCACATTGAGCGCAGCCGCCCACGCCGATGTCGACCTGAAACTGGGCAGCACCGAACGCGTCACCCGCCTCTTCGCTTATCCCAACAATTGCAGCGTGATCTGCTTTCGCAACTGGACGCTTGAGCAGACCGTCGCCCACTATCTGAGCCAAAGCGTGCAGCGCGATGGCTACGCCGGTGCCAAGGTGCTGGTGAAGAATGACAACGGGCAGATCTATGCCGAGATCAGCGGTGTGCCGAAAGGTTACGACAAGCCGTTGACCGCGCTGCTGGATGCCGGGGACCTGGCCTACACCGGTGCCAGCAAGCTCAACGCCGATGGCAAGTGGGCGTACAGCTGGTACTTGTTCCTGCCGCTGGGCATGGCTCTGGAAAATCGTAAAAGCGTCGAACTGCTGCACTTCCCGCCGGATTACTCGCTGACCCAGGCCCAGGACTACCTGCGCTCCAACACCACCGATCGCTGGGCTGCGCTGCTGACCGACAACGGTATCCCGGCCGACCAGACGCCGGGTTACCAGACCATCGTCGACATCGCGCCGATTGCCGCCCCCGCCAGCGCCGGCAGCGACCTTGAAGGGGTCTACGATTATTTCAAGGACTACCAGACCACCATGGTCAAACAGGTCAGCGTCAGCGCCAGCGGTGCTGCCCTGCCGATGGTGGCCTTCGGTGCACCGGTGCGTAACTGGATCAAGAAACAATACGGGCAGACCGTGGATGTTCTGGGCCTTGCAACCATCACTCCGAGCGCCGGGGTGAACGTGCCGGTACTGGGTTCCAACCACCCGAGCTACATCTGGTACGCCGCCGATCCCAAGAGCTACACCGGTGACGACGCCCAGGCCAAGGCTGACGCGGCGGGGCTGAAAGTGATGGGCCAGGACTTGAGCGCCGCCTGCTGGCAGGCCGGCATGGGCAGCAAGCCGGGCACCGACCCGAAAACCCTGCTGAACAGTTGCACCCAGACCTGGCAAGTGACGCAGAAGGTCAAGACCTGCGAGTTGTTCTACACCTCGATCCGCAACCTGACCGCCGAACAGGCCGCCGCCAAGTGCGCCACCACACCGATCAAGGCCCAGTTGCAACAGCTTCAAAGCCCGATGCCGGACACCGCGGTGCCTGCTCCGCATATTTGACGCAAGAATGGCTTTTCCGTGTCAGCGCAGGCTGACGCGGAAAAGCGTCTTTCGCCCCTGTCAGATGTGACAGTAGATCTGTAGTTTCATATACGAGATATTGGATCCAATACTGTGTTACCGGGCTGAATGGAAACTGCCCTGTTGAAGTCGCAGCATCTTTCGACAGGGATCGTTATGAATACGCAAGTCCTTCGCCATCCCACGCCCCGCGATACAGAGGGGATCTACCCGTTCATGGGGCTTCCCGTGCGCCTCGGATTCCCTTCCCGTGCCGACTTCGAAGTGATTCACGACGCCCGGGGAACGCCCTGCGCAGTCGTCGCGCGCCGGGAATTTCTGCGCATCACCCGCATGTGCAGGGTCTCGGGTCAATTGTTGCCCTACCGCTGCCGCCAGACCCGGCAATTACAGGCCGGCATCCATATTTACGATCCACGCTTCTGCGGATTGCTCGAGCACTCCTGCGACCCGAACGTATTCATCGACATGAGCGAATTATGGCTGTGGGCCGTGCGAGACATTCAGCCAGGCGAGCGACTGACCATGGATTACACCGCCACCGAGGATCGTCTGCTCAAGCAGTTTGCGTGTGGGTGCGGGTCAGCACATTGTCGCGGCTGGATCACCGGTTACGACGAACCACCCAGCCTTGAAGGCCAGCGCTATTTGAAGAGCTGGCTGCGACAAGGCATGCGCTGACTTGCAGGTTACGGTGCGCCGACCGGACGCAGGCGATATTGCGGCGGCAGTTGCTCGAAACCGCTGATGGTCGTGTTCAGACTTTTCCAGCGGCCATCCTTGATGCCGTAGATGCAACCGTGGATCGACAGGCTCTGCCCGCGATGCCAGGCGTTCTGGATGATGCTGGTGTGAGCGACGTTGGCCACTTGCTGGATCACGTTGAGTTCGCACAGACGATCGACCTGTTCCTCTTCGGTCGGCAGTTTGGCGAGTTCTTCGCGCTTTTCGTAATACAGATCGCGAATCGACCGCAGCCAGCCATCGATCAGACCGAACTGACGGTCCTGCATCGACGCCCGCACACCGCCGCAACCGTAGTGGCCGGTGACCAGTATGTGTTTGACCTTGAGCACGTCCACCGCGTACTGGATCACCGACAGGCAGTTGAGGTCAGTGTGCAGCACCACGTTGGCCACGTTGCGGTGAACGAACAGATCGCCCGGCAGCATGCCGACGATTTCGTTGGCCGGAACCCGCGCGTCGGAGCAACCGATCCACAGGTATTCAGGCGTCTGCTGGCGGGCCAGTTTGGCGAAGAAATCCGGGTCTTCCTTGGTGATCGCGTCAGCCCAACGCTCGTTGTTATCAATCAGGTCTTGTAAGTCATGCATGCTGTAAGGCCTCAAGAAAGATGCGCTGCTATGACAGACAACCGTCCGTCGGGGTCACGAAAGGATCGCAAGTGATTTCATTGGAATTTCTCGTGTGCCGGGTGAGTCCACCTCAGTAAGGCCCACAGTATGAGGATTTGCCATGACTGATTCACGACGTCCCTTCGACGCGGTGCAGCCGGAGCCCATCGATGATAACGAAGACCGCATGGGATCGGTGCATGAGCTGGATTTCGACGACGAACAGCCCAGTGCGAAGATCGGCGATGAACTGCCGGAACGTGAGCGTGAGCAACGGATGCCTCGCGAGCGGGTACGGGAGGCGGGTTTGACCGGTGCTTCAGTGACTGATCATGAGCCGACCGACGATGACCTGAGCCCGGAAACCCTGATCCGTGAAGACGGCGCCCGTGATGCCGATGAGTTGGGGTCAGGCAATCAGGCGGATTGGGATTTGAGCATTGTCGATGAGGACGACATTGGCGGCAGCGACGGGCTGGATGAAGCGGAAATGGCGCGTCGCGACCCGATGGACGGCAAACGCTGAAATGTTCGTTGGAAGCTGCCTCAGTTTGAAGCAGCTTCCAACGGCGATCAGTCAACCAGGGTGCAGGCCATGACCACGGCGTCTTCACGCCCGCCCACCGCCGGGTAGTAATCGCGACGACGGCCGATTTCGTTGAAACCGTAGCGCTCGTACAAGCGGAACGCCGCTGTGTTGCTGTCGCGCACTTCCAGGAAACACTCCCGGGCATCGGCCGCATAGGCACGGGACATCAGGTATTCGAGCAATGTCAGCCCCAGGCCGCGGCCCTGATTCTCCGGCTTGACCGTGATGTTGAGCAGGTGCGCCTCATCCAGAATGATCTGCACCACCCCGTGGCCGACCTGCTGCTCGCCCTCGAACATCAGCCAGATCTGGTATTTGCCCAGCCCGTCGAGAAAAATCCCGCGGGTCCAGGGATGGCTGTAGGCCGCGAATTCAATTTTCAGCACAGCGTCCAGATCGGCTTCGACCATCGGACGGAAGGTTACCGCATCACTCATTCGATTCTTTCCAGCGCGCCATCAGCCGACGCATGGCTTGCCACACGGCGGCTTTGCGCTGTGGCTCTTCCATCAACAATTCCAGTCCCGGCACGGCCCAGGCCAGGCCAAGACCCTCGATCTGCAATTCACTGTTGAACGCTTCGGCATCCGCTTCGCCGGCAAAACGCACCGCCGGCAGACCGATCAGCCACAGGCAGGCGCACGGCGACGCCTCCATTTGCACCGAAAGGAAACCCTGGACGAAATCCCGGGCCGCATCCGGCCCCTGATCCATGGTGCCGCGCACCAGCAATGGCCAACGCACCGGATCGCCGACGATCTGCGGCGCATCCGACAGACCGGCGGCCCGCAGCATGTCCTTGAGCAGCAAATAGGCAGGATCCCGGCTCTGGAACGATTCGCCTGTGGGTAACTCCACCAGCAACAGGCAACGACCGGCGCGCAGCAATTGCAGGGCGAAACGCGGTGGCGGCACCGGCGCGGGCCGTACGACCACAGGCGCTTCTTCGGCTTCCTCCACCGGTTTGGCGGCAGGGCGGCCGCTGGCGGGCGTCGGTCGCGGGACCTCGATCTTCGGCCGCTCGGCTACACGCGCAGCCGGCTGAGCCGGCGCTTCAGCCGGGGATGCCGGTGCGACGGACAGCAAAACCTCAGGCTCTGGCGCCAGCGGCTCCAGCAGCTCGGGCCGCGACGGTGCGGCGAAGGGCAATTCGGTGCGCGGCAGCCAGTTGACCACCTGCATGGCGTTCAAATAGGCGCGGCGGCGGGACTCGATTAGCAAGGGTCGGCCACTTGTGGATAACTGAAGTGCGCTGATTCTACCGCCCTTCGCTCAAGATCGCCCGCTGTTGATCGATAGTCTTGACCGATACCTTGACGCAAAGAAAAGCGACAGCCCGTCCCGAGAGTGAATCGCATCCCGCGTGATGCAGTACAATCGCGGCTTTTAATCGCCAACCAGCCGGCCATTCCGATGATCGAACCCAAGCGCGTCTTGCGCGCCCTCGCTGAACACTGGGCACTTCTGGAGCCACTGTGCGAGCACTTCGACCAGGGCACCCTGAGCCTCAACGAACTGCGCACGCAACTGGCCGCCCAACAACTGGAAAGCACGCCGCAGGACATCACCAGCCTGCTCGACGTGTGGATTCGCCTCGACATTCTGGTTCCCGTGGCGAAAAGCCCGAACCGTTTTGAGCTCAA
Source organism: Pseudomonas sp. 91RF (assembly GCF_003576265.1). Lineage (NCBI taxonomy): Bacteria > Pseudomonadati > Pseudomonadota > Gammaproteobacteria > Pseudomonadales > Pseudomonadaceae > Pseudomonas > Pseudomonas sp. 91RF. The sequence continues at coordinate 99,930 of NZ_QWFC01000012.1, forward strand.
CGCGCAAATCCATGACTTCCTCGCCTACCTGCGCCGGGAACACCGTCTGGGCCTGTGCCTGGAGATCGAAGCCTACCTGCGTCACCTCGAGCGTCTGGCCGGCTACATTCAGGATGCGTTCGACATCCGTGACGGCAATGACCTGGCCCGTCAGTTGCGCCTGCTCGACATGCGTGTGCGTGACGTCCTGAAGAAACTCGACAACGACGAACAGGCGCTGGTGGCGGTGGCCGAACGGGCCAAGACCAGCGACCGGCAAATCCCCCTGCGTCAGCGTTACGCCGAAGTACTGGCGACCTGGGACGAATACGTCGAACCGATGATCGATCTGGTGAACGCCGACGGCGCCTTCGAACAAGGCGTGCGCAAGGTCGAAACCGTGTTGTTGAAGATGCTCAGCGAACAGCAGCGCCTCGGCCATCTGGTCGATGACGACATGCTGCTGCGCACCCACGCGCGCATCCTCGAAATGCAGACCAGCGCCCAGTTGACCCTGCGTCACGCCCGGGAACTGCTGCTGCCGCTGCGTGAAGAAGCGCGCCGGCACAACGCCGTAACCCGTGGTGCTGCGCTGGCGCTGGCGGCGATCCGCCGCAAAGGCATCGACGCCGTGCCGCAAGCCGCGATGCCGCTGTTCACCCGGCCGCAAAGCACCTTCCTCGGCAGCGCCAGTCAGGTTGAAGCCTACGTCTACGCCCTGGCCCGTTTCGAGCCGAAACCGGCGCGCTTCCCCAAGGCGCACAAGTCGCAAAAGACGGGCGATGCTCCGCGCGCACCGCGCACCGTGCGCGAAATGGTCGACCGCTGCGAAGAGTCCCTGCCGATGCCGGATCTGATGACCTGGCTGCTGGAACAGGAACCGGACGGCGCCACCGACGAATTGCTGTACTGGTTCTCGCGCCTGTCGCGGGAAAAACGCTTCAAGCGCGAGCGTCTGGAACGCCGCGAATACCATACTCACGAGCACCAGGTCAGCCTGCGCTCCTTCGCCCTGCTCTCGGCCCGCGATCCCGCCGCCGAGGATTCTGCGAGCACTCCACATGCATCTTGATCTCTCCGAACTGTCTCAACTGGCGCCGATCTTCCGCGAACTGTTCAAGGGCTACCACGTCAGCCGCCGCGACCCTGAACTGTATGCGCAGCTGTCGAACTTCCAGGATCAGTACCGCACGCTGTTCAAGGCCCTGGGTTTCGAACTGGTCTGCGATACCCGTGGCTTCTACTACTTCGTGCCGGACATGGCTGCTGCAGCGGTAAACAAGACCGCCCAGCGTCTGGCGCTGTTCACCTTCATCCTTGTCGAGCACCTGGCTGACCAGGGCCGCGACCCGATCGCCGTACTGGACGGCGGCAGCCTCGGCCGCGACGAACTGCCATCGCTGCTGGAAAAGTACCGCGACCTGTTCATCCAGGCCGAAGTGCAGACCGTTGATGAGCTCGAAGAGAAAATCATGCGCCGCATGACTCAGCTCGGCTTCGCCGGCGAAGAAAACGGTGTGTACCGCTTCCTGCCGCCGATGCACCGCTTCCTCGACGTGTGCCTGTCGGTGCAGCAGGACCGCGATCTGGCGGCCAGCGTCCACAGCGTGCTGCCGCTGCCGGCGCCGGTGCTGATCGACGAAGAGGCCGAAGCCCGAATGCTGGAAACCGACGATCCGCTAGACCTGACCGAGTTTGAAGAAGAAAGCGAAGAAGACGCACTGGCCCGCGCCATTGCCGAAGAACAGGAGTCCGACGCATGAGCCAGGAACGCTACGGCATCCGCCGCTTTGCCCTTTTGAACACCGCCGGCTACAGCCTCGGCCTGTTCCCGCTGGAAGAACCGCTGTCGGTCTACGGCGCGAATAACCTCGGTAAATCCGCCTCGATCAACGCCTTGCAGTTCCCGATTCTGGCGCGCATGTCGGACATGAGTTTCGGCAAGTACAGCCTGGAACAGTCCCGGCGTTTCTACTTTGCCTCCGACACCAGCTACATTCTTGTCGAAGTGAACCTGCCCCACGGCCCGCACGTGATCGGCGTGGTCGGTCGCGGTCCCGGCGGTGGTTTCGGTCACCAGTTCTTCGCCTATGCCGGCAAGCTCGATCTGGCCCACTACCAGAAAAACGATACCTGCCTGCGCCAGAAAGAGCTGTTCAGCAACCTTGAGAAGGAAGGCTTGAAAGCCTACGAACTCAAACCTGACGAGCTGCGTCGTTTGCTGGTCGGCGGTCATACGTCGATCCCGCTGGATCTGACCCTGATTCCGCTGCGCTCCACCAGCGAGCAGAGCCTGAAGACTTTCCGCGCACTGTTCATCAACCTGCTGCACATGCGTGAAATCACCGCCGCCAAGCTCAAACAGCTGTTCCTCGATGCCTTCGAACACAGCCTGCGTTCCGGCAGCGTCGACTACATCGCCGCGTGCGAAGAAGCCTTCCGCGATGTGCGTCGCATGGAACAGGACTACAACTCGCTGGTGGCTGCCGGTCCGTTGGTCGAAGCCTTGGCCAACGGCGTGAAACAGCGCGACGTGCTGCGCGGCAAGCTGCATCGCCTGTCGCCATTGCTCGACTCGTTGCTCGGCACCTGGTCGGACTACGCCACGGCGCGCAAGGAAGAGCTGACCATTCAGGCCGAGCACTACCGTCGCGAACAGGACGACCTGCAGAACGACCAGCGCGGCGGCACTCAGGAGCTGATGCGTCTGGAGCGGGAAATCTCCGGCATCCAGCGCTGGCTGGGTGAGTTGTCGGTACTGAAGAATCGCTTTGCGCTGATCGATGACGTGAAAGTGCTCGAGCAGCAACTGCTCGCCGCCAAGGACGCTCACGACGAACTCGCCGGTGCACTGGCGCAGTCTCGTCAGTTCAGTGCCGAGGATCTCGAAGAACGCCTGCGGGATCTGGAAAAACGCCTTAAGTCGGTGAAGCAGCAACTCGATCACGCCGACAACAACAGTTACGCCCGCCTGCGCGAAGAGTTTTCGCAACAGGATGTCGAGCGCCTGATGCGTCTGTTCAACAGCGCGCTGTTCAGCCTGCCGCTGGGTGAACACGGCATCACCCTCGACGAGGACGGCGAATGGGTGAAATCGGTCGAGCTGATCCTCGACGGCTTCAAGGGCGAGCGTTTCGAAGTGCCGGGCCTGTCGATCGACATCTCGCACATCGAGCCGCCGGCCCTGCAAGCGCTGGCCGACCGTGCCGCGCTGCGCGATCAGAAAGAGCGTCTGGAAAAAGAACTCAAGCAACTGAAAACCCAACAAGCCGTGGCCGCCGACCGCGCCGCGAGCAAGACCCAGACCGAAGCGCTGTACCAGCAGGTGCTGGATGCGCAGAAAGCGCTGGAAGATTTCCGTCGAACCCAGACCCTGAGCGCCGAAGAAGGCGACAAGCTGGAGCAACTGGCGCAGATGGAAGCCGCGCAGGACGAACTCAAGCGCTCCAGCGATGCGTTCACCGAGCGCGTCCAGCAACTGTCCGCCAAGCTGCAACTGGTCGGCCGGCAGATCGCCGACATGGAAGCCAAGCAGCGCACCCTCGACGACGCCCTGCGTCGCCGTCAGTTGCTGCCGGCAGACCTGCCGTTCGGCACGCCGTTCATGGATCCGGTCGACGATTCCATGGACAACCTGCTACCGCTGCTCAACGACTATCAGGACAGCTGGCAAGGCCTGCTGCGTGCCGATGGCCAGATCGAAGCGCTCTACGCGCAAGTGCGCCTCAAGGGCGTGGCCAAGTTCGACAGCGAAGACGACATGGAGCGACGCCTGTCGCTGCTGATCAACGCTTATGCCCACCGTACCGACGAAGCCCTGACCCTGGGCAAGGCCCGTCGCGCGGCGGTCACCGATATTGCGCGGACCCTGCGCAATATCCGCAGCGACTACGACAGCCTCGAGCACCAACTGGCGCTGTTCAACCGCGAAATCAACAAGCGTCAGGTGTCCAACCTGCAGAGCTTCCGCATCGTCCTGGCGCCGAACAAGGAAGCGCTCAAGCACATCGACCAGATCATCCACAGCGCCGGTCAGTACGAAGAAGGCGAAACCCTGTCGGTGTTCGACCTGAGCCAGAGCGCCGAGCAGGACAACAAGAACGAAGAGGCCAAGGAATACCTGGCGCGGCTGGTGGCGGCGAACCACAACCAGCTCGGCCTAAAGGACTTGTTCGAACTGGCGTTCGAGATCACCAAGGTCAACGGCCAGCCGGTTATCCACACCGACATCGATGGCGCGGCGTCCAACGGCACCACGATGACCATCAAGGCGCTGACCAACATGTATTTGTTGCTGCACCTGATGGATCGCGATCTGGCCGGTCGCGTACGCCTGCCGTACTACCTCGACGAAGCGGCGGACATCGACGAAAGGAACCAGGCGGCGTTGCTGGAAACCAGCCTCCAGCTGGGCTTCGTGCCGATTCTGGCGAGCGTGAAGCCGCAGGTCTGCGCCAGTGTCGCTATTGACCTGGAAGGCGGCAGCGGCCCGGCCGGCATCTACATCGACGAGGCGGACTGGAAGTACATCCGCCGCCACGATGTGGTGAAAGCCACGATCAATGTCGAAGCGGATGAACCGGAGCTGGATGCGGTTTGATGCGTAGCTGACGGGCACAAAAAAGGGCCGCGATCCATTGGATCGCGGCCCTTTTCATTGGGCGGGATTATTTGCCGAGGGGGATTTTCGGCGCCCAGGTCAGCCACTCGTCTTCGAACTTGTCGAACAGCGGGAATGTCTGCTCGGCGCGGGCCGGGTTGCCCATCCGCTCGCCGTCCGGTGTGGCGAAGGCGATACCGCCCTGAATCGCCGTTTCGAGGGACTCGGTGCGCACGGTCAGGCCATTGAACAAGCCGATGTCGAACCCGACACCGCTGGTGTTCCAGAAGCGGCTGCCACTGCGTACCAGTGGCGCGTATTTCGGCTCGATCAGGATGTGCACCAGAACGCGATCCGCTGTCTGGCCCAGTTCGTAACCAGTGACTTTACCCACCGTAATTTCGCGATAGGTCACCGGCACGCCAGGCTTCAACGAACCACGACGGGCGGCGCTCAATACCAGACTGAGGCCGGCCTCTTGTTTGCTCACTTCCGGCGGATTGGCCAGTGCCACGAAGTTCTTCTGCGGGCCGAGGCTCTTCGCCGCCGGCTGAACTTCGATGTACTGCCCCGTGACCAGGGTTTCCAGATTCGAGGTCTTGATCAGCCCCAGTTCCGGCTTGACCACCCAGAACTGACTGCCGACCCGGGCAATCTTCTCCGGCACTTCGGTGATGCGTGCGGTGAGGATCACCGATTGCAGATCATCGGTCAGGTCGACGCTTTCAATCTTGCCGACATCCAGTCCCTTGAAACGAACCGGCGTGCCGCTGCGCAAGCCGTCAGCGCGGTCCACCTTGATGGTCACCACCTCGCCCTTCTGATTCGCGTCATCATGATTGGCGAACAGGCGGAAGCGTGGAATCCGCTTCTGCAGCGGCGCCTTGGCTTGCGGCGTTTCGAAGGCGATGCCGCCGGCCATCAAGGTCTGCAAGGATTCGCTCTTGACCTGTATCCCGCCAGTCAGACCGCCGGTCAGTGTGATGCCGCTGACGTTCCAGAACCGGGTCGAGGCGTTGACCAGGTTTTCGTATTCCTTCTCGATGTGGACGCCGATCACCAGTTGCTTCCGGGTCTTGGAGAATTGATAACTCTGCACCGAGCCGACCTTGACCTGTTTGTAGAGAATCGGACTGCCGACCTCGATCGAACCGAGGCTGTCGGTGAACAGCACCAGGTGCAGGCCCGGCGCCTTCAGATCCAGAGGCGGCGCTTTTGGCCGTGCCTCGAACTCGCGTTGCGGTGCACCGCCCTTGTCGCCTGGGCGCACGGCGATGTAGTTACCTTTGACCAACGCTTCCAGACCGGTGATGCCGGCAAGGGAAATCGACGGTTTGACCACCCAGAACTGAGTACCGGTGACCAGATATTCTTCGGCCAATGGATCGAGGGTCAGTTCGGCGGTGGCGCTGGACAGATCAGGATCGATCTTCAGGGCTTTGAGATTACCGACCTGAATGCCCTTGTACATCACCGGCGTACGCCCGGCCTGCAGACCTTCGAAATCGCTGAGTTTGACCTTCACGCGGATACCGGCGGCGGCCGCATCGAAGTCTTCGTACAGGCGGAATGGCAAGCTCGGATCGGTGGGCGGGCTGTCCTTGCGATTCTCTGGCGTGGCGAAAGCAATACCACCCGCGACAATGCTGGCCAGGGACTCGCTGCGTACTTTCACTCCGGACAGGTTGGCGTCGATGCTGATGCCGCTGGCGTTCCAGAAACGCGTGTGTTTGCGCACGAGTTTTGCGTAGGTCGGCTCGATGAACACCTTGAGTTCGACGGTGCTCTGGTCTTCCGACAGCACGTAACTTTTGATCTGGCCGACTTTGATCTGCTTGTAGAACACCGGGCTACCACGGTTCAGCGAACCCAGGCGATCAGCCTTGATCGTCAGGTGCAGCCCGGGTTTGGAGTCCGACAGCGGCGGCTCTTCGGCCAGAGCCTTGAACTTGCGGGTCGGCTCGCCTTCGCCCGGGCTGATCGCGACATAGTTGCCCGACACCAGGGTTTCCAGACCAGTGATACCGGCCAGGGTTACGCTCGGTTTGACTAGCCAGAAGCGGGTGCTGGTCTTCAGGTATTGATCGACATCCTTGTTCATCTCGATGGTGGCGATCACGCCTTTGGTACCACCTTCGTCATCGAGCTTGAGGACTTTGACCTTACCGACAGACATGCCTTTGTAGACCACTTCGGTCTTGTTGGCCTGGATGCCTTCACCACTTTCGAAACGCACCTGAATCTCGATGCCGGTTTCGTTGTAGGCACGCCATCCCAGCCATCCGCCGATGATCAGGGCAATCAGGGGCAGTACCCAAATGGCAGACCAGTTTGAAGCCGGTCGGGTTTTCGCTACAGGCAAATCAGTCATGGTCGGCGTCCGACTCCGTGTTATCCCAAATCAGTCGGGGATCGAAAGTGACAGCGGCGAGCATCGTCAGAATCACCACACTGGCGAAGGCGATGGCGCCCAGATTGGCTTCGACGCTGGCTAGCCGGCCGAAGTTGACGACCGCCACCAGAATGGCGATCACGAAAATGTCGAGCATCGACCAGCGACCGATGAACTCGATGAAGCGGTACATCCAGATTCGCTGACGCGCAGACAACGGCTGACGGCGCTGTACCGAAAACAGCAGCAACGCGATACCCACCAGCTTGAAGGTCGGCACCAGAATGCTGGCGATGAACACCACGGCAGCAATCGGAATCATGCCGTGCTGCACCAACTGGATGACGCCGGACATGATCGTGCTCGGATCACCCTGGCCCAGCGAACTGACCGTCATGATCGGCAGGACGTTGGCCGGAATGTAGACGATCGCGGCCGTGATCAGCAGCGCCCAGGTTCGCGCGAGGCTATTGGGCCGTCGGGCGTGAACCAGCGCACCGCATCGGGTGCAGGTCTGCACGTCGCTGTCGGCATCCTGCTTGTTCAGTTCGTGGCATTCGGTACAGATCAGAATGCCCGCATCAATCGCCCGCATGGGCATCCTCTCCTGATAACGCCTGCCAGATCTGGTGCGGTGACATCACCACTTCGAGCCAGACCTGAACCAATAACAAACCGATGAAACATGCCAGACCGAGACCGACGGTGATGGCCGCCATGTCCGCCAGTTTGACGATCGCCACCAGGACGCCCATGAGGTAGACCTCAAGCATGCCCCAGTCTCTGAGGTGGTGATAAATGCGGTAGAGCAACAGGCCGTAGCAACGACCGATGTTGAAACGGATGGTCAGCAACACGATCAACTGACACAGCAGTTTCAGCAGTGGGATCGCCATGCTGCACAGGAATACGACGACTGAAACACCGCGCATATCGGTATTGAACAGACCGACAACGCCGCTCCAGACAGTGTCCTGCGACGATTGCCCGAGAACATTGAGCTGCATGATGGGTAAAAAGTTCGCCGGCACATAGAGCAACAGTGCGGCAATGACCAGGGCAAGACTACGCTGCACCACGTTATGACGGTGTGCATATAGTTCGTAACCGCAGCGTGGGCAGAGGGCTTTTTCGCCGTGAGCAAGCTTGGGCTTGCGCATCAGCAAGTCGCACTCATGGCAGGCCACCAAGTCATCCAGCGGTAAATCTGACAGCCCGGGGGCGTCAACCGAATCTGACATAAGGGCTCTGGCTCCGAAAAAGATGGGGTCTATTCTAGTGTTCTGATTCGAAAATAACTGTGCAAATTTGTTCGCTGTTGCCGGCAAAAAACTTTCCTGCGGGCAAAACAAAACCCCAACTGCTTTCGCAATTGGGGTTTCGGAATTTAATCTTGACGATGACCTACTCTCACATGGGGAAACCCCACACTACCATCGGCGATGCATCGTTTCAC
>NZ_QWFC01000026.1:0-99569 GCF_003576265.1 Pseudomonas sp. 91RF
CGTCGGCAGCGTCAGATGTGTATAAGAGACAGGGTGGGGTGTCGGCGGGGAGTCTGGTGAAGACGGAAGGGATGGGGTTGGTGGTGGTTTTGGTGCAGGTGGTGAATTTGGTGGGGGCTTATCGGGAGTTGATGAAGCAGACCCGAGACAAGAAGAAGCAGGCGGACTTTTTTTCTGCTTTGGCTGCGACGGGAGCAGCTGGGTTCACTGCGGCGCAGAGTCTTGCAGATACGGCGATGAAAGCTCGTGGAGCTGCGCTTGTTGCAGGGCTTCAGCACCATGCATTGTTGAATGTGAATGTACAGATGGGGATGTTACATATTGGGTTGGGTTTCTTCACTTATGGCTTTGGTTTGGTGTCATCAGCGATGAGTTTTAACAACCAGGAAAAAAATTGGCAGCAAGCGATTCGTAGTGGCGAGCACTCGGCGCAGGGGGCAGCTGCGCTAGCCACAATAGGCGCTGGTGGCATGGTAACGGTTAACGCTTACGGACTGAGTCATACCGTCCACGCCTCTTTCACTGTATTGACTGCTCCGAACAAGGCTTCACGAACTGCTGCCTGGGCCGCCGCCGGTACACGTCTATCAACAGTGTTCTTCCGCTTCAATTTGGCGGGTGCGCTGTTCACCGTTTTGGAACTCAGCGGCACCTGGCTGTTCAACCGCTACAACCTTAGCGCCCACGACAAGTGGCTGAAGATCACGCCTTGGAGCCGGGACACGGAAATGCGCGGTGATCACACACTGGATGACTATCAGAGTTATCTGGCCTTTCTGATCCACGCGCCTTATGCGCAACTTGGCCCAAATCCATACGACTCCTGGCTGAAAAAACTGTTGTTCAAAGCCAAACCCAGCGATATCCACTTGGTGCTACCAAGACTGACGTTGAGTGATCTTCTGCCTCCTTTGGGGGGCAAATCGAAATATCGATTAGGTATCGGCGCGCACCGTATCTCCATTCCCTTGCATAGCCGAGGAGCGCCGCGAGAGCGCAAGGAAGTGATCAGTGATGAGATCGTCAGGAGCTCACGTATTGTTCAATCTACGCGAGAGAAACTGGTGCTTTGTCTGCAGTACCCGGTAGATCCTGATTCTGAGTTCACTCCCGCGAAAGAAATTTTGGAGCTGGCCGTTTGTGTTCAGAACTTGAACGACAAAGGTGAATGGACATCGCGCACCCGTGTCATTCATATCGATCCTCGGGGTGATGGTCATTTTTCAGTGGTTGCTCCTGAACTCGTCAAAGAGAAACCGCCGATTTTGCTTGTCGAAACCCAGTTTTTAGAGCAGGCCGATCATGCCGAATAATCTCATCGAGCCATTGGTTGTGCAGCAGCTTGAACAACCCAGAAAGGCAGGAGATACGGAGCCGTTTCCGAGTGGGCAAATTACTTATGTCTCTCCGCTGCCATTACCAACACTAATGCCACCTTACGGCCCACATATCGGTGAGTTGAATAATGAGTACATGGACTTTGGGTTGGGGTCGCCACAAGTCTTTTCTTGGCAGGTCGTATTGGGTGGACCATTGAGCGTGTCTTTCACAGTAGTTTTCTTATTCCCACTGATTACCGGGTTTTTGGGAGTTATTTTTGGGTACGGGCAGGAAGCCATCTGGGACTCGATGGTCGGTATCTTTGAAATAGCCTGCGAGAACATATCGTTCACTGGCCCATTCATGCTGCTCATCACCCTCGGCGTCTGGCACCACAACCACAAAAAACGCGCCTCAATCATCCCGACCCGCTTCAATCGCCAACGCCGCGAAGTCTGCTTCATGCCCGAAGGCGCCACCGAACCGGTCTTCGTCCCTTGGGAATCCCTCTCCGCCTGGATCATCGAAGCCCAAGGTGCCACCCAATACGGCATCCACCGCCAATACGGCATGGGCATCGGCTTCTACGAAGGCGAAACCCTCACCAGCCTCGAATTCCAATGCGCTGGCCTGCCGCTCGCCATCAGCCACTGGGAAGCCATTCGCGGCTACATGGAATACGAGGTCAACGACCTCAAATCGATCCAGGATCTGCAAGACCTGCAAGGCCCCGACGACCCACCCCACGAAGGCCTGCACACCTTCCGCAATGCCCGCGCGCGCATGCACCAGCAGATCCGCGACGGCTCTCGTTCGCGGCTGTCGGGTTTCTTCTGGTACCTCTATCACGTCATGACCTTGTGGACGATTCCCAACCACCTCGTCGAATGGGAAGTGCGCCGCCTCGAACGGATCGGCAAGCAAGCGCTGCCCGAGGCCATGCGCCAATGGTCGGAACCGCTGCCGAAAGAGCAGTGGGCCAAACCGAGTGAAGAGTTGCTGCGGCTGAGCGAGCAGGTACGCCAGCTGCAAAAGCGCCAGCCGCATCGGCCGATCACCGAGATCTTTGCCGAGGTGCAGCGCACGGGATCTACGGGTAAGCGCCGCGCATGAATTGTTTTCCCAAACAGCGAACGGGGGCCGAATTCACGCCAGCGAAGGAAACTCTGGAATTGGCCGTTTGTGTTCAGAACTTGAACGACAAAGGTGAATGGACATCGCGCACCCGTGTCATTCATATCGATCCTCGGGGTGATGGTCATTTTTCAGTGGTTGCTCCTGAACTCGTCAAAGAGAAACCGCCGATTTTGCTTGTCGAAACCCAGTTTTTAGAGCAGGCCGATCATGCCGAATAATCTCGTCGAGCCATTGGTTGTGCAGCAGCTTGAACAACCCAAAAAGGCAGGAGATACGGAGCCGTTTCCAAGTGGAAAGGTTACTTATCTTGCGCCGCTACCCTTGCCAACTCAAATGCCATCTTATGGTCCGCATATTGGCGAGCTGAATGATGGGTACATGGATTTCGGATTAGGATCACCGCAAATATTTTCGTGGCAGGTGATTTTAGGGGGGGCACTAACCATGACCTTCATGTGGTCTGTCTTACTACCTATATTCAGTTTTTGTTTTGGTCTCGTGTTGGGGTACGACTGGCTGTATTCCTGGGAGTTTGCGGAGGAATTATTTTTTCCGTCATCAAAACTGGGATTGCTGACCGCATTTGCAATGCTGTCCATAGGACTGGCCGTCTGGCACCACAACCACAAAAAACGCGCCTCAATCATCCCGACCCGCTTCAACCGCCAACGCCGCGAAGTCTGCTTCATGCCCGAAGGCGCCACCGAACCAGTCTTTGTCCCTTGGGAATCCCTCTCCGCCTGGATCATCGAAGCCCAAGGTGCCACCCAATACGGCATCCACCGCCAATACGGCATGGGCATCGGCTTCTACCACGGCGAAACCCTCACCAGCCTCGAATTCCAATGCGCCGGCCTGCCGCTCGCCATCAGCCATTGGGAAGCCATTCGCGGCTACATGGAATACGAGGTCAACGACCTCAAATCGATCCAGGATCTGCAAGACCTGCAAGGCCCCGACGACCCGCCCCACGAAGGCCTGCACACCTTCCGCAATGCCCGAGCGCGCATGCACCAGCAGATCCGCGACGGCTCTCGTTCGCGGCTGTCGGGTTTCTTCTGGTACCTCTATCACGTCATGACCTTGTGGACGATTCCCAACCACCTCGTCGAATGGGAAGTGCGCCGCCTCGAAAGAATCGGCAAACAGGCGCTGCCCGAGGCCATGCGCCAATGGTCGGAACCGCTGCCGAAAGAGCAGTGGGCCAAACCGAGTGAAGAGTTGCTGCGGCTGAGTGAGCAGGTACGCCAACTGCAAAAGCGCCAGCCGCATCGACCGATCACCGAGATCTTTGCCGAGGTGCAGCAGTAGGTTCATGGCCCTGGAGGCGGAGATTGCATGGGTGGCGGAAACCTTCTTCCCAACCCCCTCTGCTAGAATCCGCCCCATTCCCAGCCAGAGGTTGCCCCATGAGCGAACCCATCCGTCTGACCCAATACAGCCACGGTGCCGGTTGCGGCTGCAAGATTTCGCCGCAGGTGCTGGAAGTGATCCTTGCCGGCAGCGGCGCGCAGAACCTCGACCCGAAACTGTGGGTCGGCAACGCCTCGCGTGATGACGCGGCGGTGTATGAAATCGATGCCGAACGCGGTGTGGTGTCGACCACCGACTTCTTCATGCCGATCGTCGATGACCCGTTCGACTTCGGCCGGATCGCGGCGACCAACGCCATCAGCGATATCTACGCCATGGGCGGTGACCCGTTGATGGCCATTGCCATCCTCGGCTGGCCGGTCAATGTGCTGGCGCCGGAAGTGGCGCGGGAAGTGATTCGCGGTGGTCGCGCGGTGTGCGACGCGGCGGGTATTCCCCTGGCCGGCGGCCATTCGATCGATGCGCCGGAGCCGATCTTCGGCCTGGCCGTCACCGGTCTGGTGGAAAAGCGCTTCATGAAGCGCAACGACACCGCCACCGCCGGATGCCTGCTGTACCTGACCAAACCGCTGGGCATCGGCATCCTCACCACCGCGGAAAAGAAGGGCAAGCTGCGTAACGCCGACATCGGCGTGGCCCGGGACTGGATGTGTACGCTGAACAAACCCGGTAGCCGTTTCGGCAAGTTGTCCGGAGTGACCGCGATGACCGACGTCACCGGTTTCGGCCTGCTCGGGCATCTGGTGGAAATGGCCGACGGCAGCCACCTCACCGCGCGTATCGCCTATGACCGCGTGCCGCGTCTGGACAGCGTCGAGTACTACCTCGATCAGGGCTGTGTCCCCGGCGGCACCTTGCGCAATTTCGACAGCTATTCAAGCAAGCTCGGACGTGTGCAGGAACTGCACAAGCGGGTGTTGTGCGATCCGCAGACCAGCGGCGGCCTGCTGCTGGCCGTGACTCCGGAAGGCAACGCCGAATTTCTCGCCGTGGCCGCTGAGCTGGGCCTGAACCTGGCGCCGATCGGCGAACTGGTCGAGCGACAGACCCACGCAGTCGAGGTGATTTGATGCTCCGCGACTGCACCGATTACCGCGATATTTTCCTCAACGACCGGCCGCTGATGGATGCCCGCGCGCCGGTCGAATTTCACAAGGGCGCGTTCCCCGGCGCGGTCAACCTGCCGCTGATGAATGACCTCGAACGGCAAAAGGTCGGCACCTGCTACAAGCAGCATGGCCAGCAGGCCGCTATCGAACTGGGCCACCATTTGGTGTCCGGCGCGGTGAAGGCCGAACGCATCGAGGCCTGGGCCGAATTCGCCCGGGCCCATCCCGACGGGTATCTCTATTGTTTTCGCGGTGGCCTGCGCTCGCAGATCACCCAGCAGTGGCTCAAGAGCGAAGCCGGGATCGACTATCCGCGCATCGGTGGCGGCTACAAGGCACTGCGCAACTTCCTGATCGACACCCTTGAACAAGCCGTAAACCAATGTGATTTCGTGCTGTTGGGCGGCATGACCGGCACCGGCAAGACCGAACTGCTGGTGCAATTGCGCAACGGCCTGGACCTGGAAGGCCACGCCAACCATCGCGGCTCCAGCTTCGGGAAGCGCGCCACCGGCCAGCCATCGAACATCGACTTCGAAAACCGCCTGGCCATCGACCTCCTCAAGAAACGCGACGCCGGTATCGACCAGTTCGTCCTCGAAGACGAGAGCAGGGTGGTGGGCAGTTGCGCGCTGCCGCTGCCGTTGTATCAGGGCATGCAGCACTACCCGATGGTCTGGCTGGAAGACAGCTTCGAGGATCGGGTGCAGCGGATCCTGCGCGATTATGTGGTGGACCTGTCGGCCGAGTTTTCGACGGTACATGGCGAGCAGGGTTTCGAGCTGTTCTCCGAACGCTTGCTCGAGAGCCTGAACAATGTGCAGAAACGTCTGGGCGGCGAACGCCACCGGCGGATGCTGCTGTTGATGGAAGACGCACTGGCCGAGCAGGGGAGCAGCGGTTCGGTGGACTTGCACCGGGGCTGGATCGAAGGCTTGCTGCGTGAGTATTACGACCCGATGTATGTGTTTCAGCGCGAGAAGAAGGGCGCGCGGATCGAGTTTGCGGGGGAGCAGAAAGCAGTCCTTGAATATCTGCATGATCGCCTGGATCAGAAAGCTTGATGCTATTCAGCGGCCTCTTCGCGGGCAAGCCCGCTCCCACAATGGAAATCAGCTGAACCCGTCATTTGAGTTCGGCACAAGATTGAATGTGGGAGCGGGCTTGCTCGCGAAAGGGGTAGAGCAGACAGCACAACACTCAAGTCGGGCAAGTGACCTTGCCATTGTCCAGCCCCTGCTTGTAACTGTGGCTCTGCAGGCTGGCCTTGCCGTTGTGCCAGGTCAGGGTCAGCACATACAGCGAGTCATAGTCGCCGGACGCCCAGTCCTCGGTGATGGTCTGTTTCTCGCCCACCGCCTTGCCGGCGACCTTGTTGATCAGCTCCGGCAGGTAACCGTGGGACCACGCGGTGTAGATGATCGAGTTGTGGTACTTGTCGGCGATCAGTTCCCGGGCCAGATCGCTGGTGTCATTGGCCGAGAACTCGATGTTCACCGGCAGGCCGAGCTTGATCGCGGCGGGGCTGATGGTCATCAGGGGGCGGATGTAGCTGTATGAGTTGTCCAGCTCGCCTTCCTCGACATTGCGCGTCGGGTTGGCGGCGAACACATAGTCGGCCTTGCCGAATTTTTCCGGCAGCAGGGTCGACAGTTCGAGGGCGCGGTTCAAGCCCTGGCAGTTGAGCTGGCCGAGGCCGCCGGCAGGTTTTTCCCCGTGACGCAGAAAGATCAGGGTCTGGGTGCCGTCCACCGGTTGCGCGCGGCTTTCGCTGGACTCCAGGGACAGGAACAGCGCGCTCATCGCCAGCAGCGAGGGCAGGGCAACGTAGGCGCGATGTTTGAAGCGTCTGGCGACTTTCATCAAGTTCGTCATGAGATAAGGATTCTTCAGCGTGTTTGGTTAAGGCTGACAAACCTCTGCACCACGGGCTGCCGGAGCCGGGTGTCTTCCCTGTCTTGATTGGCTTTCTTGGAGCCCTCACAGGCCTTTTGGTTCGATCCGATTGCCGGGACGCACTCTAAAGGCAACGCTGAACGGCTTGAGTGGAGGTTAGCGACAGGATGTTGCGAAATTAAGAAAGCGACAAAAAGAACCCGAGCCAGCGCGGAAAACGTGGATTATGCTCAGGCCTTTCATTTTGTGACTGGATGCTACACATGACCGATCTGTCCGCGTTCCCGATCACCCAGAAATGGCCGGCGCAGTACCCTGACTGGATTCAGCTCTATTCCCTGCCGACCCCCAACGGCGTCAAGGTCTCGATCATGCTCGAAGAGATCGGTCTGCCCTACGAGCCGCACCGCGTGGGCTTCGACACCAACGATCAGATGTCCCCGGAATTCCTCTCGCTGAACCCGAACAACAAAATCCCGGCGATCCTCGACCCCCATGGCCCGGAAGACAAACCGCTGCCGTTGTTCGAGTCCGGCGCGATCCTGATTTACCTCGCCGACAAAAGCGGCCAGTTGCTCGCCCAGGAAGGCGCGCTGCGCTACGAAACCATTCAGTGGCTGATGTTCCAGATGGGCGGCATCGGCCCGATGTTCGGACAGCTCGGTTTCTTCAACAAATTCGCCGGCAAGGACTACGAAGACAAGCGTCCCCGCGACCGCTACGTCGACGAAAGCAAACGCCTGCTCAGCGTCCTCAACACCCGCCTCGAAGGGCGTGACTGGATCATGGGCGAGCGCTACACCATCGCCGACATCGCCACGTTCCCGTGGGTGCGCAACCTGATCGGTTTCTACGAGGCGGGCGATCTGGTCGGCATCAAGGACTTCCCGAACGTCACCCGGGTGCTGGAGCGCTTTCTGGCGCGGCCGGCGGTGGTGCGCGGGTTGACCATCCCTTCATAAGTCGGTGTGAGCCGGGTGCGCACATTATTGCGCGCCCGGTAATGCACTGTTGATTGATCCAGGTTTGTACCCCGTCCCCCGCAAGGCATAAGCTTCGCCCCCTACGACTTTCGTCTCATCTGCCCGTTTTTCAGGAAAGGCCCCATGTCCAGTCAGTTCCCCGAAGCACGTCCACGCCGTCTGCGCCGCAATGCGAGCCTGCGCAGCCTGTTCCAGGAAACCGAGTTTTCGCTCAACGATCTGGTGCTGCCGATCTTCGTCGAGGAAGAAATCGACGACTTCGTGCCGATCAAGAGCATGCCCGGCGTGATGCGCATTCCGGAGCGCAAACTGGCCAGCGAGATCGAGCGCTATGCCCGGGCCGGGATCAAGTCGGTGATGACCTTCGGCGTGTCCCACCATCTGGACGCCAACGGCAGCGACACCTGGCGCGAAAACGGTCTGGTGTCGCGCATGTCGCGGATCGCCAAGGACGCCGTGCCGGAAATGATCGTGATGTCCGACACCTGCTTCTGCGAGTACACCGACCATGGCCATTGCGGTGTGATGCATAACCATGAAGTCGACAACGACCAGACCCTGATCAACCTCGGCAAGCAAGCCGTGGCCGCCGCCCGTGCCGGTGCCGATGTGATCGCACCGTCGGCGGCAATGGACGGCCAGGTGCGGGCGATTCGCCGGGCGCTGGACGATGCCGGGTTCACGCAGATTCCGATCATGGCCTACTCGACCAAATTCGCCTCGGCGCTTTACGGCCCGTTCCGCGAGGCCGGTGGCAGCGCGCTGAAGGGCGACCGCAAAAGCTATCAGATGAACCCGATGAACCGCCGCGAAGCCCTGCGCGAATCGCTGCTCGACGAGCAGGAAGGCGCCGATGCGCTGATGGTCAAACCGGCCGGCGCCTACCTCGACATCATCCGCGACATCCGTGAAGCCTCGAACCTGCCGCTGTCGGCATATCAGGTCAGCGGCGAGTACGCGATGATCAAGTTCGGCGCCCAGGCCGGGGCCATCGACGAAGACCGCGTGGTGCGCGAAAGCCTCGGTGCGATCAAGCGCGCGGGTGCGGACCTGATCTTCACCTACTTTGCGATGGACCTGGCCCTGGCCGGGATTTAAGCAAAACCGCGAAGCCCACTGTGGGAGCGAGCCTGCTCGCGATAGCGGTATGTCAGTCAATGCAGTGTTGTCTGATAAGACGCCATCGCGAGCAGGCTCGCTCCCACAGTGGTTTGTGGTGTTCTTGAATCAGGAGAAAAACGGGCGGATCCCGTGATCACGAAAGTACCGTTCGATCACCTTCGGATCCGCGCTGTTGTCGGCAATCGCCACGTAAGTATCCGGGCGCAGCAGGTAAAAACCGTTGCGCCCCAGTCCTGCCGTTTCAAACGCCGGGCGCCAGTCGAACACGTGCAGCGGCAAGTGATGTTCATTGCACCAGGCGATCATTTCGTCGCTGGTGTCGCCGTACACATGCACCTGCCAGCACGGGTTGCGCAGCGGTTCGTAATTATCCCCCTCGCCATCAAGGGCCCACGGCAAGCGGTCGCCGCCGTGCACATGCCCGGCCACGCCTTCACTCAACGCCATGCCCCGGTAGTTGACGGTGATTTGCGACACCGTGCGAAACAGGAATTCGCGACTGGTCTCGAATGAGGCCATTTTCGGGATCACGAACGGTGCCAGCCGTGTGCGCAACAGGTCGGCCATTCGTCCTTCGGCGGTGACGAAACTGAAGACCTTGTCGGTAGTCGACACCAGGCGCCGGGCGAAGGCGATGCGTTCGGTTTCGTAGCTGTCGAGCAGCTTTGGCGTGGCTGCGCCGCCGAGCACCGCCGCGAGTTTCCACGCCAGGTTGATCGCATCGCCGATGCCGGTGTTCATGCCTTGACCGCCGGCGGGGCTGTGCACGTGGGCCGCGTCGCCAAGCAGAAACGCCCGGCCTTTGCGAAAGTGATCCGCCACCCGATGATGCACGCGGTAAGTGGAGAACCAGTTGACGTCCTCGATGTGCACGTTCAAATGCTCGATGGCGCGGCTGCTGACATCGGAAAACTCCAGGGTTTCGGCGCGATCCGCACGTTCGTCGCGCACCGTGCCGATCAGTCGCGCGCGACCTTCGCCGGCCAGCGGGAACACTGCCAGAAAGTCCGCCTCATCCAGATCCAGATGCAACTCGCCGTTGAGCGCCGGGCCGCTGGCCTTTACGTCGGCGACATAAAAAATCTGCTGATAGGTGCCACCGGGAAAACCGGTATCGAGGGTCTTGCGCACCACCGACCGGGCGCCGTCACAACCCGCCAGATAGCAGGCCTGACAGATCTCCTGCTCGCCATCCGGCAGACGCAAATGGGCGGTGAGGCCGTCGCCGTTTTCCGTGAAACTCTCCAGCGTGGTGTTGCGCTCGACCGTCACGTCGTAGTCTTCGAGGCGGTCGATCAGCAACCGTTCGTGTTCGTCCTGCGGGTAGATTTCCAGGAAAGCATAGGGCGTCAGCCCTTCGCCGATCCGGTTCAGCGGCATTTGCGCCACGGCTTTGCCCTTGACCCAGAAATTCGCCGCCGCCACCCGGTGACCATTGCGCACCACGGCTTCGGCGAGGTCCAGTTGCCGGTACAGTTCAAGCGTTCGCGCCTGCACCGCCAGTGCTCGCGAGGTGGTGCCGGGGCCGGAGGTCTTGTCGAGGATGCGTACGCGCACGCCCAGTTTGCTCAGCCACAGGGCCAGTACCAGTCCGGTGGGGCCCGCGCCGATGATCAGAACGTCACTGCGGTTCATGGTCTGTCCTCCTCGCGTGCCCTTTGCCACTGAGTGTGCAGCAGCAAGTATGGATCAGCGGGCGGGCACGGCCAGTCGGCCTGCCAAACGGGGTGATGGAACAGCGTCGCCGGCCCGTAGTCCTATCCTGCAACCCGGGATTGGGCGTAGGGTAAACCCGGCTCAACGGACTTCATGGAGCGTTATGCAAAGCCCTCGATTATTTCTCAGCCTCGCCGCGTTGCTGGTGCTGGCCGGTTGCGCCGGGCAGCGCAGCCGGGAACCGGCCCCGCGCCCGCCGGCCGAGGTCAAGGCGCAGATCGTGCGCCTGCTGCCGGCGAAAACCGTCGACCGCCAGGGCTGGGCCACGGACATCTACACTGCGTTCGCTGCCCAGGGTATCAGCCCGACCACGCAAAACCTGTGTTCGGTGCTGGCCGTCGCCGAGCAGGAATCCAACTTTCAGGTCGACCCGCCGGTACCGGGCCTGGGCAAGATCGCCCGCGACGAGATCGACCGGCGTGCCGCCAAAGTGCACATCCCGAGCCTGTTGGTCAGCGGCGCCTTGCAGGTGCGCTCGCCCAACGGCAAGAGCTACAGCGAACGCCTGAGCGCGGCACGTACCGAGAAAGACCTGAGCGCCATTTTCGATGACTTCATCGGCATGGTGCCGATGGGGCGCACGCTGTTTGGCGGCTTCAACCCGGTGCACACCGCCGGGCCGATGCAGGTCAGCATCGAGTTCGCCGAGCAGCACGCCAAGGGGTATCCGTATCCGGTGAGCGGCACGATTCGCCACGAAGTGTTCACCCGCCGAGGCGGCATGTATTTCGGCATCGCCCATTTGCTGGGTTACCCGGTGGGTTATCGCGAACCGCTGTACCGTTTCGCCGACTTCAACGCCGGGTGGTACGCCAGTCGCAATGCGGCGTTTCAGAATGCGGTCAGTCGCGTGTCGGGTGTGCCGCTGGCGCTGGATGGCGACCTGATCCGCTACGACTCGATCATGCCGGGTACCACCGAACTGGCGGTGCGCAAGCTTGGCAACTCATTGGGCATGCGCAATCCGGTGATCCGCGAGCAACTGGAGAAGGGCAACACCCTGGGGTTTGAAGAAACAAAACTGTATCAACGGGTCTTCGAACTGGCGGACAAGGCAGAAGGCAAATCATTGCCCCGGGCGGTGCTGCCGGGGATTGTCCTGCAAAGCCCGAAGATCACTCGCAAACTGACCACCGCGTGGTTCGCCAAACGGGTCGATGAGCGTTATCGGCGCTGCATGGCTCGGGATTGACGATTCAGTCATCGGCTCGCGGCGGCGATATCCGCCGCGCCTTCTACACTCCAGGGCAGACGGGGAGTCGCTATTTAGAGGGGGGGAACATGTATCAACTTTACGGCCACAGGAATTCAGGGGCAGCGGCCATCGAGGCCGCGCTCGAACTGTGCCAGATCGCCTACCGCTTCATCGACACCGAAGCCAGCGCCGAAGCGGCGCAGGAATTGGCCAGGCTCAATCCGCTCAAGCAGATTCCGACCCTGCAACTGCCCGATGGCAGCGCACTGACCGAAAGCGCAGCGATCCTGATTCATCTCGGGTTGAGTTTTCCAACATCCGGTTTGTTGCCGGCCAGCGCTTCTGATCGTGATCAGGCCATTCGCGGTCTGGTCTACATCGTCAGCAATTGCTACGGGGCCATCGGTGTCATCGATTACCCCGAGCGTTGGCTGGTGATGCCGGACGAAGCATCGCGGCAGAACTTGATGACCGGCGCCCGGGAGCGATTGCACTGGATGTGGGAAGTGTTCGCCGACCAGTTTTCCGCCGAGCTGTATCTGGACGATGAAACACCGGGGGCGCTGGACGTATTGGCCGCAGTGGTCACACGCTGGGCCGGCACCCGCGAACACTTGCGCCAGGCCCGGCCGGGGTTTTATGCGTGGCTGCAACGCATCGACCGGCACCCGGTGCTGGCGCCGGTCTTTGCAAGGCATTGGCCCGTTTGATCACTCCCCGCGAATGTACTGCTCCAGCTGTTTGATCAGCTCGGCCTGTTCGGCAATCGCTTCCTTGACCAGGTCGCCGATTGACAGCAGGCCCAGCAGTTTGCCGTTTTCCACCACCGGCAAGTGACGCAGGCGTTTGTCGGACATGATGCTCAGGCAGGTGTCGACGGTCTGGTGGGTATCCACCGTGATCACGTTCGCCACCATGATGTCACGCACCGGGGTGCCCACCGAGGAGCGTCCATGGAGCACCAGTTTGCGTGCGTAATCACGCTCGCTGATGATGCCCACCACTTTTTCGTCTTCCACCACGAGCAAGGCGCCGACGTTTTTCTCGGCCATCTTCATCAGCGCTTCGAGCACCATGTGATCGGGCTTGATCTGGTGCACTTCCTGATTTTTCTGATCTTTGAGCTTGAGCAGCTGGGCGACGGTTTTCATGGCGGTTACTCAGGTGTTGTCGTTGTTCTCCAAGCATCGTAGACCGTGGCGCACAGAGCAAGGTCGCAAAACGGCAGATAACACGCAAAAAACGTCATTTGACGGTTTTTTCCTGGCGAGGCCTTTGCCACCGGAGGCGGCAATGCCGCGTAGAATGCCCGTCTGAATCAATTCTTGAGGTCGCAGCGGTGGATTTACAGCAGGGCTTCGTCCTGACCCGGCATTGGCGTGACACCCCGGCCGGCACCGAAGTCGAGTTCTGGCTGGCGACCGACGCCGGGCCGCGCCGCGTGCGCCTGCCGCATCAGCCGTCGGTGGCGTTCATCCCGGCGGCGCAGCGCGAGCAGGCCGAGCGGGTGCTGGCGGACGAAAAGAACGTCGAACTGCGCCCCCTGGCCCTGCAGGATTTCGAGCATCGCCCGGTGCTCGGGCTGTATTGCCAGCAACACGGCCAGTTGATGCGCCTGGAAACGGCGCTTAACCGCCACAGTGTCGATGTCTTCGAAGCCGATGTACGGCCGCCCGAGCGCTACCTGATGGAGCGTTTCATTACGGCGCCGGTGTGGTTCAGCGGCACGCCCGATGCCGACGGTGTGCTGCTCAACGCTCATCTCAAGCCTGCACCCGACTATCGTCCGCAACTGCGACTGGTCTCGCTGGACATCGAAACCACCGAGCAGGGCGAGTTGTATTCCATCGCGCTGGAGGGCTGCGGCGAACGGCAGGTGTATATGCTCGGCGCGCCCAACGGTGATGACAGCATTGTCGACTTCGATCTCGAGTACTGCGAATCGCGCACGCTGATCCTGAAGAAACTCAACGACTGGTTCGCCCGCCACGACCCCGACGCAATCATCGGCTGGAACCTCGTGCAGTTCGACCTGCGCATCCTCCATGAACACGCCCGACGCCTCGGCGTGCCGCTCAAGCTCGGGCGCGGCGGCGAGGAAATGCAGTGGCGCGAACACGGCAGCCGCAATCATTACTTCGCGGCAGCGGCGGGGCGGTTGATCATCGATGGCATCGAATCCCTGCGTTCGGCGACCTGGAGTTTTCCGTCGTTCAGCCTGGAGAACGTCGCCCGGACTTTGCTCGGCGAGGGCAAGTCGATCGACAACCCGTACCAGCGCATGGACGAAATCAACCGCATGTTCGCCGAGGACAAACCGGCGCTGGCCAAGTACAACCTCAAGGACTGCGAACTGGTCACGCGGATCTTCGCCAAAACCGATCTGCTGAAATTCTTGCTGGAGCGTGCCAGCGTCACCGGTCTGCCGGCGGATCGCAGTGGCGGTTCGGTGGCGGCGTTCACCCATTTGTACATGCCGTTGATGCACCGCCAGGGTTTTGTGGCGCCAAACCTTGGCACCAATCCGCCGCAGGCCAGCCCCGGCGGGTTTGTTATGGACTCGCAGCCGGGTCTGTACGAATCGGTGCTGGTGCTTGACTACAAGAGCCTTTATCCGTCGATCATCCGCACCTTCCTGATCGACCCGGTGGGGTTGATCGAAGGCTTGCAGCATCCGGATGACGCCGATTCGGTGCCGGGTTTTCGCGGCGCGCGTTTCTCTCGCACCCGGCATTGCCTGCCGTCCATCGTCGCCCGGGTCGCCGAGGGTCGCGAGACTGCCAAACGCGAGCACAACGCGCCGTTGTCCCAGGCGCTGAAGATCATCATGAACGCCTTCTACGGCGTGCTCGGTTCTAGCGGTTGCCGGTTTTTCGATACGCGGCTGGCGTCGTCGATCACTTTGCGCGGCCATGAAATCATGCTGCGTACCCGGCAACTGATCGAAGCCGAGGGTCACGCGGTGATCTATGGCGATACCGATTCGACCTTCGTCTGGCTGCGTCGTCCCCACGGTCAGGAGGAGGCCGCGCAAATCGGCCGGGCATTGGTTGCGCACGTCAACGACTGGTGGCGCGAACATGTGCGCGAGCAGTACGGGCTGGAAAGCGCCCTGGAATTGCAGTTCGAAACCCACTACAAACGGTTCCTGATGCCTACCATTCGCGGCGCCGAGGAGGGCAGTAAAAAGCGCTATGCCGGCCTGGTGACCCGCGCCGACGGCAGCGAGGAAATGGTCTACAAAGGCCTGGAAACCGTGCGCACCGACTGGTCGCTGCTGGCCCGGCAGTTCCAGCAGGAGCTGTACGAGCGGATCTTCCAGCGCAAGCCGTATCAGGATTATGTGCGCGAGTACGTGCGCAAGACGTTGGCCGGCGAGTTCGACGAACGACTGGTCTACCGCAAGCGCCTGCGCCGCACCCTCGACGACTACGAACGCAACGTGCCGCCGCATGTGCGCGCCGCACGCCTGGCCGATGATTACAACGCAGAGCACGGTCGCCCGCGGCAATACCAGAACGGCGGCTGGATCAGCTACGTCATCACCCTGGCCGGGCCCGAGCCGCTGGAAGTGCGCCGCGCAGCCATCGACTACGACCATTACATCACCCGCCAGCTGCAACCGGTGGCGGATGCGATCCTGCCGTTTGTCGACGACGATTTCTCAACCCTGATCGGGGGCCAACTGGGCCTGTTTTGAGTCCAGCAACTGCAGGGTCCATTCGTCCTGAATGCCGTGGAAGTAACGCTCCAGCGCTTGATGCCAGAGGCTGTCGTCGTCGGCGAACTGGGCGAACAGGGTCATCGATGAGTGGAATTTCAGGTCGTCCGGGTGGCCGAAAATCTCGGCAATCGAACGCTGCGGCACATTGAGCACAAGCTGCGCGCAGGTGCGCAGCCGGGCGCCGAGCAGCTC
Source organism: Pseudomonas sp. 91RF (assembly GCF_003576265.1). Taxonomy (NCBI): domain Bacteria; kingdom Pseudomonadati; phylum Pseudomonadota; class Gammaproteobacteria; order Pseudomonadales; family Pseudomonadaceae; genus Pseudomonas; species Pseudomonas sp. 91RF. The sequence goes on from NZ_QWFC01000026.1 coordinate 15,769, forward strand.
ATGGGCCAGATAGGCCCGGGCTTCACCGGCGGAGCCGATGGCGAAGCGCCGGGACATCTCACTGCCGCCGAGCCCGGCGAACTGCGGGAACACAAACCACATCCAGTGGCTGCGCTTGCGGCCCTCGCCGAGCTCGCGCTGGACCCGCTCGAACACCGGGTCCTGGGCGAGCACGAAACGTTGCAGGTTGAATGGATCGTCCTGATCAGTGCTTCTCATGGCGAAGCCCTCTGTCAGTCGGCGGTGGCTCAGACCATGGCCAGCCGCTGCTTGCGTTGTGGCGCGTGAAACGCCTGGTCCAGCGCCGCCAGATCCCCGGCATCGAGTTGCAGCTGCGCCGCTTGTGCATTGAGCTGCACGTGTTCCGGGCGCACGGCCTTGGGAATCGCAATCACCCCATCCTGACGCAGAATCCACGCCAGCGAAACCTGTGCCGGGGTCACGCCGTGACGAGCGGCAATCTGTTTCAGCACCGGCTCGGCGAGCATCGCGCCGCCCTGGCCGATCGGGCAGTACGCCATCAGCGGCATGCGCTGTTGCTGGCACCACGGCAGCAGGTCGAATTCGATGCCGCGCTCTTCCAGGTTGTACAGCACCTGATTGGTCGCGCAGGCCGATGAAGACAGTTCTTCGAGGTCGTCGACATCGAAGTTCGACACGCCCCAGCGACCGATCTTGCCGTCCTCGCGCAGGCGCTCGAAGGCCTCGACGGTTTCGTCCAGCGGATACTGGCCGCGCCAATGCAGCAGATAGAGGTCGATGTAATCGGTGTCGAGCCGGCGCAGGCTGCGTTCGCAGGCCTGAGGAATGCCTTTGCGGCTGGCGTTGTGCGGGTAGACCTTGCTGACCAGAAACACTTGATCGCGCAGGCCGGTGATGGCTTCACCGACCACGCTTTCGGCACCGCCCTCGGCGTACATTTCGGCGGTGTCGATCAGGGTCATGCCCAGCTCGATGCCGCTGCGCAGGGCCGCCACTTCACGCTTGTGCGCCGAGCGGTCTTCGCCCATGCGCCAGGTGCCCTGGCCAATCACCGGAACCTGCACGCCAGCCAGTTCGAGGGTACGCATTCAAACCTCCTTTCCGAAACGGTCGATACCTTGGTGGGCAGCAGGATAGCCCACGGGTTCCGTCCGGTTCCAGAAAGGAGGCGAGGGCGGCTACTTTGCGGAAAACTTCAACACCACGCTCTGGGTGTAAGTCTGTCCCGGATCCAGCCGGGTGCTCGGGAAGTTCGGCTGGTTCGGCGAGTCGGGGTAGTGCTGGGTCTCCAGAGTGAACGCGCCCCAGTGCGGATAGACCTTGCCCCCCTTGCCCTTGACCGTGCCGTCGAGGAAGTTGCTGGTGTAGAACTGCACGCCCGGTTCGTTGGTGAACAGCTGCAAATGCCGACCGGATTGCGGGTCGCTGACTTCGGCGGCGAGTTTGCTGACGTCCCCCTTGGTGTCCAGCGCCCAGTTGAAATCGAAGCCACCGTGTTGCGGTTCGGCAAATTTCAGTTGCGGGTGATCGGCCTTGATGTGCTGGCCGATGGTGGTCGGTTTGGTGAAGTCCATCGGCGTGCCGGCCACGGGGGCCAGTTCGCCGGTCGGAATCAGTTTGGCGGTGACCGGGGTGTAATGGCTGGCGTGCAGGGTGGCGACCTGCTTGAGGATGTCGCCATTGCCGGCACCGGCGAGGTTGAAGTAACTGTGGTTGGTCAGGTTGAGCACCGTCGGTTTGTCGGTGCTGGCCTTGTAGTCGATGCGCAGTTCGTTGGAGTCGGTGAGGCGGTAGGTCACTTCGGTGGTGAGGTTGCCGGGGAAACCCATTTCGCCATCCGCCGACAGATACGTCAGGGTCACACCGACCGAATCCTTGTCCTTGGTTTCCTGTGCCTTCCAGACCTTCTTGTCGAAACCCTGAGTCCCGCCGTGCAAGGCATTGGTCTTGTCGTTCTGCGGTACTTGATAGCGTTTGCCGTCGAGCTCGAAGACGCCATCGGCCAGGCGATTGCCGAAGCGGCCGATGGTCGCGCCGAAGTACGCGGTGCCTTTCTGGTAACCCTGCACATCGTCGAAGCCGAGGACGATGTCGTCGAGCTTGCCATGCTTGTCCGGCACCTGCAGCGCCTGCAAGGTCGCGCCGTAGGTGATGACCGTGGCCTGCATGCCGTGGCTGTTGCGCAGGATGTATTGCTCGACGGGCGTGCCGTCATTGGTTTTGCCGAAGGCTTTGTGTTCGCTGGACAGGCCGGCGGCCTGGGCGGTGAGGGTGGCGATCATCAGGGACAGTCCGAGGCCGCAGAGTTGATGTCGGGATTGAAGCATGGTTGACCTTCCTTTTTGTTGTTGTTTTCGAAATCACTAAATAGTCATGCTAATTATCGTTTGAGTGAAAATTTATAGACGATTAAACGTTTATTGCAAAAAATAAAGTCGGACTAAATGGTGATTGGTCAAACGCCGAAAGTCGGGAAAACGCTGCGGCACTGCACTTTTGCGCAATCCCCGGCTCTATCCATGGCCAGGTTGCGGTGACTCCCGCCGCACAGGAATGTGTCCGTCAAAGAATTCATGCCGAGAGTTTTGCCCCACATCGCTGCATTCATTCATCGCCCGTGTCTGTTGCTGGCCTGCCTGTCGACGCTGTTGCTCGGCGCTTGCAGCCATCAGGACGGCAACAATTTCATCAGCCAGATGCGCGAGGGCAGGCCTCAGGAATTTCTCCAGACCAGCGTCGATCGCATGGCCACCCTGGCGATGCGCGACAACCTCGACAGCCTTTATCGCTTGATGGGCAAGTTGTACCTGCGCAACCCGGATGAGTTGCGCAAATCCGGCTTCCTCGACATTCGCACGGCGGTCAAGCAGGTGCGGCTGGCCATCGAACAGCAGCAACCGCTGCCGACGCTGGGCGGCAAAAAAGATCTGGCAGCGCTGAGCTACGCCATGAGCCCGGAGTTCCTCGGTGACCGGGTCGGTGCCTTCATCTATGCCATCGGCAGCATGCTGGTCACCGCCCACGGCAATCGCACCGAGTTCTACATGACCGATGCGATCAACCCGACCTTCGTCAACAACGCCGCGCGCAACATCGAAAAAGCCACGTGGATCCTCGCCCAGCGGCAGAACAAGGAAGGCCAGCCGCTGCTGTTCTCCAACGAGATTTCGGAGGAGGGCAGCAACCTGAGCTTCGCCACGGAGTTCGGAAAAGTCGTGGCGCGCCTCGATCTGCTAACCCAGATGCTCGACGAGCGCTACCGGCGCATCGGCTTGAATTACGCCCAGAGCCTGCTGTTCTTGAATTTTTTGCCCGTGCAGTAAGCCAGGTCGGGTAGAGTGGCGGACGATGAGATTTGTATACAATCCGTCGTCCGATTTGACTCAAAGGGAGCTGCACCTGTCATGACCGACCCCGCAAGCGCCGAATATTCCAGCCTGGAACGTGTCACCCGCACCGACAAACTGCCTTACGCCGCGCTGCTGGCGTTTGCCATGACCGGCTTCATCGCCATCCTCACCGAAACCCTGCCAGCCGGCCTGTTGCCGCAGATTGGCGCCGGCCTCAACGTCAGCGAAGTGCTGGCCGGGCAACTGGTGACGCTGTATGCGCTGGGCTCGATTGTCGCGGCGATCCCGCTGACGGTCGCCACCCGTGGCTGGGGGCGCAAGCGGGTGCTGCTGATGACGGTTGGCGGGTTTCTGCTGTTCAACACTGTCACCACGTTTTCCACTCATTACGGCGTGACCCTGGCCTCGCGGTTTCTGGCCGGGATGGCGGCAGGGCTTTCCTGGGGGATCATGGCCGGTTACGCGCGCGGGATCGTGCCGGTGCCTCAGCAGGGCCGGGCGCTGGCGATTGCCATGCTCGGCACCCCGGTGGCGTTGTCGCTGGGAACGCCGGCCGGCACCTGGCTGGGCAATGCGATCGGTTGGCGCGCCTCGTTCGGGATCATGTCGGCACTGGCTCTGGTGTTGGCGGCGTGGATCGTCATCGCGGTGCCGGACCGTCCGGGGCAGGCCCGCGCCGAACGTTTGCCATTGATGCAGTCACTGCGCTTGCCAGGCGTACGCCCCGTACTGTTAGTGGTGCTGACCTGGATGCTCGGCCACAACATTCTCTACACCTATATCGCCCCGTTTCTGATGCAGGCCGGCCTCGCCGAGCGTGTCGATCTGGTGCTGCTGGTGTTCGGTCTGTGTTCGCTGCTGGGAATCTGGATCATCGGCCTGCTGGTGGATCGCTGGCTGCGTGGGCTGGCGCTGATCAGCCTCGCGGTGTTTGCCTTGACCGCACTGGTGCTGGCGCTGGCCGCGCCTTCGCCGTGGCTGATCTATGCCTGCATGGCGGTGTGGGGATTGTCGTTTGGCGGTTCGGCGACGTTGCTGCTCACCGCCGCAGCGGACTCTGCCGGTGAACATGTCGATGTGGTGCAAGCGATGCTCACCACTTCGTGGAACGTGGCGATTGCCGGCGGCGGATTGTTTGGCGGATTGCTGCTGGACCGGGCGGGGGCGATGTCGTTTCCGTGGGCGCTGTTGATTTTGTCGCTGATTGCGCTGGCCACGGTGTGGATCAATTCCACCCACAGTTTCAAACCTGGCCGGCGGCAGCACTGACGCACAAAATGGCATAACGATAGATCGGATCGATATAGGTGGTTATAAGAAAAATCGCTATGCTGCGGGCCAGATTTTTCCTGTCGTCTTCTGGATGTCTTAATGGAATTGGCAAATTTCGGCCTGGTGATTGCCGGGCTGGTGGTGGGCTTTATCGTCGGCATGACCGGTGTCGGCGGCGGTTCGTTGATGACGCCGATCCTGCTGTGGTTCGGTATCAATCCGGCCACGGCGGTGGGCACTGACCTGCTGTACGCCGCCATCACCAAATCCAGCGGCGTGCTGGTGCACAGGAAAAACAAAAACATCGACTGGGCCATCACTGGCTGGCTGACCCTGGGCAGTGTCCCGGCGGTGGCGATGACCTTGTGGTTCCTCAGCACCCTGCACACTTCGCCGGATGCGATGAACGCCATCATCAAGCAGGCGCTGGGCTTCGTGCTGTTCGCCACGGCGCTGGCGATCCTGTTCAAGAAACGCCTGCTGGAATTCGCCCACAAACGCGCCGGCGGCAACTACAACCCCAACGGCACGCGCCTGAACATCATGACCGTGATTACCGGTCTGATCCTCGGCACCATGGTCGCACTGACCTCCATCGGCGCTGGCGCCCTCGGCACCGTCGCACTATTCATCCTCTATCCGCTGCTGCCGACCCGCCGCCTTGTCGGCACCGAAATCGCCCACGCCGTACCGCTGACCCTGGTCGCCGGCCTCGGCCACGCCAGCATGGGCAACATGGACTGGGGCGTGCTGGGCTTCCTGCTGATGGGGTCGTTGCCGGGCATCTGGCTCGGTAGCCACCTGACCGGTCGGGTCTCCGATGAACTGCTGCGTCCGTGCCTGGCGACGATGCTGGTGTTGATCGGTTACAAACTGGCGTTCTGATCGGCAGGCAGCCATGAGCGAAACAGCATTCCATTGCAATGGCCGCCTCGCCATCACGGTCGAGCCCCGGGAAATGCGCATGAGCCATTGGCTGTATGCGCCGCGGGTGGTCGATCAACAGCGCAATCAGACGCTGCTGGACTTGAGCGCAAGCCAGTGGGATCTGATCTCCAGTGAAGAAACAGCCGACGGCATCGACCTGTTGCTGCGCAAGTATCCGGGCGACATGCCTGCGGTGACCTTGAGCGTCAACCTCGCTGACGGAGCGCTGCGGCTTGAAGGCCGACGTGTCGATTCGTCCGGACTGGAAGCGGTGCTGGATTCGGCACTGCTCCGGGCGAGCACTTCTGGCTGAATCGTCATCCCGATACGGTCATAAAAGGTAATCAAATGCGCGACATGATCGAGCGCATGCGGTTGCGCAAAATCGTTGCTGACCTACGCTTTGAACAAGGCGAAACATATTTGCCGGGTAACCCCGGAACAATCGCCACGATGCGCAATCATTAGAGCGTGGATATCAAAAGGAGATGCGCATGCTCATCAGGTCATTGACCCTGACACTCTTGCTGGCGATTGCCGGCCCCTTGTTCGCCGGGGACAACGATTCCCCTCTGGATGTCGACAAAGGCAATTACCGCCCCTTGATCGTCATCGCCAGCAGTACGGTCGACCCGGTCTGGGTGAGCCTGAAAAAATCTCTTGAGGACCCGGCCAACAAACAGGGGATCGCCGACCGCAAGCTCAAGGTCTACACCATCCTCAATATGGCCGGGCAGCTTGACGGCAAGGATCTTGGCCAACAGGACACCATGGCGTTGCTGCGCTCGCTGAAGCTGGGCGCCGGGGCCTATCCGAAAGTCTTTCTGATGGGCAAGGACGGGGAAACCAAACTGTCGGCCGCCGGGGACGAGGCGAAGTCGGTGGATCTGAAGAAAGTCTTCGACACCATCGATGCATTGCCGGCCGCCGAGAAAGAGCTGGTCGCCGCGCCTCCACCTCCAGCGGCCGCCGAGGCGGCACCGGCCAAGGGGACTAAGAACGGCAAACCGGCAAAACCTGCGAAACCAACCAAGCCGCCGGAAATGCCGGATGATTGAGAGCGTGGTTCGGGTGACCTGAACACAAAATGGCGAACGGATTTTACCGTTCGCCATTTTTATTGCCCGCGTGTCACTAGTTGTAGTGATATCCGCCTTATGAAAATAGTTGCCGCATATTCCCAGTGGAATGAGTTACGCAACACCCTTCAAATCCATCGGATTTTTCCTGCAACGCGCGTCGGCACTGGTGATCTGGTGCTCCGAGACCCATGCCGATAACCTTTCCGGGCCGCTGCAAAATCAGCGGTCGGATGTGGAAGTCCGGTGAATCCTGAAAGCGCATGTGCGCCTGTAAACACTTGTTCGCGCCTTATATGCCAACATTGTTTGTTCATGGCAGCTATGCGCAGGAGCACTCTAGAGTGCACCGGGTTTTTCTCGGGGTCCCGGACTTCCACACCTGCGCAAAGCTGCCACCCTCTTGTGGAAGGGAGCTCGGCAGTTTTTTCTCTAACTGCACGAGATCTTCACGCATGAACAAATTTGATTCGAACGCAGCCGAAACTCCCGCGAACCCAGATTCCCCCGAACACATCGCCAACCCCAAACCCCGCTACATCCCCATCACCGGCATCGACTGCCAGATTCCCTGCCTTCTGATCGATCGCGAAGCCCCGGTAGACGTACTCCACGGTAACGCCGCCTACCGCTTGCGCAGCGTGACGCAGTTGCTGGAAACACTTTCATTGAGCGACGGCACCGGCCATGACGCATTACTGCTGCAGGATTTCGCCCGGGTGCTGGCAATCCCTCTGCGCGACAGCTGCGACCTGATGGATGTACTGGGCTGGAAGCTACAGGCGTAGTTTTCAAACCTGAAACAAAAACGGGCGACCTTCTAAGGCCGCCCGTTTTTTATGGCGTGATTACCGGGTCAACTCACCCAGAATCTTGTGCGCAATCTTCACCCGCTCTGCATTCGGGTAATTGCGGTTCGCCAGAATCACGATCCCGACGTTCTTCGACGGTACGAACGCGACATACGCGCCGAAGCCACCGGTAGCGCCGGTCTTGTTCAGCAGCACATTCGCCGGCTCAGGTTGTGGCGGATTCAGCCATTTGACCTTGTGCGGCTCCATGGCCATCGGCGTCGAGTTGCCGTCCAGCAGGCGGTCGAGGCTGATCGGGTAGGCGTAGCGTTCCCAGCCCAGGCCCTGGGTCATGTCGCCGACGGTGTAGTAGCCGCTGTGGGTGAGGGCAATGGCTTTTTGCAGCGGGGTTTCGAGTTTGGCGCTGTCGAGGTTGGCCTGGACGAATTGCAGCAGATCTGAAGTGCTGGTTTTCACGCCATAGGCTTCGGAATCGAGTGCGCCGGGGCTGACTCGAATCGGTTTGTTGTTCTTGTCATAGCCCTGGGCATAGAGCTTTTGTTCAGACGCGGGCACCGACAGGAACGTGTGCTTGAGCCCGAGTTTCGGCAGCAGGGTTTCGGTCATGACCTGATCGAACGGCTGGCCGAGGCTTTTTGCGGCCAGGTAACCGAACAGGCCGATGCTCGGGTTGGAGTACAGGCGCTGGCTGCCGGCCGGATAAGTCGGTTTCCACTGTTGGTAATAGCCGAGCATCTTGTCGGAAGAATCCGCGGCATCCGGGAATTGCAGCGGCAGGCCGCCCGCGCTGTAGGTGCCCAGTTGCAGCAGGCTGATCTGGTCGAAGGCGCTGCCTTTCAGCTCGGGCCAGTGCTGGCTGGCCTTGTCGGGGAATTCCAGTTTGCCGCTGGCCTGGGCGTAGGCGCCGAGGGTCGCGGTGAAGGTTTTGCTTACCGAGCCTATTTCGAACAGGGTGTTTTCACTCACCGCTTGCCCGGTGCTCTTGTCGGCAACACCGTAGTTAAAGTAATGCGCCTTGCCATCGACGGTCACGGCCACGGCCAGACCGGCGATGTCCTGTTGCTGCATGACCGGTGTCACGGTGGCCTTCACCAGTGCCTGCAACTGATCGTCGGTTTGCGGGGCGGCCAGGCATGTGGCGGCGCTGAAGAAAAGTCCGAAAGCGCTGTAGGACTTGAATTTGTTCAGGTTGATCGAAGACATGCTTGATCCACTCTCCATGAGTGTTGATGGTGTTATCCCGCTACACTGCGAGCGTTTTCCGTCGGGCCGGCTGATCGGCGCCGCCAAATCTAGGCAGTCCGGCGTCTTTCGACAAACGATGAAAACTCGGACTAGCCATTAGAAAAATTTGGGACTGGGTATGATTCGACCTCAATTGCCTTTGAATGCATTACGCGCCTTCGAAGCTTCTGCGCGTCATTTGAGCTTCACTCGCGCCGCCGTGGAGTTGTGCGTGACCCAGGCCGCCGTCAGCCATCAGGTCAAAAGCCTGGAGGCGCAACTCGGCGTGATCCTGTTCAAACGCCTGCCCCGTGGGCTGATGCTGACCGGCGAGGGCGAAACGTTGCTGCCGGTGCTGACCACGTCGTTCGATCATATCGCGCAGATGCTGGAGCGTCTGGCGGGCGGACAATATCGGGAAATGCTCACGGTCGGTGCGGTGGGCACTTTCGCGGTGGGCTGGTTGTTGCCGAGGCTGGCGGACTTTCAGGCGAAACATCCGCTCATAGATTTGCGGCTGTCGACCAACAACAACCGGGTGGACGTAGCCGCCGAAGGGCTGGATTACGCGATCCGGTTTGGCGCCGGGGCGTGGCACGGTATCGAGGCGACCCGTTTACTGGAGGCGCCGTTGACAGTGCTCTGTGTGCCGGAAATCGCCCGGCAATTGCACACGCCGGGGGATCTTTTGCAGCAGCGTCTGCTGCGTTCCTATCGCACCGATGAGTGGCCGGACTGGTTTCACGCGGCCGGCCTGGCGACCCACGCCGCGCCGCCCCAAAGCATCGTGTTCGACTCGTCGCTGGCGATGATGGAAGCGGCGTTGCAGGGCGGCGGGGTGGCACTGGCGCCGCCGTTGATGTTTGCCCGGCAACTGGCGGCGGACCTGATCCGCCAACCTTTTGCCATCGAAATCACCACCGGCAGCTATTGGCTGACGCGGTTGCAGTCACGGTCGGAGACGTCGGCGATGGCGGCGTTCAGGCACTGGTTGCTGGAAATTTCCGGCCAGTGAGAATCCTTGTGGGAGCGAGCCTGCTCGCGAAGACGGCTTCAAATTCGAAAAGTTTATCGACTGATACTCCGTCATCGCGAGCAGGCTCGCTCCCACAGGGTGTTGAAGTGAATCCGGATCAGCGCATCAGGCAGGGCCGCTTGTTATCGAACGTCCAGCCCGGAATCAGAAACTGCATCGCCACGCTGTCAGCCCGCGCACCCAGCCCCATGCCTTTATACAGTTCGTGGGCCCTGGCCACCTGATCCATGTCCAGCTCCACACCCAGCCCCGGTTTCTTCGGCACCTGCACGCAGCCGTCGACGATTTGCAGCGGTGCCTTGGTCAGGCGCTGGCCGTCCTGCCAGATCCAGTGGGTGTCGATGGCGGTGATGTCGCCCGGCGCGGCGGCGGCCACATGGGTGAACATCGCCAGGGAAATGTCGAAGTGGTTGTTGGAGTGCGAGCCCCAGGTCAGGCCCCATTCGTGACACATCTGCGCCACGCGCACCGAGCCTTGCATGGTCCAGAAATGCGGGTCGGCCAGCGGGATGTCCACAGACTGCAACTGGATGGCGTGGCCCATCTCGCGCCAGTCGGTGGCGATCATGTTGGTGGCGGTTTTCAGGCCGGTGGCGCGTCGGAATTCGGCCATCACTTCACGGCCCGAATAGCCGTTTTCCGCACCGCACGGGTCTTCGGCATAGGCCAGCACATCATGCTGGTCACGGCACAGACGGATCGCTTCTTTCAGTGACCAAGCGCCGTTCGGATCAAGGGTAATTCGCGCATCAGGAAAGCGCTCGGCCAGTGCGGTCACCGCTTCGATTTCGGCATCGCCGCTGAGCACGCCGCCCTTGAGCTTGAAGTCCTTGAAGCCATAGCGCGCGTGGGCAGCCTCGGCCAGACGCACCACCGCCTCGGCGGTCATGGCTTTGTCGTGACGCACGCGGAACCAGTCGTTGTCGGCATCCGGTTCACTGCGGTAGGCGAGGTCGGTTTCCCGGCGGTCACCCACGTAGAACAGATAACCGAGCATCTTCACTTCATCACGCTGCTGGCCTTCGCCGAGCAATGCTGCCACCGGCACGTCGAGGTGCTGGCCGAGCAGATCGAGCAGGGCGGCTTCCAGCCCGGTGACCGCGTGAATGGTGATCCGCAGGTCAAACGTCTGCAGGCCACGGCCGCCGGCATCGCGGTCGGCGAAGGTCTGGCGCACCTGGTTGAGGATCTTCTGATACGTGCCGATCGGGCTGCCGACCACCAGGCTGCGGGCGTCTTCCAACGTTTGGCGGATACGTTCGCCGCCGGGCACTTCACCGACGCCTGTGTGGCCGGCGTTGTCCTTGAGAATGACGATGTTGCGGGTGAAAAACGGCCCGTGGGCGCCGCTCAGGTTGAGCAGCATGCCGTCGTGGCCGGCCACCGGAATGACTTGCATCTCGGTAATGATCGGGGCTTTGGCGATGTCGTGTGCGGTCATTTGGCGTTGTCCTTTCAAGCGTGTTTTGGCGCGGCATCGGCCACGGCGACGTCAGGTGCGGATTTGGGTGTCATGCGGGCGGCGAACACGATGATCGCGGCGATGATCGAGGTCGCGGCCAGACCATAGAGGCCGCCCTGGATCGAACCGGTGTGTTGTTCCAGCAGGCCGAAAGTGGTGGGGGCGACGAAGCCACCGAGGTTGCCCACCGAGTTGATCAGCGCGATCACGGCAGCGGCGATTCGCGCATCGAGATAGGCCTGCGGGATCGGCCAGAACAGCGATGAAGCAGATTTGAAACCCAGTGCGGCAAAGCAGATCGCGACGAAGGCAAAAATCGGCCCGCCGGTGGTGGACATGAACATCCCCGCAGCGGCGATCAGCAATGCCGTGGCGACCCACGCCTGCTGGTGTTTCCACTTCGCCGAGAACGAGGCGAACGCGTACATGCCGATGATCGACAGCAGCCACGGAATCGAGTTGAACAGGCCGACCTGGAAGTCGCTCATTTCACCCATCTTCTTGATGATGCTCGGCAGCCAGAACGTCGCGGCGTAGATGGTCAATTGAATGAAGAAGTAGATCAGGCAGAACAGGATGATCTGGCGATCCTTGAGCAGTTTGCCCAGCGACGGCCGGATCGGGGTCGCGGCTTCGCGGGCCTTCTGTTCGTCGTCGATGGCTTTGACCAGCGCATCCTGCTCGGCGTGGGTGAGCCATTTGGCGTCGTGGGGTTTGGCGTCGAGCCAGAACCAGACGAACACGCAGAGGCCGACCGAAAACATCCCTTCAATGAAATACATCCATTGCCAGCCGTGCAGGCCCAGCCCTTCGATCTGCAACAACAGGCCGGACAGCGGACCGGAAATCAGCGAGGCCACGGCCGAACCGCTGAGGAAAATCGCAATCGCCTTGCCGCGCTCGGCCCCCGGCAACCAGCGAGTGAAGTAGTAGATCACCCCGGGAAAGAACCCGGCCTCGGCCACGCCGAGCAGGAAACGCAGGATGTAGAAGTGGGTTTCGTTCTGGATGAACGCCATGCCGGCGGCCACCAGGCCCCAGGTGAGCATGATGCGGGTCAGCCAGATTCGCGCGCCGACCTTTTGCAGCAGCATGTTGGAGGGGACTTCGAACAGCGCGTAACCGATGAAGAACAGACCGGCACCGAAACCGTAGGCCGCAGCACCGATGCCGAGATCATGTTCCATGTGGGTGCGGACGAAACCGATGTTCACCCGGTCAATGTAATTGACGATGAACATGATGACGAACAGCGGCAGGACGTGGCGTTTGACTTTGGCAATGGCGGAGGACAGCACCGAATCGGCGCCCTCGTTCATCCCGGCGATGGATGATTTCACTTGGTTTTCTCCCACTCGTTATTTTTATGCGGGGTGTTGCTGGGCGCAGCGTTGTTGATAGACATCATACAACTAGATTTTTTTGTCCTACAAGCGGGAGTGCTCAATCAAATTTGTCTACGGCGAAGGGTTTTTATGCTTTTCTGGATTTAAGGTGCCGTATTTGTTGGGCTTTAAAGGATAGTTACGGGCCCGGCTACAGAGTGCCAGACCAGCGAATGTGCAGTGTTGGCGTGAAAACAGTGAAGGTTTTCTAGCGAAAATCGCTTGTTGTCATACAAGTCGAGCACCTGAAATCATAGGAGCTCATACAAGTCATCGCCTGCAGTGCTACGATCGGCTTGCCCCGATCACCGGATCCGACCATGCAAGAAGACCTCGACGCACCTGCTCGCAAACGCGCCCACAACCTGGCTCACGATCTGGTGGAAAAACTCACCCAGAGCATCCTGCTTGGCCAGATGTTGCCCGGTGACAAGCTGCCGTCGGAGAACTCGATCGTTCAGGAACACGGCGTCAGCCGCACCGTGGTGCGCGAGGCGATTTCCAAGTTGCAGGCGTCGGGGCTGGTGGAGACGCGGCACGGCATCGGCACGTTCGTGATCGAGCGCGCGCCGGAACAGGGGCTGCGGCTGAATGTCGACACCGCACTGGGCGTGCGCAGCATTCTCGAATTGCGCATGGGCCTCGAGACGCAAGCGGCGGCACTGGCCGCGCAACGTCGCAGCGAGCAACAACTGGTGCAGATGCGCCAGGCGCTGGACGACTACCAGCGTCTGTTGGCCAACAACGACAGTTGCGTCGAGGCCGACCGGCGCTTTCATCTGCTGATTGCCGAAGCCACCGGCAATGTCTGCTTCACCGAAATCATGCAGCACCTGGGCAGCGCGATGATTCCGCGCACGCGGGTCAATGCGGCCGAGCGCGGGGCGGTGGATTTGAGCAAGCTCGGGCAATTGGCGAATCTGGAGCATGAGGCGATTTTCAATGCGATCAGACGCCAGGATCCGGAAGCGGCGCGTGCAGCGATGTGGCTGCACCTGAGTAACAGCCGCGACCGGTTTTCGGCGGGCGGCGCCTGACGCTGTGACTTAAGTCTCGATGGCCCGGACCACCGCCGGCCGTTCCAGATTCAACGCCAGCACGCTGATCAGCACCACCGCCGATCCCACCAGCACCAGCAGTGTCGGGCGTTCGCCCAGACCCACCGAAGCAATCCCCATCGCGGTCGGCGGAATCAGGTACAGCGTCATCGTCGCCCGGCTCAGGTCCACATGCTTGAGCACGAACGCCCACGCCAGATAGGCGAGGGCGCTGGGAAACACCCCCAGAGCGAGCACCGCCCATTGCACCCGCAGCGGCGCACCAATCACGCTGTCGGCCAGCCCCGGCAAGTAGATCAGCAGCAACAGCGTGCCGGACCACACCGTGTAGCAAACCAGCGTCAGCCCGTCGTAGCGCCGGGCGTGGTGTTTTTGCAGGGCGAAGTAAACGCTCCACGACACCGCCGCCAGCAGGATCAGCAAGCCATGGGCGTCGATGTTGCCGAGACCGCGATCGCCGCTGACCACAATCACCACGCCGACGAATCCCGTCAGCACACAACCCCAGCGCCAGACGCTCACCCGATCCTTGAACAGAAACCGCGCCAGCAGCGTGCTGAACAGCGGCGTCGATTGCGCCAGCACACTGGACGCGCCGGCGCTGACGCTTTGCTGACCGATGTTCAGCACGACGTGGTGCAGGCTGACGGCAAAAAAACCCAGGGCAAATAACAGCGGCAGGTCTTGCAGGCGCGGCAGATGAATACCCTTGAAGCCCGCAATCACCGCCATGAACAGCGACGCCAGCAGAAACCGCAGCAACGCCAGATGACCCGGATCGTAGGCTTGCAGGCCGATATGGATGCCGGTCGGCGAATAGGCCCAGCAACCGACGACGAAGGCCATGGCCAACAGGATTTTCAAAGGCGAAGTGGAAGGCATGAGCGAGGCACCGAGAGGGTTGATGCGCCGAGTATCCGGGCGGCCAATCATTCGCCACAACTGACTTATACTGCGCGAACCGTTCACTCAGGGTGATGATTATGGAGCTGGCGCAAATCCGCATGTTCAAGACCGTGGCCGAGGTCGGCAGCATCGCCAAAGCCGCTGAAAAGCTGTTTTGCGTGCCGTCGAATATCACGGCGCGGATCAAGTCCCTGGAAGCGGAGCTGGGGGTGGCGCTGTTTCTGCGCGAAGGGCGGGGATTGCGGATCAGTCCTGCGGGGCAGACCTTTCTAGCTTACGCGGAAAAAATTCTGGCACTGACAGCTGAAGCCAAAAGGGCGGTCGACCCTGCCGCCGAACCGTCCGGGCCGTTGCGCATCGGTGCCATCGAGTCTTCGGCTACCGGGCGTCTGCCACGCCTGCTGGCAAAATTTCACAAGCGCTATCCGAACGTGGCACTGGAACTGACCACCGGCACCTGGGGACAGTTGCTCGACGATACGGTCAGTCATCGTCTGGACGGCGCCATCGTCGCGGTGGACGTCGAGCGTTCGCAGCTCAAGCGCACGCCGATGTATCGCGAAGAGTTGCTGCTGATCGCATCGACCTCGTTCGGGCCGGTGCGCAACCTCGACGATTTACAGGACAAGACCGTGTTCATGTGGCCGCAGGGCTGTCCGTATCGCGCCGCGCTGGAGCACTGGCTGTTGCGTCAAGGCCTGGCATTGCCGATTGTCAGCCTGGCCAGTTACGGGGCGATTGTCGGTTGCGTGAGTGCCGGCGCTGGCGTAGCGCTGGTGCCCAAAGGCGTGTTCGAGCAGTACGCCAAAGGCGCGGGGTGTGCGGGTTACGAATTCCCCGAACTGACGGCCATCGACAACCTGTTCTACTGGCATGAAAACGCCGGGGTGCACCCGGCGCGTGAGGCGTTTGTGGCGATGCTGCGCGAAGAGTTTGCCTGAGCCGGATCAGGTCCCGCTCACGTCGCGCATCAACAAGCCAAAGCGCAGATCCACCGCATCCGGAATCGGCAGGTACACGGTGTGCCCGTCCCCCGGCGCCACGTCGATGGCCTCGCCCTTGAGGCTCTGCAATTCGTGCAGATCAAAATGGAAGTTGCCTTTGGGTGTCATCAGTTCCAGATGATCGCCCAGGGCAAAGCGGTTCTTCACTTTGACCTCGGCCAGCCGATCCCGGCGTTCGCCAGTCAGCTCGCCAACGAATTGCTGACGTTCCGACACCGAGCTGCCGTTCTGGTAGTTCTGGTATTCGTCGTGCACATGCCGGCGCAGGAAACCCTCGGTATAGCCGCGCTGGGCGAGGGATTCCAGATCGGTCATCAAACTGCGGTCGAATTCGCGACCGGCCACCGCGTCGTCAATGGCCCGGCGATAGACCTGGGTGGTGCGGGCGCAATAGAAGTGGGATTTGGTCCGGCCCTCGATTTTCAGCGAGTGCACGCCCATGCGGGTCAGGCGCTCGACGTGCTGCACCGCGCGCAGGTCCTTGGCGTTCATGATGTAGGTGCCGTGCTCGTCTTCGAAGGCCGGCATCATCTCGCCGGGACGATTGGCTTCCTGCAACAGGAACACCTGATCGGTGGGGGCGCCGAGGCCGAGGGTCGGTTGCGGTTCGAAGGTCTGCACGATCTCGCCGAGCTGGTTCTCCTTGGCTTCCTGCGCCGAGTATTTCCAGCGGCAGGCGTTGGTGCAGGTGCCCTGATTGGCGTCGCGCTTGTTCATGTAACCCGAAAGCAGGCAGCGGCCGGAATAGGCCATGCACAGTGCGCCGTGGACAAACACTTCCAGCTCCATGCCCGGCACCTGTTCGCGGATTTCGCCGATCTCTTCCAGCGACAGTTCCCGGGACAGGATGATCCGGCTCAGCCCCTGTTGCTGCCAGAACTCGACGCTCGCCCAGTTCACCGTGTTGGCCTGCACCGACATGTGAATCGGCATCTGCGGAAAGTGCCGGCGCACCAGCATGATCAGGCCGGGGTCGGACATGATCAGTGCGTCGGGCGCCATCTCGATCACCGGCGCCAAATCCTTGAGGAAGGTCTTGAGCTTGGCGTTGTGCGGCGCGATGTTGACCACCACGTAGAAGCGCTTGCCCTGGGCCTGGGCTTCACGAATGCCGAGGGCCAGATTGGCGTGGTCGAACTCGTTGTTGCGCACCCGCAGGCTGTAGCGCGGCTGGCCGGCGTAGACCGCATCGGCGCCGTAGGCGAAGGCGTAGCGCATGTTTTTCAGGGTGCCGGCGGGGGCGAGCAGTTCCGGGGTGAAGGAGGGCGTCATGGCGGTGTCGGTCGCAAAAGCGCGGGAGGGTAAACGAGGTGTGACGAGGGTTTATTGATCTGGATCTATGCTCCATGAACAAAGATGGCACTCGCGCGGGCGTGGGCTGACTAAGTTGGGCGGGTGCGCGTGGCGCCTGACTGACATGGACCGGACATGAACCAAAAGAGTCTGCAATTCAAATCTCTCACCGTGCTGTTGCTGCTGGTGACGGTGGCCTTCATCTGGATCCTGCTGCCGTTCTACGGCGCGGTGTTCTGGGCGGTGATCCTCGGCATTGTATTCGCGCCGATGCAGCGCCGGTTGCAGCAGAAGTTCGGCTGGCAACGCAATCTCACATCACTGTGCACGTTGAGTGTCTGCGTGGTGATCGCGATTCTGCCGGTGATCGTCATCAGCGTGTTGCTGGTGCAGGAAGGGGCGACGCTCTACGACAACATCGAAAGCGGCAAGCTCGATATCGGCGCGTATCTGGCGCAGTTCAAGCACAGCCTGCCGCCGTACTTTCAGCACCTGCTCGACCGTTTCGGCATGGGCGAACTCAATGCCTTGCGCGAGAAGATTGTCAAGGCGGCAATGCAGGGCAGTCAGGTGCTGGCGACCCAGGCGTTCAGTTTCGGCCAGGGCACCTTCGATTTCGTGGTGAGCTTTTTCATCATGTTGTACTTGCTGTTCTTCTTTCTGCGCGACGGCGCCGAACTGGCGCGCAAGGTGCGCACGGCGGTGCCGCTGGAGGAACATCACAAGCGGCGCCTGCAACTGAAATTCAATCGGGTGGTGCGCGCCACGGTCAAAGGCAACCTGCTGGTGGCCATTACGCAAGGCGCGCTGGGCGGGGCGATTTTCTGGTTTCTAGACATACCCAGTGCGTTGCTCTGGGCGGTGTTGATGGCGTTTTTGTCGCTGCTCCCGGCAGTGGGGGCCGGGATCGTCTGGGCGCCGGTGGCGGTTTACTTCCTGCTCAGCGGGATGATCTGGCAGGGCGTTGTGCTGGGGCTGTTCGGGGTGTTCGTGATCGGCCTGGTGGATAACGTGCTGCGTCCGGTGCTGGTGGGCAAGGACACGCGCATGCCGGATTACATGATCCTTATCTCGACGCTGGGCGGGATGGCGGTGTTCGGTCTCAACGGTTTCGTGATCGGGCCGCTGATCGCTGCATTGTTCATGTCGAGCTGGGCGCTGTTCGTCGAAACCAGACCGAAAGTGCAGCTGCCTTAAGCCTTGAACGGGCCGTTGATCAGCTGTTGCGACAGCGCCTGGGCGGCTGGCAAAGAGGTGAGCGGGCCGCTGACCGGCTCGCCGTCGCGCACCAGATACCAGCAGGCGAGCAGTCCCATTTCTCTGAGTGATGCGGGAACCGCGCTGCCGATAACGGACATGATTTGAACCTGAGCCATGAAAAGTACCCTCCATCAATCTATGGAGCTACCTTAGGGACTTGGCCGTTTCAGGGACAATCAACGCTTTCGATAGTGGACATTGATGCCGTTGAGGGCCGGGTCAATCGACCACCTGATCGAGCATGTGCACGATCTCGTGCTCGTTGAGCAGGCCCTTGCGCACCAGGTTTTCCGCCAGCAGCGACACGAATTTCGCCGTGCGATGGCCTTCCAGGTGCTTGAGCTCGGTCAGGGCGTTGTACACCTTGCTCGAGGTGCATAAACCGACGATGCGGTGCGGATTCTGTGTTGGCATTCCAGTCGTCCTTGTTTTTATCAACCTGTTGTATGCGGACGGATTCAGATTGCGGTTCCGTCATGACAAATCGATGACCGTTTTGTGTTTCGGCCCGACGGTCGAGTCCATCATGCCGACTTTAACGGGTGAAACTGTCCCCACAGCGACCTTGGCGAGATTTTTTCAGACGTTGGCCGACGGACGGTTGGCTTTCCCGAGGCCAATAAAAAGCCCCGCTGTAAAAGCGGGGCTCTGTCTGTGTGCTTACCAGCGACCACCGTAGTAGTGCGGGTGGCCGTAATAACCACGGGGCGGACCGTAGTAGACCGGACCTGGTACATAAACCGGTTGTTGTACGTAAACCGGGGCCGGCTGGTAGTAGACCGGTGGTGGCGGTTGTTGCACGTACACCGGCGCCGGTTGAGCGTAAACAGGCTGTTGAACATATACCGGACGATCCTGGTTGATGAGCGCCGAGCCGATGATGGCCGAGCCGACGATCGCACCAAATACCGCCGGACCCTGCCAGCCACCGCCGTGGGCTTCTGCCTGACCTGTGATCGCGAATGCACCAATCAACAAGGCCACGATGGGGAGTTTACGAATCATGATTAATCCTCGGTTCTTCGACCCGGCGTCCGGGCCTGCAACAGGCTCGGGATAGCGCGGGGATACTTCTAAGACAGCAACATTTGGAAAAACAGCACGGCGGCTGGGTAAATTTTGTGTAAGGTCTGTACCGGCTTGCTTACCGGGTTTCAGGCAACGGCTGTGATGCCCGGAACAGACCGCCTTATGATCGTTCAGAACCCGATGGTCTGGCTAATCCCGTCCATCCGAAAGTGCATTCGAAGGAGCCTCCCATGCAGATGAACCCCAACAAAGACACCCAACTGTGCATGTCCCTGTCTGGGCGTCCCGGGAATTTCGGTCTGCGTTTTCATAACCATTTGTACGAGCAACTGGGTCTGAATTTCTACTACAAGGCCTTCAGCAGCCAGGATTTGCCAGGCGCTGTCGGCGGGATCCGCGCGCTGGGCATCCGCGGTTGCGGGGTGTCGATGCCGTTCAAGGAGGCCAGCATTGCCCTGGTCGATGAGCTGGATGCCTCGGCAGCGGCGATCCAGTCGATCAACACCATCGTCAACACCAATGGCCATCTCAAGGCCTACAACACCGATTACATTGCCATCGCCCAGTTGCTGGAAACCCACGCGGTGCCGAAAGGCTCGACTTTCGCCCTGCGCGGCAGCGGCGGCATGGCCAAAGCCGTGGCCAGTGCCTTGCGAGATGGTGGTTACAAGAACGGTCTGATCGTCGCCCGCAACGAGCGCGCCGGCCGTGCGCTGGCCGATTCCCTGGGTTATCGCTGGCAGGCGGATCTGGGTGAGGAGCGCCCGCAGATGCTGATCAACGTGACGCCGGTCGGCATGGACGGTGGCCCGGAAGCGGGGCAACTGGCGTTTGAAGTGGATGAGATCAAGTCTGCCGACACCGTGTTCGATGTGGTGGCGATCCCCTCGGAAACCCCACTGATCGTGCGTGGTCGCGCCGAAGGCAAAAAAGTCATCACCGGGCTGGAAGTGATCGCGATCCAGGCGCTGGAGCAGTTCGTGCTGTACACCGGTGTGCGGCCGACGGTCGAGCAGTTCGATGCAGCGGTGGCGTTTGCCCGCAGTTAAGTCCTTCGTTTTTGTGTTGGCTTGGCGGGCCTCATCGCTAGCAGGCTAGCTCCCACAGTGGAAATGCATACCTCCCGTGGGAGCTAGCCTGCTAGCGATTGCCGCGACGCGGTTTCTTGCCTTGCTCTGCCTATACTGCCGCATCAGCAAGCACAGACTTGCCCATCACAAAAGCCGAGGTTTGCATGCATCCGCCCATTCTCAACCTGAATGACGTCGAACTCGAACCCTTGCCCGAAGCCCTGGCCCCTGAAGGCGAAACCGCCGGGCGCTATCAGCAGCGGTTCGCCCGGATCGGCCAGCAACTGGGCGCGCAGAAGCTCGGTTATCGGCTGTATGCGCTGCCGCCGGGCATGCGCGGCAGCCCGTTTCACAGTCATCGGGTCAATGAGGAAATGTTCTACGTGGTGGCCGGGGAAGGGGAGGTGCGCTTGGGGGCCGAGCGTTTCCCGATCCGCGCCGGCGACGTGATCGCCTGCCCGCCGGGCGGCCCGGAAAAAGCGCATCAAATCATCAACACCAGCTCGCAGGAGCTGCGTTATCTGGCGGTCAGTACCCAGCAGCAACCAGATATCTGCGAGTACCCGGACTCGAACAAATATGCGGTGATGGATAACTTCAGCATCGATGCCGAGGGCAATGCCTCGGGGTTCGTCGCAGTGGCGCGGCAGTCGGACGGGGTGGATTACTGGGACGGCGAGTAACGCCGCCCCATTACGCTTATTCGAGGCGGGCCAGACGCTCTTCCAGCGCCGCAATCCGGGCTTCAAGTTCTTCGATGCGCTCCACTGACACACCGCTGGCAGCGCCGCGATCACTCGGATTCTGTCGCGCCGCGATAATCGCCTCGATGTCTGCCGGATCGCCCAGTGCATGGGTGTAGCGGTCCTCGCGCTGGCCGGCCTGACGCGGAATCAGCACCGCCAGATCCCGAGCGATCAGGCGTTCCAGCTGATGCACCACTTGTTCGGCGTCTTCGAATTCATGCATGCGACCGCTGCGGGTCAGCAGTTCGTTGACGGTCTGCGGGCCGCGCAGGAACATCAGCCCGGTCAGAATCATCTGTGCCGGCACCAGTTCCAGCGCCTTGTCGACCTTGTGCTCCCAGCGGTCGGCGCGACTTCCCATCACGAGCTTGGCGAAACCGCGACCTTCGAGAGCACGCAGGCTCTGGCCGACCTGGCCCTGGGTCAGGTTCATCACCGGTTCCCGGCTGGTTTTCTGATTGCAGGCCAGCACCAGCGCGTTGAGGGTCAGCGGATAGGTTTCCGGGCTGGTGGCCTGCTTCTCGATCAGCGAACCCAGAATGCGGATTTCCGTGGCGTTGAGCCGTGGTTCGTTGACGTTGGTTTCAAGTTCTGTGGACATCGCGCGTTCCCTCTGCAGTCGAAGGCGCCTAGCCTAATCCTTGCTGGATAAAAGACAAGTCGCGCGGCCCGCGAGCATGGCTATAATCGCCCCACGATTCACCCAGCCACCACGTGAGACTGCCATGACCATTTCCCTGTACGCCGCATCCGTCCCGGTTTTCCAACAAATGCTCAACGCCCTGAGCGATGTGCTGAAAAAGGCCGAAGCCCACGCCACCGAGAAAAACATCGACCCGAACGCCTTCCTGCAAGCGCGTCTGTACCCGGACATGTTCCCGCTGGTGCGTCAGGTGCAGATCGCCGTGGACTTCGCCAAAGGCGTTTCCTCGCGTCTGGCTGAAGTCGAAATCCCGAAATACGACGACACCGAAACCACCTTCGCCGAACTGCAAGCGCTGATCGCCAAGGTCCTGGCCTTCATCGGCGAGATCAAGCCCGAGCAAATCAACGGCAAGGAAGGCATCGAAATCGTGACCCGTCCGGGCACCCCGAAAGAGAAGCGCTTCAGCGGCCAGGCTTACCTGCTGAGCTACGGCCTGCCGCAGTTCTTCTTCCATGTCACCACCGCTTACGACCTGCTGCGTCACAACGGCGTTGAAATCGGCAAGCGCGATTACATGGGCGCGTTCTAAACCGCCCGGCAACAAAAAAGCCCGCCAAGGTTTGCGCCTTGGCGGGCTTTTTGTTGCGCTCGGTTTTTACGCCGGGCGCTGTGCTTTCTGCTCTTCGCCCAGACAAGCCGCAGCGGTGAACAGTACGTCGGTGGAGGAGTTCAGCGCCGTCTCGGCCGAATCCTGCAGTACGCCGATGATGAAGCCGACGGCCACCACCTGCATGGCGATTTCGCTCGGGATGCCGAACAGGCTGCACGCCAGCGGGATCAGCAGCAGCGAACCGCCCGCTACACCGGACGCGCCGCACGCGCAGATTGCGGCGACAACGCTGAGCAGGATTGCGGTCGGGATGTCCACGGCAATGCCCAGGGTGTGCACGGCGGCGAGGGTCAGCACGGTGATGGTGATCGACGCGCCGGCCATGTTGATGGTCGCGCCGAGCGGAATCGAGACCGAATAGGTGTCTTCGTGCAGGCCCAAGCGTTTGCTCAGTTCCAGGTTGACCGGAATGTTCGCCGCCGAGCTGCGGGTGAAGAACGCGGTGATGCCGCTTTCACGCAGGCATTTCAGTGTTAGCGGATACGGGTTGCGGCGCAACTTCCAGAACACGATCAGCGGGTTCATCACCAGCGCCACGAATGCCATGCAGCCCAACAGCACCGCCAGCAGATGCGCGTAACCGACCAGTGCACCAAAACCAGAGGTCGCCAGGGTCGAAGCCACCAGGCCGAAAATCCCCAGCGGTGCGAAGCGGATCACCACGCGCACGATCAGGGTCACGCCGTTGGACAGGTCGCTGACTACTTCACGGGTGGTGTCGCCTGCGTGGCGGATGGCTACGCCCATGCCGATGGCCCAGGCCAGAATGCCGATGAAGTTGGCGTTCATCAGCGCAGTGATCGGGTTTTCCACCACGCTCAGCAGCAGGCTTTGCAGCACTTCACCGATGCCGCCCGGCGCGCTCACGGCAATGTTGTCGGTGGACAGCACCAGATGCGACGGGAACATCGTGCTGGCAATCACCGCGACCACGGCAGCGGCGAAAGTGCCCAGCAGGTAAAGGAACAGAATCGGCCGGATGTGGGTTTCCTGGCCGTGCTTGTGGTTGGCGATCGAGGCCATGACCAGCACGAACACCAGAATCGGTGCCACGGCTTTGAGCGCCGAGACGAACACCTTGCCGATGAAGGCGGTGCCTTTGGCAGCTTCCGGCGCGAACAGCGCGAGGGCGATGCCGGCAATCAGGCCGATCAGGATCTGCGTGACCAGGCTGAGGCTTTTCAGGCGTTGCAATAGAGAAGGGGATGAAGCGGTCATAACGGCATCTCTGCTTTTTATAGGGTGCAAGGTTGCGTGATCCGGGCGATGAATCGGGGGCAGGCCACAGATACGAACCGAAAGGAATGACGCGACAGCCACGCCGTTAAACGGGCGGCTGAACAGGGTGTACGTTTTTCAGGGCGCGGACTTTATCACAGCGTAGGCCTTATCCTTCAGGCCTGTGACGATCTGCCACCGAAACGTTCGGCAACATAGACAGGTTTGTGCAAGTCACTCGGGAAACACTCTGTTAAGATTGCGCATCCTTATTTTCAAGTTCTGCCGGCGGGCCTTCGGGTCAACGCTGGTGTCGTCGTTTTGCTGGAGTTCCTCATGCTGTTGCCCATCCTTCTGTTGTCTGCCGCCGGATTCACGGTGCTGACCACGGAGTTCGTCATCGTCGGCCTGTTGCCGGCGATTGCCCGCGACCTGGAAGTCACCATCCCGCAAGCCGGGTTGCTGGTGACTCTATTCGCGTTCACCGTGGCCATGTTCGGTCCTTTCTTGACCGCCTATTTCGCTCGATTCGAACGGCGCAAACTGTTCATCACCATCCTGATCATGTTCGGTCTGGCCAATACCGTAGCGGCATTGGCGCCGAACATCTGGGTGATGGCTATTGCGCGGTTGATCCCGGCGCTGGGCTTGCCGGTGTTCTGGGCGCTGGCCAGTGAAACTGCCGTGGACATCGTTGGCCCGGACTTCGCCGGTCGCGCCATCGCCAAGATCGGCTTCGGCATCGTCTGCGCCACGGTATTCGGCATTCCGGTGGGCACGCTGATTTCCGACGCATTCGGCTGGCGCAGTGCATTCGCCATTCTGGCGGTGATCGCGTTCGCCAAGGCCTTGCTGCTGTTTGTCTACCTGCCGAAAACCAGTCTGCACCAGCATCAGGTCAGCTTCGCTTCGCAGTTCAAGATCCTGCGCAGCCCGCTGATGCTCGGCCATGTATTGCTGTCGATCCTGGTGTTCAGCGGCATGTTCACGGCCTACACCTATCTGGCGGACATCCTCGAGCGACTGGCCGGCTTCAATGGCACTGTGGTCGGTTGGTGCCTGATGGGCTTTGGCGCGGTCGGCCTGATCGGCAACTCGCTGGGCGGGCGCGCAGTGGATCGCCATCCGCTGATGGCCTCGGTGATGTTCTGCGCGTTCATGATCCCCGGGATGGTGGCGCTGGTGCCCAACATCAATTCGTCGCTGGGGCTGGCGGCGGCCATGGGCATCTGGGGTGTGACTCAGGCGGCGCTGTTTCTGGTCAGTCATGTGCGCTTGATGAAGGCTGCGCCTGAAGCGCCGGCCTTCGCCGCGTCGCTGAACATTGCCGGGGCCAACCTCGGGATTGGTCTGGGTGCGATCATTGGCGGTCGAGTGATCGACAGTGCCGGCCTGGGCTTCGTAGGCTTTGCGGCCGCCGCGTTCATCCTGCTGTCGATTTTCCTCGCCATGGTGTTGATGGTGCTCAAGCCGCGCGAGGTCTGCGCACAGGCTTAAAACTCGGTAAACAGCTCGCGTCGGGCACCTTCGGTAATCGCTTTGATGCCGGGGTGCTTGACCTTGCGCTCCACCGAGATCGCGTAGAACGACTCGCTCACCGCATCGGTCTGACCGATCAACTCAACGCCGTACTGGCGCTTCACCTCATCGGCAATCACGCTCGGCCCGATGAAGATTCCGCTCCCGGATTGGCCGAACGCCTGCATCAGGGCGCTGTCATCGAACTCCCCGACAATCCTCGGCTGAATCTGCTGCTCGGCGAACCAGCGCTGCAAACGGCTGCGCACCACGGTTTCTGCGCCGGGGATCAGCAGCGGCGCGCCGTGCAGGCTGCGGGGAAAATCTTGACCGTATAACGCCGCCAACTCGGCGGTGGCAAAGAAACTGATCCCGCATTCCCCGAGTTTCTGGCTGTAGCCCTTGATGTCCAGGTGCGACGGCATCGGGCTGTCGGAAATCACCAGGTCCAGGCGCTGGATCGCCAGGTCCGCCAGCAATCGCTCGAGTTTGTCTTCGCGGCAGGTGATGCGCAGCGGTTCGCTGAGCTCCATGGTCGGCGCGATCAGGCGATAGACGATGGATTTGGGCACCACGTCCGCCACGCCGACGCGGAACAGGATCTGCTGTTCGTTGGGCTGGGCGCGCAGCATCAGCTCCAGTTCACCGCCGAGCTGGAACATCTGCTCGGCGTAGGGAAGGGCCTGGCGCCCGGCTTCGGTGAGTTCGAGTTGCCGGCCGACCCGCTGGAACAGCTCGATGCCATAGGTTTGTTCGAGCAGGGAAATCTGCCCGCTGATGGTCTGCGGCGTCAGGTTCAGTTGCTCGCAGGCGCGCACGATGCTGCCGGTCTTGGCCACCACCCAGAAGTAATGCAGTTGTCGGTAATTGAGCATGGGGTTTGGTCCGTCAAATACAGTTCGTATAAATCGAAGTATAGCCGCTAAAAATACGAATTTTCCTGAAGTGTTTGTCTCCCTAGAATGCCCAGCCATCGACGGGCGGTCTGTGACCCTGTCAGTTCATTCGAAGGAAGCCTTATGAAATACACGATCCCGGCACTGATGTTTACGTCTTTACTGCTTATGGCGGGTTGCGACCAGGCCGAAAAAAGCGCCCAGCAATTGATGGGCAAGGCCGCCGAGAGCGCCAAACAGGCGATTGACGACACGCACAAAGCCGCCGAGCAGGCGCTCAGCGAGGCCACTGGCGGCCTGATCGAGAAAAAAGAAGCCCCGGAAAAAGATGCGGAAAAATCCGAATCTTCCTCCAAGACCATCTAAATCGTCTTACAAGAGTCAGGACTGACCCATGGAATACCTGTTAGAACTCGCTTCCAGCCCGACGGCCTGGATTGCCTTGGCCACACTGGTGGTGATGGAAATCGTGCTCGGCATCGATAACCTGATCTTCATCTCGATCCTGACCAACAAACTGCCCGAGCAGTATCGGCAGAAGGCCCGCCGCCTCGGTATCGGCATGGCGCTGATCATGCGTCTGGCGCTGTTGAGCACCATCGCCTTCATCGTGCAGTTGACCGAGCCGGTCATCGAGATCCTCGGCCAGGCGTTCTCCTGGAAGGACATGATCCTGATCGCCGGTGGCCTGTTCCTGGTGTGGAAGGCGACGACCGAGATCCATCACAGCATGGACCCGGTGCCGGACGATCCGAAGTCGGCGACCTCGACAGTAACTCTGGGTTTTGCCGCCGCCATCGGGCAGATCCTGATGCTGGACATGGTGTTCTCGATCGACAGCATCATCACCGCTGTCGGCATGACCGAACACTTGCCGATCATGGTGATCGCGGTGGTGGTTTCGGTACTGGTGATGCTGTTTGCGGCTGATCCGCTGGCCAAGTTCATCAACGACAACCCGTCGGTGGTGATGCTGGCCCTGGGCTTCCTGATCATGATCGGCATGACGCTGATCGCCGAAGGTTTCGGCGCCCACGTACCGAAAGGTTATGTGTATGCCGCCATGGCGTTCTCGGCTGCGATCGAGGTGTTGAACATGATGTCCCGTCGCGCCAAGCAGAAGAAACTGGCTGCCCAGGCGTAACCGCTGGAAAAGCGAAGGCCGCGTCACTCGCAAGAGTCAGGCGGCCTTTTTCGTTTGAATCGATTGAAAGACGTCAGTGCGCGGTGGCGTGACGGGCGCTGTGTTTCTCGATCTTCTTGATCGGTGCAGGTTGCACAGGGTGATGATGGCGGCGGGAAATCCGCAGCACGCCCCACAACATGGCGGCGGCAACGGCCAGCCAGCCGGCAATCAACATCACAATGGTCATGGTCAGGCTCATCGGTGCCTCCTCTTTGCCCTGCGTCGGGCGCTCACTCTTTTGCTGTCTTTCGAGTGACAGTCTAGTCGCTGGCGTGTTTCAGGCTATTGACCAAAGGTCGGTGGTGACCAATCACTTCGCTCTATGCAGCCGATGCATCTGCTCCTTTGGGCTATACCGCAGCGTTGCGCCGTCCTATGATCCTCGACCAAGCCGGAACACGATGACCGGTAACTGATCAAGAGAGTGACGATGGTGCAGCTATTTTCCCGGATTCGCATGGCACTGCTGGTGGCCGGTTGCGTGACAGCTTTGGTGGGGTGTGCGGGCAGTGTGGCGCCGGAAGTCCAGCGCCTGCCGGAGCGCGTTGAACTCAGCGGCACCTTCTATCGGGGCGAAGCCAATCAGAGCGGGCCGCAGGTGTTGGCCAGTCTGTTGTCGCAGCAGGGCATCGTGATCTCTCCGGGGTTGCTGGAAAAACCTCTGCACCTGCCGGGTGCCGAGGACAAGCTGCAGCAGAACATGCAGAACCTGGCTCGTGAATACGGCATGGTCGTGTACCCGGTAGATGCCCGTTTGCCGGCGCTGCTGACTCAGGTGGCGGCGGGTTACCCGGTGATGGTGCGCTTCAGCGAAGGATCGGCGTTCTGGGCCGAGCCGCGGTACGCGATCCTTTCCGGTTATGACCGCAAGAAGCAGAAGGTTCTGCTGCGCGCCGGGATGAATCGTCGTGAACTGATGAGTTTCAGTTCATTCGAGTCCGCGTTGGAGAAATCCGGCGGCTGGGCAGTGCTGATCCAGAAACCGACCCAGATCCCGGCTTCCGTAGATCGTCAGCGTTGGCTGAAGGCCGCTGATGAACTGGCGCAGGCTGGTCAGGAACGCGAGGCGGCGCAGGCGCGCAAGGCACTGGACGCGAAGTGAGGTTCCGTCCGTCTCCTGACGGGCACCCTGGCGCGCAGCTACGCTCTTAAGGGTAACGCCCGGTTTTTTCGGGTGATTACCCGAACGAGAGGTGCGTATGAGTACCGATTCGAGCTTCGACGACCATAAACCGGACAGCGTGCCGACCACGCCGGAGCCTGACGTTGATCCGGTGCTGGATCCGGACAGTCCGCTGCGCGATCCATTGGCGCGTCCTGCGGTAGTAACCCCGGAGCATCGGCGCGACCCCAGTGCCGGCGACGGCATTCCCGATGATGACCAGATGCCGCTGCCCAACGACTGAACCGGCAGACGAAAAAAAGCCCCGAATAGTCGGGGCTTTTTCTTGTGTCGCGATTTACTTGGACGCTTCGACCACGCCGCTCTGGCGACCCTTGAGGTTTTTTTCGGCCTTGTATTGCTGGGCCACCGCCGGAACGTTGGTGCTCCGGCCGGTTTCCATCCAGCTGCGGATGCGACTGGCATCGGCGAAGTGGGTGTACTTGCCGAATGCATCGAGAATCACTAGGGCGACCGGGCGATTGCTCATCCGGGTCACCAGCACCAGACAATGCCCGGCCGGATTGGTGAAGCCGGTCTTGGTGATCTTGATGTCCCAGTCGGCCTTGTTGACCAGGTGGTCGGTGTTACGGAAACCCAGGGTGTAATTGGGTTTGCGGAACGAGACGGTCTTTTCCTTGGTGGTAGTGAGTTCGGTCAGGATCGGATGCTTTTGCGCAGCCATCAGCAACTTGCTCAGGTCCCGGGCGGTGGAAACGTTGCGCTCCGACAGGCCGGTCGGTTCCACAAAGTGGGTGCTGGTCATGCCCAGCGCCTTGGCCTTGGCGTTCATCGCCGCGATGAAGGCTGCATAACCGCCCGGATAGTGATGGGCGAGACTGGCGGCGGCGCGGTTTTCCGAGGACATCAAAGCGATCAGCAGCATCTCCCGGCGCGGCAGTTCACTGCGCAGTTTGACCCGGGAAAACACGCCTTTCATTTCCGGGGTGTGGCTGATGTCGACGTCAATCCATTCGTCCATGTTCTGGTGGGCTTCAACCACAACCAGGCCGGTCATCAACTTGCTGACGGAAGCGATCGGCACGATCACGTCCGGATTGCTGGAGTAGATGACTTTGTTGGTCTGCAGATCCATCAGCAGGGCGCTGCCGGAGGCAATCTTCAACTGTGAAGCGTCTCGTGGGGCAGCGGTGGTTTCGGCGGCGTTGACCGTTGGCGTGAGGAGCGTGCCTGAAAATGCAAAAACCAGGCTCAGGATGGACAGACGAATATTCACGCGGGCGAACTCATGAAGGTTGGAAATGCCGTTTTTTGTAACGGACTGTGTCGTAAAACGACGCATTCTAGGAGTATGGCTGAAGATCTGTCGATGGTTGTTTGAAGGGCATGAAAAAGTCGTAAAAAGCCCTGTAAAAATAGGGGTTTCCGGCGAACGGTAAAGGTTTTTTCGAGGATACGAAAAACCCCGCACAAGGCGGGGTTCTTCTGGAGCGGAAAAAGCGCTTTAAGCGTGCAGGGTTTCTGCGGCGTAGAGGGTGTTTTCCAGCAGGCAGGCGCGGGTCATCGGGCCGACGCCGCCCGGTACTGGTGTGATCCAGCCGGCGCGGGGCAGGGCGGTTTCATACACGACGTCACCGACCAGTTTGCCGTCGTCCTGACGGTTGATGCCGACGTCGATCACGATCGCGCCTTCCTTGATCCACTCGCCCTTGACCAGGCCCGGCTTGCCGGCGGCAACCACCACCAGATCGGCGCGGCCGACGTGGCCGGCCAGGTCCTTGGTGAAACGGTGGGTCACGGTCACGGTGCAGCCGGCCAGCAACAGCTCCATGGCCATCGGGCGACCGACGATGTTGGAAGCGCCGACAACCACTGCATCCATTCCGTACAGATCGACACCGGTGCTTTCCAGCAGGGTCATGATGCCTTTCGGCGTGCACGGACGCAGCAGCGGAATGCGCTGGGCCAGGCGACCGACGTTATAAGGATGGAAACCGTCGACGTCCTTGTCCGGGCGGATGCGCTCCAGCAGCTTGGACGCGTCCAGGTGCTCAGGCAGAGGAAGTTGAAGCAGAACGCCGTCGATTGCCGGGTCGTCGTTCAGTCGATCGATCAGATCGGTCAGTGCTTCCTGAGTGGTTTCGGAAGGCAGGTCGTAGGCTTGGGAGAGGAAGCCGACCTCTTCACAGTCTTTACGCTTGTGCGAGACATAAACCTGAGAGGCAGGATCGCTGCCGACCAGGATCACCGCGAGGCCGGGAGTGCGCAAGCCTTGCTCGCGACGTTCGGCTACCCGTTGGGCGATCTGCTGGCGCAGGCTGGCGGCGATTGATTTGCCGTCGATTAGTTGTGCAGTCATTGCGCGTGATTAACCATCGAGAGGGGAAAAAAAGAGAACGCATTCTCGCATGTCAAACGGTGAGGGCAAAGGCGCTTGGTCAGCAAATTCCCCTAAGCCCTTTAATTAAATGAATTTTTTTCAAAAAGGATTTGACGACCTGCAGGTCGCTCTATACTATTCGTCGCACTTGTCGGGCACAGCCTAGCACTGGTTAAGAAGGTCGAGCGAAATCAAGGTTTTGCGAGACTGGAAAGCACTTAGTTTGTAGTCCTCCAAGGGTACAGCTAACAAGGCGCCCGTAGCTCAGCTGGATAGAGCATCCGCCTTCTAAGCGGATGGTCGCAGGTTCGAGTCCTGCCGGGTGCGCCATTAGGCAGCTTTGGCACAAGTAGCGCGATATGGTGGGCGTAGCTCAGTTGGTAGAGCACGGGATTGTGACTCCCGTTGTCGTGGGTTCGATCCCCATCGTCCACCCCATATTTCGAAAGGCGCCAGATGTAACAGTCTGGCGCCTTTGCTTTAAAAAGCTTCATCCGCGGATGTGGTGGAATTGGTAGACACACTGGATTTAGGTTCCAGCGCCGCGAGGCGTAAGAGTTCGAGTCTCTTCATCCGCACCAATCAAAGCTTCATTCATGCCGTTGGTAGGGTGAAGTTCTACAAAGAAGTTGTTTGGCTTCTTTGGCACGCAATATGGTGGGCGTAGCTCAGTTGGTAGAGCACGGGATTGTGACTCCCGTTGTCGTGGGTTCGATCCCCATCGTCCACCCCATATTTCGAAAGGCGCCAGATTTAACAGTCTGGCGCCTTTTTTGTTTCAGGAATTCGAGTTTCTGGCGACTGCCGGTTTCGGGTCGCAGGGCAGGGTGCTTCGTCGTATCAATGTTGCTCGATGATGCTGCACTGCCCGCCGACCTTGCTTGCGAGGTCGGCTGTCAGGGAGATGATTCAACCGCCTCTATATATAGAAGAGGTTGGCGCAGGGCCCTGGCTTGATTGGCTGCATTTGCTAACAGGGCGAGGCGCAACCGTTTGTCCCCGCCTTCAATTTGCCTGCTGTTTTTTTACCCGTTTTCAGTAGGGTGACTTCTTGAGTTTGACCTACTAGAATGCTTGCCCTTGATTCTTGGGTCGGAAACGGCCGGCTAACGTCTGTGCAACGAGGAATATCCATGCAAGTTTCTGTTGAAAATACTACTGCTCTTGAGCGCCGCATGAGCATCACCGTGCCGGCTGAGCGCATCGAGACTCAGGTCAACAAGCGTCTGCAGCAGACTGCCCAGAAGGCCAAGATTGCTGGCTTCCGTCCAGGCAAAGTGCCTATGAGCGAAATCAAGCGCCGTTTTGGTGCTGATGCGCGTCAGGAAGCGATCGGCGACGTGATCCAGTCCTCCTTCTACGAAGCTGTGGTTGAGCAGAAGCTGAACCCGGCCGGTTCGCCGTCGATCGAGCCAAAATCGCTCGAAGCTGGCAAGGACCTGGAATACGTAGCCGTATTCGAAGTGTTCCCTGAGTTCACCGTTGCCGGTTTCGAAGGCATCACCGTTGAGCGCCTGAGCGCTGAAGTGGCTGACGCCGATCTGGACAAGATGCTGGACATCCTGCGCAAGCAGAACACCCGTTTCGAAGTGGCCGATCGCGCTGCCCAGAACGAAGACCAGCTGAACATCGATTTCGTTGGCAAGGTTGACGGCGAAGCGTTCGCCGGCGGCTCCGCCAAGGGTACTCAGCTGGTGCTGGGTTCCGGCCGCATGATCCCTGGCTTCGAAGAAGGCCTGGTTGGCGCCAAAGCCGGTGAAGAGCGCGTTCTGAACCTGACCTTCCCAGAGGACTA
Organism: Pseudomonas sp. 91RF; assembly: GCF_003576265.1. NCBI lineage: Bacteria > Pseudomonadati > Pseudomonadota > Gammaproteobacteria > Pseudomonadales > Pseudomonadaceae > Pseudomonas > Pseudomonas sp. 91RF. The sequence continues at coordinate 48,096 of NZ_QWFC01000026.1, forward strand.
TCAGAACCTGGACCTGGCTGGCAAAACCGCCGAGTTCACCGTGACCGTCAACACCGTTTCCGAGCCAAAACTGCCTGAGCTGAACGAAGAGTTCTTCGCCCAGTTCGGCATCAAGGAAAGCGGCATCGACGGTTTCCGCACCGAAGTTCGCAAGAACATGGAGCGTGAACTGCGTCAGGCGATCAAATCCAAGGTCAAGAATCAGGTAATGGACGGTCTGCTGGCCACCAACCCGATCGAAGTGCCAAAGGCTCTGCTGTCCAATGAAGTTGACCGTCTGCGCGTGCAGGCTGTTCAGCAGTTCGGCGGTAACATCAAGCCTGACCAACTGCCGGCCGAGCTGTTCGAAGAGCAAGCCAAGCGTCGCGTTGTCCTGGGTCTGATCGTGGCTGAAGTGGTCAAGCAATTCGACCTGAAGCCAGACGAAGCCCGCGTTCGCGAAATGATTCAGGAAATGGCTTCGGCTTACCAAGAGCCTGAGCAGGTTGTGTCCTGGTACTACAAGAACGAGCAGCAACTGAACGAAGTCCGTTCGGTTGTGCTGGAAGAACAAGTTGTGGATACTGTTCTGCAGAAAGCTAGCGTGACCGACAAATCGGTCTCTTACGAAGAAGCGGTCAAGCCGGTAGAAGCTCCAAAAGCCGACTGATTGTTTCTGCGTTAGAAGCACACACCATAAGCCAGCCTTCGAGCTGGCTTATGCGTATTCAAGACATGACTATTTGGGAGTGACTGCAGAGCATGTTCCGTAATTCCTATATTCAGCAGAACTCTGATATCCAGGCCGCCGGCGGCCTGGTCCCGATGGTTGTCGAGCAATCTGCTCGTGGGGAGCGCGCCTATGACATCTACTCGCGTCTTCTCAAGGAGCGAGTGATCTTTCTGGTGGGTCCGGTAGAGGACTACATGGCCAACCTGATCTGCGCGCAATTGCTGTTCCTTGAAGCGGAAAACCCGGACAAGGACATCCATCTTTACATCAACTCCCCGGGCGGCTCGGTCACTGCAGGCATGTCGATCTACGACACCATGCAGTTCATCAAGCCGAACGTGTCGACCACCTGCATCGGTCAGGCCTGCAGCATGGGCGCATTCCTGCTGACCGCAGGTGCCCCGGGCAAGCGTTACTGCCTGCCGAACTCGCGAGTGATGATTCACCAGCCACTGGGCGGTTTCCAGGGCCAGGCGTCGGATATCGAAATCCACGCCAAGGAAATCCTCTTCATCCGCGAGCGACTGAACACGCTGATGGCCAAGCACAGCGGGCGCACTCTGGAAGAAATCGAGCGCGATACCAACCGCGACAACTTCATGAGTGCAGAAGCTGCGAAGGAATACGGCTTGATCGACGAAGTGATCAACCAGCGTCCAGCTTAAAATAAGCAGCTCAAAACAGGCCTGATCGGCTGGTCCGATCAGTGGCGGGCTTGAAAAAGCCCGCAATAGCCTTCATCTTGTGTTGCAAGCCTATCGGATTTGGATCGAACGAATGACTGACACCCGCAACGGCGAGGACAACGGCAAGCTGCTCTATTGCTCCTTCTGTGGCAAAAGCCAGCATGAAGTGCGCAAATTGATTGCCGGCCCCTCGGTCTTTATCTGCGACGAGTGCGTCGACCTGTGCAATGACATCATCCGCGAGGAGGTGCAGGAAGCACAGGCCGAAAGCAGCGCGCATAAATTGCCTTCGCCTAAAGAAATCAGCGGCATCCTTGACCAGTACGTCATTGGTCAGGAGCGTGCGAAGAAGGTTCTCGCGGTAGCGGTGTACAACCACTACAAGCGTCTGAACCAGCGTGACAAAAAGGCTGACGACGTCGAACTCGGCAAGAGCAACATCCTGCTGATCGGCCCGACAGGCTCCGGTAAAACCCTGCTGGCCGAAACCCTGGCCCGCTTGCTGAACGTTCCGTTCACCATTGCCGACGCAACCACCCTCACCGAGGCGGGTTACGTGGGTGAAGACGTCGAGAACATCATTCAGAAGCTGCTGCAGAAGTGCGATTACGACGTGGAAAAGGCCCAGATGGGCATTGTCTACATCGATGAAATCGACAAGATTTCGCGCAAGTCCGACAACCCGTCGATCACCCGGGACGTTTCCGGTGAAGGCGTGCAGCAGGCCTTGCTCAAGTTGATCGAAGGCACGGTCGCTTCCGTTCCGCCGCAAGGTGGCCGCAAGCATCCGCAGCAGGAATTCCTGCAGGTCGACACCCGTAACATCCTGTTCATCTGCGGTGGTGCGTTCTCCGGTCTGGAGAAAGTGATTCAGAACCGTTCCACCAAGGGTGGCATCGGTTTCAACGCAGAAGTGCGCAGCAAGGAAGAAGGCAAGAAAGTTGGTGAATCCCTGCGTGAAGTCGAGCCTGACGATCTGGTCAAGTTCGGTCTGATCCCGGAATTCGTCGGTCGTTTGCCGGTCCTCGCGACGCTGGACGAGCTGGATGAGGCTGCATTGATGCAGATTCTCACCGAGCCGAAAAATGCCCTGACCAAACAGTACGCCAAGCTGTTCGAGATGGAAGGCGTGGATCTGGAATTCCGTTCCGACGCGCTGAAATCGGTCGCCAAACGTGCCCTGGAGCGTAAAACCGGTGCCCGTGGCCTGCGTTCGATTCTCGAAGGTGTGCTGCTCGACACGATGTATGAAATTCCCTCGCAGTCCGAGGTGAGCAAAGTCGTGATCGATGAGAGCGTGATCGAAGGCAAGTCCAAGCCACTGTATATCTACGAAAACAGTGAGCCGACGGCCAAGGCAGCGCCGGACGCGTAAGTGTCCACCCTGCCGGAACAAAGAAGGGGCCTTCGGGCCTCTTTTTTTTTATGTCGTTTTTTACATCCGCTTTGCGCTTGTTTTTTTTCAAGGCAGCCCCCATCTTGGTTTCAAGCTTAATTCCATCTGATTACGGCCATATGGCCGCCGTAGAGGCGAAATCATGAAGACCACCATCGAATTGCCTCTCCTGCCATTGCGTGATGTCGTTGTGTATCCGCACATGGTTATCCCGCTGTTCGTGGGGCGCGAGAAATCCATCGAAGCCCTCGAGGCCGCGATGACGGGCGACAAGCAGATCCTCCTGCTGGCCCAGAGAAACCCGGCTGACGACGATCCCGGAGAAGACGCTCTGTATCGCGTCGGTACCATTGCCACCGTTCTGCAACTGCTCAAGCTGCCTGACGGCACCGTCAAGGTTCTGGTCGAAGGCGAGCAGCGGGGTACTGTCGAGCGTTTCAGCGAGGTCGATGGCCACTGCCGTGCCGAAGTTTCCTTGATCGACGAAGTCGACGCCGCCGAGCGCGAGTCCGAAGTCTTCGTGCGTACGTTGCTGTCGCAGTTCGAACAATATGTTCAGTTGGGCAAGAAAGTCCCGGCTGAAGTCCTGTCGTCGCTCAACAGCATCGATGAGCCGGGCCGTCTGGTAGACACCATGGCTGCGCACATGGCGCTGAAAATCGAGCAGAAGCAGGAAATCCTCGAAATCATCGATCTGGCTGCCCGGGTCGAGCACGTTCTGGCGCTGCTGGACGCCGAAATCGACCTGCTGCAGGTCGAAAAGCGCATCCGCGGCCGCGTCAAGAAACAAATGGAGCGCAGTCAGCGCGAGTACTACCTGAATGAGCAGATGAAGGCCATTCAGAAGGAGCTCGGCGACAGCGACGAAGGCCACAACGAAATCGAAGACATGAAAAAGCGCATCGACGCTGCCGGTCTGCCGAAAGACGCCCTGGCCAAGGCCACTGCCGAGCTGAACAAGCTCAAGCAGATGTCGCCGATGTCGGCCGAAGCCACTGTCGTGCGTTCCTACATCGACTGGCTGGTGCAGGTGCCGTGGAAGGCTCAGAGCAAGGTACGCCTGGATCTGGCCCGTGCCGAAGACATTCTCGACGCCGATCACTACGGTCTGGAAGAGGTCAAGGAGCGCATCCTTGAGTACCTCGCCGTACAGAAACGAGTGAAGAAGATTCGTGGCCCTGTTCTGTGCCTGGTCGGTCCTCCGGGCGTGGGTAAAACCTCGCTGGCGGAGTCGATTGCCCATGCCACCAACCGTAAATTCGTGCGCATGGCCCTCGGTGGCGTGCGTGATGAAGCGGAAATCCGTGGTCACCGTCGGACTTACATCGGTTCGATGCCAGGAAGATTGATTCAAAAGATGACAAAGGTGGGCGTCCGCAACCCGCTGTTCCTGCTCGATGAAATCGACAAGATGGGCAGCGACATGCGCGGCGATCCGGCGTCGGCGTTGCTGGAAGTGCTCGATCCGGAGCAGAACCACAACTTCAACGATCACTATCTGGAAGTCGATTACGACCTGTCGGATGTGATGTTCCTCTGCACCTCGAACTCGATGAACATTCCGCCGGCGCTGCTGGACCGGATGGAAGTGATCCGTCTGCCGGGCTACACCGAAGACGAAAAGATCAACATCGCCGTCAAGTACCTGTCGCCAAAGCAGATTGCCGCCAACGGCCTGAAGAAAGGCGAGCTGGAATTCGACGAGGAAGCGATCCGCGACATCATCCGTTACTACACCCGTGAAGCCGGTGTGCGTGGCCTCGAGCGGCAGATTGCCAAGGTCTGCCGCAAGGCGGTCAAAGAGCATGCACTGGAAAAACGCTTCTCGGTGAAAGTGACAGCTGATCTGCTGGAGCACTTCCTCGGTGTGCGCAAATTCCGTTACGGTCTGGCCGAGCAGCAGGATCAGATCGGTCAGGTGACCGGCCTGGCCTGGACTCAGGTTGGCGGTGAATTGCTCACCATCGAAGCGGCCGTGGTGCCGGGCAAAGGCCAACTGATCAAGACCGGTTCGCTGGGCGACGTAATGGTCGAATCGATCACTGCGGCCCTTACCGTTGTACGCAGCCGTGCCAAGAGCCTGGGCATCCCCCTGGACTTCCACGAGAAGCGCGACACCCATATTCACATGCCGGAAGGTGCTACGCCGAAAGACGGTCCGAGCGCCGGTGTAGGCATGTGCACCGCACTGGTGTCGGCCTTGACGGGTATTCCTGTACGCGCCGATGTCGCCATGACCGGCGAGATCACCCTGCGTGGTCAAGTCCTTGCCATTGGTGGCCTGAAGGAAAAACTCCTGGCCGCACACCGTGGTGGAATCAAGGTCGTGATTATTCCGGAAGAGAACGTGCGTGATCTGAAGGAGATTCCTGACAATATCAAGCAGGATCTGCAGATTAAACCGGTTAAATGGATTGACGAGGTCCTGCAAATTGCGCTGCAATACGCGCCGGAGCCCTTGCCGGATGTGGCTCCGGAGATTGTCGCGAAGGATGAAAAACGCGAGTCCGATTCCAAGGAAAGAATTAGCACGCATTAATACGTCTTTGGCTGGGGGGCTTGTTGACAGTTTTTTAGAGCCCTTGTTATAAAGCGGCTCTTAAGTGTCTGTAGGCCATTCAGCACTCGTTTTTGCTTTCACCAAAAAACTTAGAATCATCTCAAAATAGATATAAGGGGACTTAGAGTGAACAAGTCGGAACTGATTGATGCTATCGCTGCATCCGCTGATATCCCGAAAGCTGCTGCTGGCCGTGCGCTGGACGCTGTAATCGAATCCGTCACTGGCGCTCTGAAGGCTGGCGACTCCGTAGTTCTGGTAGGTTTCGGTACTTTCTCGGTAACCGATCGTCCAGCTCGCATCGGTCGTAACCCACAGACCGGCAAGACTCTGGAAATCGCGGCAGCCAAGAAGCCAGGTTTCAAAGCCGGTAAAGCCCTGAAAGAAGCCGTCAACTAAGTTTGATTCAGGTTTTTACCCATCCGGGTCGGGGTCATGCCTGACTTGGCAGCGGAGCGGTAGAGCAGGCAGTTTGGAATAATTGTCTGCTACGCCGGGATCGAGGGTTCGAGCCCTGTCCGCTCCGCCAGTTACGAGAAGGCGCATCCTCGGATGCGCCTTTCTTCTATCCGGATTCTACCCACACTCCACGGTTGCCTAATTTTTGAAGTTCAACCGTTTCTGGGGGACGCATGCTGCAGAATATCAGGGACAATTCACAAGGCTGGATTGCCAAGACCATTATCGGGGTCATCGTTGCACTGATGGCCCTGACCGGTTTCGATGCCATTTTCAAGGCCACGACTCACACCAACGAGGCGGCCAAGGTCAATGGTGAAGAAATCAGCCAGAACGAGCTGAGCCAGGCCGTTGACATGCAACGCCGTCAGCTGATGCAACAGCTGGGCAAGGACTTCGATGCTTCCTTGCTCGACGAAAAAATGCTGCGCGAATCGGCCCTCAAGGGTCTGATCGATCGCAAGCTGCTGCTGCAAGGCGCAGAAAAATCGAAGTTCGCCTTCTCCGACGCGGCGCTGGATCAAGTGATCCTGCAAACGCCTGAATTCCAGGTGGACGGCAAATTCAGCTCCGACCGTTTTGACCAGGTGATCCGTCAGCTGGGCTACAGCCGCATGCAATTCCGCCAGATGCTGGCTCAGGAAATGCTGATCGGTCAGCTGCGCGCTGGCGTGGCCGGCAGCGGTTTCGTGACTGACGCTCAAGTGCTGGCCTTCGCCCGCCTGGAAAAGCAGACCCGTGATTTCGCCTCGCTGAACATCAAGGCTGATCCGGCGGCAGTGAAGCTGACCGACGATGAGGTCAAGGCTTACTACGACGAACACGCCAAGGAATTCATGACCCCGGATCAGGTGGTCATCGATTACCTCGAGCTGAAGAAGGCTTCGTTCTTCGACCAGGTTGCCGTCAAGGACGAAGACCTGCAGGCGGCGTACCAGAAAGAAATCGCCAACCTGTCGGAACAGCGTCGTGCGGCGCACATTCTGATCGAAGTGAACGACAAGACCACCGAGGCCCAGGCCAAGGCGAAGATCGAGGAAGTCCAGGCACGTCTGGCCAAGGGCGAGAAGTTCGAAGCACTGGCCAAGGAGTTCTCGCAGGATCCGGGCTCGGCCAACAATGGCGGCGACCTGGGTTATGCCGGTCCTGGCGTCTACGACCCGGCCTTCGAGAAAGCCCTGTATTCGTTGAACAAGGATCAAGTGTCCGAGCCGGTTCGCACCGATTTCGGTTTCCACCTGATCAAGCTGCTGGGCGTCGAAGCGCCGGAAGTGCCGACCTTCGCCAGCCTGAAAGACAAGCTGACCCACGAGCTGAAAGCCCAGCAGGTCGAGCAGCGTTTCGTCGAGGCGACCAAGCAGCTGGAAGACTCCTCGTTCGAAGCGTCTGACCTGACGCAGCCGGCACAGGATCTGAAACTGACCGTGCACACCTCCAAGCCGTTCGGCCGTGAGGGTGGCGAAGGTGTTGCGGCCAACCGCGCCGTGGTCACTGCCGCGTTCAGCAACGAAGTGCTGGATGATGGTGCCAACAGCACCGCCATCGAGCTGGATCCGGATACCGTGATCGTGTTGCGTGCCAAGGAACACCTCAAGCCTGCGCAACTGCCGCTGGAAGCCGTGGCCACCGCCATTCGCACCCAGTTGGCCAAAGAGCACGCCAGCGCGGCTGCCAAGACCAAGGCGGAGCAACTGATCGCCGGTCTGCGTGACGGCAAGACCCCGTTGGACAAGGCCATCGACGGTCAGAACTGGAAAGTCACCCAGGCGGCCACCCGCGCCCAGGAAGGTGTCGATCCTGCGGTGCTGCAAGCGCTGTTCCGCATGCCGAAACCGGCAGGCAAGGACAAGCCGACTTTCAGCAGCGTGACACTGCCCGATGGCAGCCTGACCATCGTGCGTCTGAACGCTGTGAACGAAGCCGCTGCGCCAACCGATGAAGAGAAAGCGCAATATCGTCGCTTCCTCGCTTCGCGTGAAGGCCAGCAGGACTTCGCGGCGTACCGCAAGCAGCTGGAAAGCGAAGCGGACATCAAGCGTTTCTGATGCCTGACTGAGCGATACAAAAAGAGCCCCGGATGAAAGTCCGGGGCTTTTTTTTGCCCGCTATTCAGCGCGTGGGAATCCATGTTGCCGCGCATTAGCGGTCGCCCAAAGGGTCAGAATCAACAAGCCCGCAACGATCCACGGAAAGGCACTGACGCCCGGATTCGCCAGCAACAGGCCACCTGCCAGTCCGCCTCCGGCAATGCCGACATTCCACAGGGTCACCAGCATCGATTGCGCGGTGTCGGCAGCGTCCTTCGCGGTTTTCGCCGAGGCCGTCTGCAGCAGTGAGGGCATTGCGCCGAAGGCCAGTCCCCATACCGCAGTGGCGGCATAGACCACGCCGGGCATTTCCCGCCACAGAGCCAGGGTTACGGCGGAAAGCATGAACAATGTGGCGCTGATGAGTACCAGCTCCCGCAACCAGCGATCAATCAGGCTGCCGACGATCCACAGGCTCAACACCGACGCCAGACCGAACACCAGTAAAACCCGGTCGATTTCGGCACCGAGCCCGGAGGGTTCAAGGAACGGCGCGATGTAGGTGTACAGAAGGTTGTGAGCGACCACGTAGGACAGCGTCACGAACAGCACGGATCGTACGCCAGGCAGGGTAAACACCCGACGCAGGGGCAGGCGTTTTCCGATGCGCTCACCGGCAAAGTCTGGTACTTGCCAGCGTACCCAGATCACCAGCAGCACGGTCATAGCGCTCATGATCGCGAAGCTCAGCCGCCAGCCGACCACAGTACCCAGCAGCGTACCCGCCGGTATGCCCAGCGAAAGCGCGAGAGGGGCGCCGAGCATGGCCACGGTGATGGCGCGGCCCTGCAGATGCGGGGCAACCATGCGGCTCGCATACCCCGCCAGCAACGCCCAGAGCAGCCCGGCAAACACGCCGGCAATAAAGCGCGCAATCAATGTCAGCCAGTACCACTCCGACAACGCGGTGATGCTGTTGGCGATGGCAAAACCGCCAATGGCCGATAACAGCAGCGGTCGGCGACGCCAGCCTCGGGTGGCGATGGTCAGCGGAATGGCTGCCAGCATCGATCCGATGGCGTACAGCGTGACCAGTTGCCCGATCAGCGCCTGAGAGACATCGAGACCCGCGCTCATCTGCGGTAGCAGGCCGGCGGGCATGGCTTCGGTCAGTACGGTAATGAATCCGGCGGTGGCCAGAGCAAGCAGGGCACCCAACGGTAACCGTTCTGCGGGTTCGACCGGGTTGGCAAGCGTTGCAGAAGCGAGTTGTGCATCGTTCATGAGCCAGCATCCAATTTGCCGAGGGAGATGGATGCCACAGGGTAGGGCGCTGCGCATTCGGGAAAAACAGGTTAGGGTTCCGAACATCTCGGACAGGAATGTCATGAATCAGGGAGAAGGAATGGACAGTCTGGGCAGTATTTCGGTGTTCGTGCAGGTGGCGGAAACCCGCAGTTTTACCGAGGCGGGCCGCTTGCAAGGCGTGTCATCTTCGGCAGTGGGCAAGAGCATCGCGCGGCTGGAGGCGCGGCTTGGGGTCAGGTTGTTTCATCGCACGACCCGCAGCATTACGCTCACCAGTGAAGGCGCGCTGTTTCTCGAACGCTGCCGCAAGATTCTCGCCGAGGTCGAGGCGGCTGAATTCGAGTTGTGTGATGCCGCATCGGCGCCTCATGGCAAGTTGCGGGTCAGCTTGCCCCAGGTGCATGAACTGGTGATGCCGGTCATGAATGAATTCATGGCGCTGTACCCGCAGATCGAACTGGATCTGGACCTGACCGATCGCATGGTCGATGTTGTCGAGGAAGGCTTCGATGCCGTCATCCGCACAGGCAAACCTCGGGATTCGCGGCTCATGGCCAGGCCGTTGGGGGAGTTTCACATGGTGCTGGTGGCCAGCCCCGGGTATCTGCGCGAACGCGGTGTGCCGCTGATCCCCGCCGATCTGGCGCAGCACGCCTGTCTGCGCCACACGTTTCACGCCACGGGCAAACTGGAACCCTGGCCGCTGAAGCGCGAGGAGGGCGTTCCCGAGCCGAGCTTGCCGACACGTCTGGTCAGCACATCAATTGAAGCGGTCAGCCATGCGGCACTGGCTGGCCTGGGCATCGCCTGCCTGCCGGACTTCATGACTCATGAGGCGCAAAGGCAGGGGCGCCTGCAGCGAGTGCTGGATGAGCATCTGGAGCATGTCGGACAGTTCTGGGTGCTATGGCCATCCAGTCGCCATGCAACCGCCAAATTGCGGGTGTTCATTGATCATCTGTCGGCGCGACTTTTTCCGGTCGCCGAGGGTCAGTAGAGTTGTAACTGTTTTAAGACACTAATCCGTACGCCGCGGGGCAGCGATCTGTTGCACAATACGCCCCGGACCGTTTTCCCTCAGGATGTTTAATGTTGAATTCTATTCCCGTGCGTTTTTTCGGGTTGGCGTTGTTGCTGACCGCCGCTGCCGGCTGCTCCAAGGACAAGCCTATCTACGAGCATGAGAACTTCGACGACTCCGGCACCTTTTCGCGCAACTATCCGGTCACCGATGCCGCCAGCTGCGAAGCGGCGCGCCGTGCGTTGCTCAGCCAGGGCTACATCATCACCAGCAGCGACCCGAAACTGGTCAGCGGGCACAAGAGCTTCCAGCAGACCGGTGAAACCCACATGGAGATCAGCTTCAACGTGGTGTGTACCGATGACGGCAGCTCCGCGCACCACGCGACAGTGTTCGCCAACGCCCTTCAAGACCGCTACGCGCTGAAGAAGACCAACAACTCGGCCAGCCTCGGGGTTGGCGTGTTGGGCTCGGTGTCGATGCCGATCGGCTCCTCTGACGACTCGATGGTCAAGGTGGCCAGCGAAACCGTGTCCTCGCAGAAGTTCTACGAGCGCTTCTTCACCCTGGTCGAGCTGTTCCTGCCGGCCGAAGCGAAGAAAGCCGCCCACATCACCGAGAAGCCGAAGGCCGATCTGGGCGTACCGGAACCCAAGGCTGCGCCAGCCGCGCTGGCCCCGGCGCCAGCGCCCGAGCCGACTCCGGCTCCCGCCCCGGCCGCCGAGCCCGCCACGACCCCGGCGCCTGCCGCCGCAGAGACTACTCCGGCCAGCTCGGAACCGGTCGTTCCACCAGCCGAGGCGGCGCCGATCACCCCGGCTCAGGGTTCGGAGCTGGTTCCAACATCAGCGCCGGCACCGGAAGTCATCACGCCACCGGCCAATCCGACGGACTTGCCGCCACCGTCCGAGCCGATCCCGGCGATGCCAAGCGGGCATTGACCGGCTATAGGAGCGACGCAACGTCGCTCCCGCTTCGATTCCTGTGTGAGCTGAAATGTCGGTTCACACCTTCTGAAAATATCCCCGCGATAAATCCCTGACCGCCTGCTACGTTTATTTCATGAAGGCCGTGTTTCATTTTTCCTTCATACGGGCACTTTATGCTCGAGGCACTGGTCATTTGCTCCAGGCCATTTCAGTAAAGCAGTGAGGGGGATGACACGATGGATGACTATCAAGAAGAACTGCTTGAATTCCAGGCTTACGAGCTGGATTCGCCGGAGCCTGCTGAAGACGCCACCGAACTCTGAGGCTTCAGCCAGTCTTGCGGTGACTGCGGCGGAACTCGCCCGGTGTCTGGCCGTTCCAGCGCTTGAAGGCGCGCTGGAAAGCTTCGGCCGAGGCAAAGCCCAGCAGGTAGGCGATTTCACCGAACGCCAGTTCAGTGTCGCGGATGTAGGTCATCGCCAGATCACGGCGAGTGTCGTTGAGGATCGCGCGAAACTGCGTGCCTTCTTCGGCCAGCTTGCGCCGTAACGTCCAGGTTGGCAGCTTCAGGCGTGCCGCCACTTCTTCCAGGTCGGGTTCCCGGCCGCCATTGAGCAACGGCCCGAGCAATTGCGTGATGCGTTCACGCAGGCTGCGGGTGCGGGTCAGTTGTTCCAGTTCCCGCTCACACAATTGCAGCAGGTGTTTCCAGGTGCTCGGGCAATGCTCCGGGTTGCGTGCGGCCAGGCTGGCGAGGCTCAGGCGCAGTTGATTGTGTTCGGCGCCGAACTGGATCGGGCATTCGCCGAGCACGGCGTAGGCGTCGCGATAATCCGGTGTGTCGAACTCGATTTCGATTCGTTCCGCGCGCAGCGGTTCGGGGCTGACGCTGGACAACTGATGCAGCCACCCGGCGATGATCGAATCCACCACAAAGCGGTTGTAAGCGTTGTACGGGCTGATCGAGTAGAAACGCAGCCATGCGCCGCTGGCGTCTTCGTGGAAACTCGACTGACCTCGATAATTGGAGCCGTACAACGGCTCGAAGCGCGTCAGGCAGCGGGCGGCCTCGCGCACGTTCGGCGCCTGCGCTGCCGTGACGCCTGCCAGTCCGGCCTGACTCAGACGACTGAGTTGGCCCATGCGCAAGCCGAGGGCCGGATCGCCGGTCAACTGGATTGCACCGTGACCCAGGCGCATGTAGCGCGGGATCGACAGGCGTGCGCCGGCCTCGGCCAGTCGTGCGGTGTCGAGGCCGTATTGTTCGAGCAATGGCTGCGGATCGGCGTCATGGCTGCGCACGGCATCGGCCAGGCTATGGACGAAGCCCACCGACAGATCCCCGAGGCGCATCGGCAGCGGCTTCATGGTCTACAACCAGAGATTGAGCAGGCGCGCGCCACGGGCTTCACCGTCGGCGAACTGCTGGCCATTGCTGCTGAGGAAGCTCTGCCCGGAACTCGGTTTGTCCCAGAACTGCCCGCGCAGGAACACGCTCATGCCGGCAATCGCCCGGCTCGCTGGTGGTTGTGCCGTCAGGGTCAGGCGATGCCAGGCCTGGCCTTCGCTGACCTCTCCCGGTTTGAGGCTGACCGAGTCCGGGACGTTCAAACCCCTGTAACCCTGCCAGGGCTGATCCCACACCCCATGTCCAATGACAAACGCAGGCACCGCGATCAGTTGCGCACCTTGTTCGTCGAGCCTGCGGTAGTTGTCCGGATACCAGCTGTCGTTGCCGATCAGCACGCCGAGGCGTCCGGCGGGGGTGTCGACCACGTTGATCTGTGAAGCCTCGCCGGTGCCGGCCGCTTGATCCTGATCGAAGATCGGGCGCATCTGCCGCTGCGGCTGGCCGAGCGGGGCGCCGTCACGACCGAACACCACGCTGGTGTTGTACAGCGCGCCGCTGCCGGCCTTGAGCCGGCCGTCGATGATGTTCGGCTCGGGCAGCACGATTGAGCCGGCCACCAGAGTGATATGGAATTCCCTGGCCAGCCCGCCGAACAGCAACTGATAGTCCTTGGCCATGTCTCGTGATTTCATCCGCAGATGGGCGTCATCCAGACGGCTGCTGCCCCTGGCGGTGAGCCAGGCGCGGGCGAACTGCAACGGGTTGCTGGCGGCCAGCCAGTTCATCGCCTCTTCGAGGGTGGGCGCCTGGTACAACTCGTCTTTCTCGCCGCTGATCATCAGCCAGGTGCCGACATGCTCGGGCAGCACCACGATGGTTTTGTCATTGAGCAGACCCTGATCCTGCGCCTGCTGCAAATAAGCCGCGAGTTTGCGGTGCAGGCGCTCGGAGCTTTGGTAGTCGGTGGGGAACAGTTCCGGCTGAATCCCCAGCAGGTTGCCACGGTCGGCGCGGGTGCCCTGATCGACCGCCAGTTTGATCCGCAGGTCCGACAGGTAATGACCGGCCGGGCGGTCAGCCGCCCACATGGCGTAGAAGGTGAGCGCGGCGACCAGCGCCATGGAAAAGGTCAGGTACAGAAGTTTGCGCATGAAATCCAACAACAGCCGGGTACAGAGTGTGGGACTAGGGTAGGGCCCATGCCTGCGCTTGCCAAGGGGCGCTGCGCATTTGGATCAATAACTTGTCAGTTACGGTCATTGAGTGACAGCGATGCGACTCTTAGGCTGTCGAACATGACTGACGGGGGACGCAGAGCTCCCGCATTTTCCGTGATCGCTCGCTGTGGAGTTACCGATGACCGCCACTTACCCGCACCTGCTGGCCCCGCTGGACCTGGGATTCACCACGCTGCGCAACCGCACCCTGATGGGCTCGATGCACACCGGCCTGGAAGAGAAGCCGGGTGGTTTCGAGCGGATGGCGGCGTATTTTGCCGAGCGCGCCCGTGGCGGCGTCGGTCTGATGGTGACCGGCGGTATCGGCCCGAACGACGAGGGCGGCGTGTACTCCGGTGCAGCCAAGCTGACCACCGAGGAAGAAGCCCTCAAGCACCGAATTGTCACCCGTGCGGTGCATGAGGCGGGTGGCAAGATCTGCATGCAGATTCTCCACGCCGGGCGTTATGCCTACAGCCCGAAACAGGTCGCACCGAGCGCAATCCAGGCGCCGATCAACCCGTTCAAGCCCAAAGAGCTGGACGAGGAAGGCATCGAGAAGCAGATCAGTGATTTCGTCACCTGCTCGGTACTGGCCCAGACCGCCGAGTACGACGGCGTGGAAATCATGGGTTCCGAAGGTTACTTCATCAACCAGTTCCTCGCGGCCCACACCAACCACCGCACCGACCGCTGGGGTGGCAGCTACGAAAACCGCATGCGCCTGCCGGTGGAAATCGTTCGCCGGGTGCGTGAAGCGGTTGGCCCGAACTTCATCATCATCTTCCGTCTGTCGATGCTCGATCTGGTCGAGGGCGGCAGCACTTGGGAAGAAATCGTCACCCTGGCCAAAGCCATCGAGCAGGCCGGTGCGACCATCATCAACACCGGTATCGGCTGGCACGAAGCGCGGATTCCTACCATCGCCACCAAAGTGCCGCGTGCGGCGTTCAGCAAGGTCACGGCCAAGCTGCGCGGGTCGGTGAGCATTCCGCTGATCACCACCAACCGTATCAACACCCCGGAAATCGCCGAGCAGATCCTGGCCGAAGGCGATGCCGACATGGTCTCGATGGCGCGGCCGTTCCTCGCCGACCCGGATTTCGTCAACAAGGCTGCCGAAGGCCGCGCCGACGAAATCAACACCTGCATCGGTTGCAACCAGGCCTGCCTCGATCACACCTTCGGCGGCAAGCTCACTAGCTGCCTGGTCAACCCGCGTGCCTGCCACGAGACCGAACTCAACTACCTGCCGGTCAAGCAGATCAAGAAGATTGCCGTGGTCGGTGCCGGCCCTGCGGGCCTGTCCGCTGCCACCGTGGCTGCCGAACGCGGCCATCAGGTGACGCTGTTCGACTCCGCCAGCGAGATCGGTGGTCAGTTCAATGTCGCAAAACGAGTACCGGGCAAGGAAGAGTTCTACGAAACCCTGCGTTACTTCAAACGCAAGTTGCAGACCACCAACGTCGAGGTGTGCCTGAACACCCGCGCCGATGTGGCAAAACTGGTCGAGGGCGGTTACGACGAAGTCATCCTTGCCACCGGCATTGCGCCGCGGGTGCCGGCGATTCCGGGTGTCGAGAACGCCAAAGTGTTGAGCTATCTGGATGTGCTGCTCGAGCGCAAACCGGTGGGCAAGCGCGTGGCGGTGATCGGCGCCGGCGGTATCGGTTTCGACGTCTCGGAATTCCTCGTTCATGAAGGCGTGGCCACCAGCCAGGACCGTGCTGCGTTCTGGAAAGAGTGGGGCATCGACACCAATCTGGAAGCCCGTGGTGGCGTGGCAGGGATCAAGGCTGCACCGCACGCACCGGCCCGTGACGTGTTCCTGCTGCAACGCAAGAAATCCAAGGTCGGCGACGGTCTGGGCAAAACTACTGGCTGGATTCACCGCACCGGTCTGAAGAACAAGCAGGTGCAGATGCTCAACAGCGTCGAATACCTGAAGATCGATGACGAAGGCCTGCACATCCGCATCGGCGAAACCGGCGAGCCGCAAGTGCTGCCGGTGGACAATATCGTCATCTGCGCCGGCCAGGATCCGCTGCGTGAGTTGCACGACGGTCTGGTGGCTGCCGGGCAGAACGTGCACCTGATCGGCGGCGCCGATGTCGCGGCCGAGCTGGATGCCAAGCGTGCGATCAATCAGGGTTCGCGTCTGGCCGCCGAGCTCTGATCCACCCTAGAATGCCGGCTCTTTTTAAAGAGCCGGCCTTCATGTTTCTGCCTCCCACCGACTGGCTGGCCCCAGCCCCTCTCGAACCCCTTCATCTGGACTGGCTCACTGCCGCCGGCATTGAAGTCGCGATCTTGCGTCTGGACCGGATCGATCCGCTGATCAGCGGCAACAAGTGGTTCAAACTCGTCGAACACCTGAAAGCCGCCGACCGTGCTGGCGCCGAAGGCATCATCAGCCTGGGCGGCGCGCACTCCAATCATCTGCATGCACTGGCCGCGGCGGGCAAACGCCTGGGATTCACAACGGTGGGGCTGTTGCGCGGGCATCCGCAGGACACGCCGACGGTCAGGGATCTGCAGGATTTCGGCATGCAGTTGCACTGGCTCGGGTTTGGCGGCTATCGGGCGCGGCACGAGCCGGGTTTCTGGGAGCCATGGCAGGCGCAATACCCGACGCTGCATCCGGTGCCCGAAGGTGGCGGCGGGTTGCCGGGCGCACAGGGTTGCGCATCACTCAAGGATCAAGTCAGTGAGCAACTGGGCAAGCTCGGTTGGGGCGACCATGACGGTTGGTGGCTGGCCTGCGGCACCGGCACCACGCTCGCGGGACTGGTGCTGGCAGAGGCGGGTGAACACCCGGTGTACGGCGCAATGGCCGTGCCCGATGATCACGGCGTCGCGGCCAATGTCGAGGCGATCGTCGGTGATATCGGCGGCTACGAGCTGATCGACGCCAGCCGTGGCGGCTTCGCCAAAGTCGATGCGCCGTTGCTTGAATTCATCGCGCAGACCGAACAGGCCGGCGGCGTTCCCCTCGAACCGCTGTACACCGGCAAGGCCTTGCTCGCGCTCAAACAGCAAATCGAGGCCAGCCGTTTCAAGAGCGGAACGCGCCTGATCTTCATCCACACCGGCGGCTTGCAGGGCCGGCGTGGATTCGACGGTCAACCCTGATTGCGCTTGGGCATCATCCGCAGCAGCGTGTTATCGCCCACCACGTAGTGGTGATACAGCCCGGCCAGCGCATGCAGGCCGATCAGCCAGTAGCCGATGTTGCCGATCAGCACGTGCCAGTGTTCAACCTGCTTGGCGAAGGCTTTGTCCTCGTGCACCAGCAACGGCAGGTCGAAACCGTAGAACATCACTTGATGGCCCTCGGCGCTGGTGATCAGCCAGCCCAGGATTGGCATGGCGATCATGAACAGGTACAGCGCCCAGTGCATCACCCGGGCCAGTGCGGTCTGCCACTGCGGTGAGGCGGGGAATATCTTCGGCGCAGGGCCGATGCTGCGGGCCAGCAGGCGAAACCACACCAGCACGAACACGGTCAGGCCGAGCATGTAATGCACTTCGCGGATCAGCGAGCGGCCGCCACTGCCCTTGGGAAAGATGCCTCGCAATTCCATGCTGGCATACACCAGCACCAACAACACCAGCATCAACCAGTGCAACAGGACTGACACGGTGCTGTAGCGTGATTCGGAACTTGTCCACGGCATACGGTATTTCCTCACGGATCAGGGTCGAAACGTGCCGTTCTTGAGCGACGGCATGCTTTAACTGTAATCCGCTTTGGCCGAATTGCCCGCGTCTAAAAACTCTTTCATTGCGCGAAATCAGGGGTTTGCCCAAAAAAAGCGCCAGTGTCGGGCAGACACTGGCGTTTTTGTTTGCTGCAGGCGGCGTTATCAGCTGCTTTGCGGCATCTCACCCTTGGCCAGGCGCTTGTTGATGTCGGCGATCACTTCCGGCAGGTCGGTGATGGTGTCGATCATGTAGTGCGGACGCGAGCCTTCGAACAGGGCGTGGATACGCTTGCGTTCGCTGGCCAGGGCGTCGCTGCCCAGTGCACGGTAGCCTTCGTAATCCAGGCCCAGCGCGTTGCCGGAGCAGATCAGCGCCACGGTCCACATCCCGGCGCGTCGGCCTTCGAGGATTCCCGGCACGGTGTCATCGATCTTCACGCAGGCGGCGACATCGTCGATGCCCAGCGCAATCACGTTGGCCAGGGCCTGGGCCGGCCATGGGCGGCCGTTCGGCACTTCGTCGGTGGCTACCACGTGGTCGGCGATGTAGCCGTTGGTGGCAGCCAAGGCCACGACTTTGTCCATCACTTGCTTCGGATAACCGGAGCAGGAGCCGATCTTGATCCCTTGCTGGCGCAGGTTGGCGATGGTCTCCAGTGCGCCGGGGATCAGCGCCGAGTGCTCGGCGATTTTCTCGATCTGCAGCGGCATGAAGCGGTTGTAGATCGCGGTCACGTCTTCGTCGGTCGGGGTGCGGCCGAATGCCTTGCGATAACGCTGGGCAACCTGCGGCTGGTCGCACAGGGTACGAATGTGATCCCACTTGCCCATGCCCATCGGGCCCCGGGCTTCTTCGATGGAAACCTGGACATCGAATTCGGCGAAGGCTTCGACAAAGATCTGGGTCGGTGCGAAAGAACCGAAATCAACGACGGTGCCGGCCCAGTCGAGGATGGCGGCTTGCAGCTGGGTTGGGTTGTTGTAGTTCATGCTGGTCAGAATCCTGTGTTGGCAATGCAATTCAAATAAGGGAGCGGGCCGGGTGAATCAGATGTCGAGCACTTCCATCTCGCGCAGCACTTCACCCACCGCCGCGACGGCTTCGCGCATCTGCGCCGGGGTGACGTGGCCGATGCAGCCGACGCGGAAGGTTTCGACCTGGGTCAGCTTGCCGGGGTAGAGGATGTAACCCTTGGCCTTGACCCGTTCGTAGAAGTCCTTGAACTGGTAGCGCGGATCTTTCGGTGCGTGAAAGGTCGCGATGATCGGCGCCTGAATCGCGGCAGGCAGGAAGCTGCGCAAGCCGAGTTTGCCCATCTCTTCCATCAGCGCCTGGCAGTTGGCGGCGTAACGCGCATGCCGCGCCGGCAGGCCGCCTTCTTCGTTGTATTGCAGAAGGGCTTCGTGCAGCGCGGCGACCACGTGGGTCGGCGGGGTGAAGCGCCATTGGCCGGTCTTTTTCATGTAGCTGTGCTGGTCGAAGAGGTCCATCGCCAGTGAATGCGAGTTGCCGGCGGCTGCGGCCAGGGATTCCTTGCGGGCAAACACGAAGCCCATGCCCGGTACGCCTTCGAGGCATTTGCCGGAGGCGGCGATCAGCGCATCGAACGGGACTTTCTGCGCATCCACCGGCAACGCGCCAAAGGAACTCATGGCATCAATGATCAGGCGTTTGCCGTGCTGCTCGACGACCTGGGCGATTTCCGGTAGCGGGTTGAGGATGCCGGTGCTGGTTTCACAGTGAATCAGCGCGACGTGGGTAATGGCGTTGTCGGCGCGCAGCAGGCGGTCGACGTCGGCGGCGGTGGTCGGCTCGTCTTCAGCGGTTTCAAAGGTGCTGAACGAGCGTCCGAGCACTTCGCAGATTTTCGCCAGACGCTTGCCGTAGGCGCCGTTGATCAGCACCAGCACCTTGCCGTCGCGAGGGACGAGGGTGCCGATGGCGGCTTCGACGGCGAAGGTGCCGCTGCCCTGCAAAGGCACGCAGTGGTGGCTTTCGGCACCGTTGATGATGGCCAGCAGTTGCTCGCAGAGGCTGGCGGTCAGTTGATTGAAGCGGTCATCCCATGAACCCCAGTCGACCATCATCGCCTGACGGGTGCGGGCCGAGGTGGTCAACGGGCCGGGAGTGAGCAGGATGGGTGCGGCAGTACTCATTCGTGTGTCCTCGCGATAGCGCTGTGGGATGAAGCTACGGGGCATACGTTGCAATTCGGCGGATCATCAATCAAATTGTTTGTTGTTATGCCAGCCATCAGTGAGGGTTATTCATGAACCTGTTCCAGCTCCGCGCCTTCGATGCCGTGGCCCGGGAAGGCAGCTTCACCCGTGCCGCCGCGCGGTTGTTCATCAGCCAGCCGGCGGTCACCGGGCACATCAAGGCGCTGGAGGAGCATTACCAGATCACCCTGTTGCGACGGACGGCGCGGCGGGTCGAGCTGACGGAGGAGGGCACCAAACTGGCGGCGATCACCCGGGCGATGTTCGGCATGGCCGAAGAGGCCCAGGCGTTGCTCGAAGCCAATCGGCAGTTGCTGACCGGGCGTCTGGAGGTCGCGGCGGACGGCCCGCACATGGTCATGCCGATGCTTGCCAGCCTGCGGGCGCGGTATCCGGGGATCACGGTGAATTTGCGTTTGGGCAACGCTCAGGAAACCCTGGCGGCGTTGTTGTCCGAGCATGCGGATGTGGCGGTGTTGACCGAAGTCGAGCCGCGTAAGGGCCTGCACCTGCAAGCGTTGAGCGAATCGCGGATCTGCGCGCTGGTGCCGGCCGGGCATCCGTGGGCGACTCGTAGCGGCGAGGTCAGGCTCAAGGAGCTGGATCAGGTGATCATGGTCCTGCGCGAGCCGAGTTCGATTACTCGGCGCACCTTCGATCAGGCCTGCGCCCAGGCATCGGTCAATCCACGGGTGTTGCTGGAACTGGACAGTCGTGAGGCTGTGACCGAAGCGGTGGCGGCTGAGCTGGGGGTTGGCGTGGTGTCATCGGTGGAGGTCAGCCATGACCCCCGTGTCGTCGCGATTCCCATCGCGGGAGAAAGCCTGGTGAACCGGCACATGATCGGTTGCGTGGAGCGGCGGCGGGAATTGCGCTTGATTCAGGCGTTTTTTGGATTGGCCCCCACTTGATATCCGTGTGGACTCCAATCGCCAGCAGGCTGGCTCCCACAGGAGATTTGTATTCGCCGCACCTCCAGTGTGGGAGCCAGCCTGCTGGCGATGAGGCCGGAACTGACTACACAAGGCTTTCGCGCACCATCTCGAGAAACGTCGCCACCACCCGCCGCGAACTCTGCTCACGCAGGCACACCAGTGTCTCGGTCAACCGCCGGGTGCAATCGGTGATCGGCAGCGCGCACACCCGTGAATCCGCGCCAAACTCCGCCGCCGACACCACGCCCACGCCAATCCCCACCACCACCGCTTCCCGCGCCGCTTCCCGGCCTTCCACCTGGATCGCCGGACGGATGCGGAAACCGGCGCGGGCCATTTCTTCTTCCAGGGTCTGGCGGGTTACCGAGCCGTGTTCGCGCAACACCAGCGGCGTGTCATCCAGGTCGGCCAGGCAGATCGATTCGCGCTCGGCCCACGGATGATTACGCGAGACGAACGCCACCATCGGATCATTGCGCAACGGCACGCACAGCAGGCGTTCATCGCTGACATCACGCCCGAGCAACGCCAGATCGGCCTGATAGTTGAACAGGCGAAACAGCGATTCATCGGTGTTGCCGGTTTCGATCTTCACGCTGATCCCCGGGTAGCGCTCACAGAACCGGGCGATCTGCGGCAGCACGTGCACCGGCGCGTCCACTGCCAGAATCAGGCTGCCGGTCTGCAAGGCCTGGGATTCCTGCAACAACTCCTGGGCTTCGGCCTCGACCACGAACAGGCGCTGGGTGATTGCCAGCAGGCGTTCGCCCAGATCCGTCAGGCGCACCGAGCGTTTGTTGCGATGGAACAAGAGCACACCGAAGCGTTCTTCGAGCTTGCGCACCTGGTCGGAAATCGCCGGTTGCGTCAGGTAAAGCCGCTCGGCGGCCTTGGTGAAGCTTCCGTGCACGGCCACGGCGTGAAAGGCTTTGAGCTGGGCGTGGGACACCGACATCGCTGATTCCTCATTGACAGATGGCGTTCAGTAACAAGCTGAGCTTATGTGTGAAATACGATAAATCGATTTTATTTATTAAACAGTAATTGCTTTGATCCGCTCACGCCAACGCTGACTGCCCGGTCGGGCAGCGACGCTGGCCATGAGCCTGTGCGTGCAACAGCAGGACTCATCTGACCGGTATCGCCGAAGGGACGGGGTGATATCGCAGTGCTCAACAATAAAAACACAGGCGTTTACTTAACGATTCTGCCGGCACACTCACACCCTGAGGTCAGAACCACAATGAACAAGCACATCGGCACCATTGCGCGTTGGCGCATGCAGATCTTCGCTGTCACCTGGCTCGCATACGCCGCGTTCTATTTCACCCGCAAAGCCTTTTCGGTGGCCAAACTGGGCATCGCCGAAGACCCCACTTTCATGCTCGACAAAATGGCCATGGCCAACCTCGACGCGATTTATCTGGCGGCCTACGCCATCGGCCAGTTCACCTGGGGCATGCTCGCCGACCGCTTCGGCCCGCGGGTCGTGGTGCTTGGCGGTTTGCTGATTTCCGCCGCTGCCGCGCTGGTGATGGGCAGTTTCGCGACCTTGCCGATCTTCGCCACCTGCATGCTGATTCAGGGGCTGGCGCAGTCCACCGGATGGTCGGGATTGTGCAAGAACCTCGGCAGTTTCTTCCCCGCCGAACAGCGCGGGCGAGTGCTCGGGTTGTGGAGTTCCTGCTACGCGTTTGGCGGCCTGGTGGCGTCGCCGTTCGCCGGTTGGTGGGCTTACACGCTGATCGGTTCGTGGCACGCGGCGTTCATTTCCAGTGCGGCGGTGGTGGCCGTGGTAGCGCTGTTGTTCTTCATCTTTCAGCGAAACAAACCGGAAGATGTCGGCCTGCCCGCCGTGGAGCCGGAACCGGTCATCAGTGCCGAGGAAGCCGAAGCCAACAGCAAACTCAGCGTCTGGGAACCGCTCAAGGAAATCCTGCGCAACCGCACGGTGCTGGTGCTGGGTCTGGCGTATTTCCTGCTGAAACCGGCGCGTTACGCGATTCTGCTGTGGGGCCCGGTGATCGTGTTTGAACAGATGCCCACGGTCGGCAAGGTCGGGGCGGCGATCATTCCCACCGCGTTCGAACTGGCCGGGCTGCTTGGTCCGATCATGATCGGCATGGCCTCGGACAAGTTGTTCGGCGCCCGTCGCATGCCGGCCTGTGTGCTGAGCCTGCTGGCGCTGACCGTGACTCTGGCGCTGTTCATGGGCGCCTTGCACACCGGCAGCGTGATGCTGGTGGTGGCGCTGCTGTTCGTGATGGGCCTGACCCTGTATGGCCCGGATTCGATGATCAGCGGCGCGGCCGCCATCGATTTCGGCAAGGCCAAGGCCGGCGCCACGGCGGCCGGATTCGTCAACGGCTGCGGTTCGGTCGGTGCGGTGCTCGGTGGTTTGCTGCCGGGTTACTTCGATTCGGTGACGGTGTTTATCGTGTTCGCCGGTTGTGCGTTGTTCTCGGCGCTGGTGCTGATTCCGCACTGGAACAGCCGCCCGGTCGGTGTCATGGAACCCCGTGCCTCGGTGCCCAATCGGGCCCTGACCATCAAACCCCTGCGTAACTGAAAACCCTTGCCTCGCGGCCTGCTGCGGCATTCGCGGCAGGCTGTGCCGTGGCCGACTGACTGGAGAATGTTCATGAGACCGTTTTGGCTGGAGCAGGCCTTGCAGCTCGACACATCCGAACCGTGCCCGCCGCTGCAAGGCGAAGTGCGCACCGACGTGTGCATTGTCGGTGGCGGTTACACCGGGTTGTGGACGGCGATCATGCTCAAGCAACAGAACCCCGAACTCGATGTGTTGCTGATCGAGGCCGACATCTGTGGCGCCGGCGCCAGTGGACGCAACGGCGGTTGTGCGCTGTCGTGGTCGGCGAAGTATTTCACCCTGGAACGGTTGTTCGGCGTCGAAGAGGCGGTACGGCTGGTCAAGGAATCGGAGCGCAGCATCCACGCCATCGGCGAGTTCTGCGAACAGTACGGCGTCGATGCCGATTACCGCCTCGACGGCACGCTTTACACCGCCACCAACCGCGCGCAATGCGGCTCGACCGATGCGGTGATTGCCGCGCTCGAGCGCAACGGCATCAACTCGTTCACCCAGCGTCCCGTTGCCGACGTGCAGCGAATGGCCGGTTCAGACAAGCATCTGGAAGGCTGGTTTTCGCCGGCCGCCGCCAGTGTCCAGCCGGGCAAACTGGTGCGTGGTTTACGTCGAGTCGCGCTGCAACTCGGCGTCAGGATTCATGAAAACACCGCGATGACCGGGCTTGAGGAGGGCCGTCCGGCGCGCATTCGGACGGCCAGTGGCAGCGTGGTCGCCGACCGTGTGGTGCTGGCGATGAATGCGTGGATGGCCCGGGCTTTTCCGCAGTTCGAACGCAGCGTGGCGATTGTTTCCAGCGATATGCTGATCACCGAACCGCGCCCGGAGCTGTTGCAGGAAATCGGTTTGATCAGCGGCGTGACGGTGCTCGATTCGCGGATCTTCGTGCACTACTACCACAACACCCCGGACGGCCGGATCATGCTCGGCAAGGGCGGCAACACCTTCGCTTATGGCGGGCGGATACTGCCGGTATTCGACCAGCCATCACCTTACGCCGGGTTGCTCAAGCGCAGCCTCGACGATTTCTTCCCGGCCTTCGCCGATGTGAAAGTCGAGGCAACGTGGAACGGCCCGTCGGATCGCTCGGTCACCGGCCTGCCGTTTTTCGGCCAGATGAGTGCCAGCGGCAATGTGTTCTACGGTTTCGGTTATTCCGGCAGCGGGGTCGGGCCGTGCCACATGGGCGGACAGATTCTCGCTTCGCTGGTGCAAGGCCTCGACAACCCGTGGACGCGTTCGCCGCTGGTCAACGGACCGCTGGGATATTTCCCGCCGGAGCCGATCCGCTATCTCGGCTCGCTAATGGTGCGCAACGCCATTCGCCGCAAGGAGCGCGCCGAAGACCATGGGCGGCGACCACGGCATCTCGATGTACGCCTGGCGAAATTCGCCGCCGCTGCCGGTAAGGCCGACAAGGGGTGAACATCAGGACGAAGGCGGGGCGCGGTTGAGCAGCCAGTCGAGCAACAGACCGTTGTCGGAAGGTTCCGGGGTTTTACGCGCCGGGCGAGGCTGGCTGACGTCCAGGCACAGGATCGGCCGATCCGGGTCGCTGTCGAGAAAACTCACCCACACTTCGCTGCCGGCACGGGGCAGCGCTTCCCTGTGGATCCGGCCACCGCTGCCGACCACGGCAATCGTCAGCCACAAGCCGTCAGTGTCGGCATTGTGTGTCAGCGCGGGCCATAACCGCACGGCGAGCCGACCCAGATCATCCAGTTGCGCAGGTTGCCCGGGCGAGCCCAGCACTTGCGCCGGGTGACAACCCGGAATGCTCGGACGTGGCTGTCGCAACGGCGGGCGAAACTCGGTTGACCAGGGCTGTGCGGTGAAATCGTTGTGATAACGACGGGGCGTGGACATCGGATCGAGAATCGACGGCTGTTGACCCTGATGGCGCAACTCGGTGATCAGCCACTGGTCGTTGAACGCGCCCACCGGATGATCCGTGACCTGCAACAAACGGCCGCTGAGCAGTTGCAGGCAATCGCTGCGCCCCTCGATGCAGCGGTAGTGGCAGCGCTGGCGTTCCAGCTGTCGGCGGCTGCGTTGATCGGCGTAGCGTTGACCGGTTGACGGAAGTCCTCGCAGGGGGATGACGCCCGTCACCGCGTGATTGGCCGCTTCCTCATCGTTGCCGGGCTGCCCGCGTTCGCGGACGGTGGGCGACACTGGCGCCGCGACGGGGTCGTGACGCAGGAACAGCGTGCCGAGGGTGGGGGCACGTGTCGCGTTCTCCGGGCTGAAGGGCACGGGTATCGGGGGCTGCGGCAGGTTCAGGCTGTCATCGGCAAACACCACGACATGGCCATCCGGCCGGTGCTCGAAGTGATAGTGGATGCCTTCTTCTTCACACAGTCGATGCAGCAGCGCCAGGTCCGACTCGTCGTACTGGATGCAGAACGGGCGCGGCGGGTAGTACCCCACCGTCAGATCGAAGCGGAAGCCGTTCGCGGGCAGGCGATGTTCTGTCAGCAAGCGTTCGAGAATGTCCGGGACGCTCAGTCGGGTGAACACCCGGCGTCTGGGCTGTTGCTCCAGTTTCTGCAGGTCTGGCACCAGCACCAACTGGTAACCGATCCGGTGGGCGCCGCGGTGTTCACAACCGGCGCTGTGAAGGGTGCCGTGGAGGCCATGATCTTCACTCAACTGCAGGAACGCCGGGCGATGCAACAGACTGGCGGGAGCCAGGGCCGGAGCCAGGCCAATGACTTCAATCTCGAATCGGTAGGGTCGGTTCAACGCTTCGTGGCCGCTGAAGCGCAATACCGGCAGGCACAGGCCACCGTCGGTGAGTGTCAGCGTGAAGGGACTTTCCTTGTCATTGAGCATTCGCACGAGCTCTGTCGGGTAATACGGGCTACAGAGGGTACGAAACCGCAGTGCGAAATGGTCATGACAAACCGGTTTTTCAGAATCGCCCTACAAGGTGCGTAGAAGATGTCGACACGCGACGGAATTTTTGGTCGATTGCCGACTTTAGGCCGTATAAACTTGGCGCCACGCGTCGGCCAATAGATGTCTCGGCGCCACAGATCAAGAGAGTGAGTAATGGGCGCACAGTGGAAGGTTAAACACAAAGAAGCGGCAGCCAACGCCAAGGGCAAGATCTTCGGCAAACTGGTGAAAGAAATCACCATCGCTGCCCGCAACGGTGCCGATACCGCCACCAACGCACACCTGCGTCTGGTGGTCGAACAGGCCAAGAAAGCCTCGATGCCCAAGGAAACCCTGGATCGCGCGATCAAGAAAGGCGCGGGCCTGCTGGGCGAGACCGTTCAGTACCATCGCGTGACTTACGAAGGTTTCGCTCCGCACCAGGTTCCGTTGATCGTCGAGTGCGTCACCGACAACATCAACCGCACCGTGGCGGAAATCCGCGTGGCGTTCCGCAAGGGTCAACTGGGCGCTTCCGGTTCTGTAGCGTGGGACTTCAACCACGTCGGCATGATCGAAGCCTCGCCGGACACCCCGGACGCCGATCCTGAAATGGCCGCGATCGAAGCCGGCGCCCAGGATTTCGAGCCGGGCGAAGAGGGCGCGACCCTGTTCCTGACCGATCCGACTGACCTTGATGCCGTGCAGAAAGCCCTGCCGGAGCAAGGTTTCACCGTGCTGTCGGCCAAGCTGGGCTATCAGCCGAAGAACCCGGTCAGCGGCCTGAGCGACGAGCAGATGGCAGAAGTCGAAGCGTTCCTCGAAGGCCTCGACAACCACGACGACGTGCAGGAAATGTTCGTCGGCCTGGCCGGCTGATCTGTCGAGTCAGTAACACCGCAATCGCGAGCAGGCTCGCTCCCACACTTGACTTGTATCGACCCGGAAATGGGGACGACTCAGATCAAATGTGGGAGCGAGCCTGCTCGCGATTGACCGCGCAGCGGTCATTGATGTTGTAGCACCTCAACGACCTCGCTGAACCCCGGCCGCGCCAGCACATCCGGCTGACAGCAGCGCTGTTCCAGTGCCTCCAGTCGCACACGCCGATCCGCACTCAGACCCGAGTCGATGCGCGCCAGCAATTCCCCCAGCAAAATCCCGAACGCACGCACTTCGATGCGTTGCAGCGCGCGGGTTTCCGGGTTATCCGTGGTGGCGTGGAACGACGCCGCGCCAAAGTCCCCGAGCAGGCAATCGCCCTGATCGTTCAACAAGATGTTGTGCCCATAGAGGTCGCCATGGGTGATGCCTTGTTCATGCAAATGCTCGGCAACCGACGCAATCCCTTTGGCGATGCGCAAGGCGACATCGGCACTGAACCGGCAGTCATCGGTGTAGATATCCCGCGAACAGGACGCCAGGCTCGGCAACGCGGCGAGGTTGCGATAGCTCGGATCGATCAGTTGCATCACCAGCCCTTGCTGGCCATCGGGATGATTGCCGATGCGGCCCTCGACCCGGATCAGGTTCGGGTGCAGCCCCGCGGTGATGCAGGCGTTCATCTCGTGCAGCGGCGAGCCGTCGCTGGTCATCTCGCCCTTGTAGAGCTTTACCGCCACCGAACGCTCAGGCTGGCCGACCGGCTGCCACGACGCTCGGGAAATGACCCCTGACGCGCCTTCGCCCAGCCGTTGCTCGAGACGCAGGCTCGACCAGTCGATCAACGGCGTGGCTTCCAGCGCGGCGGCATCGGCTTCGGTTTCCAGCGGATTGCCGGCGTAGGCCAGCCAGGTCAGGCTCGGCAGGGTCAGCAGCCACTGCGGCAGTTCCGTCAACTGGTTGGCAGCGATTCGGATCAATTCCAGCCGATGGCACTGACTCAGCGATGGCGGCAACGCGCGCAGACGGTTACCGGCGAGCATGAGTTTTTGCAGGAGCGGGCGCTCGCCCAGTTCGGCGGGCAGGGTTTCGATGAGGTTGTCGGTCAGGATCAGCCAGCGCAACTGCGGTGGCAGGGCGGTGCCGGACACCCGGACGATCCCGTTGGCCTTGAAGCCGATCATGCTCAGGGCCTGGCACTGACCGAGGCACTCCGGCAACTCGGTGAACCGGTTGTCGGAACAGAACAGCACCCGCAGACGGGACAAACGATGCAAATCGTCCGGCAGGCTGCTCAGTTTGTTGCCGCTCAGGTTAAGTACCTCCAGCGTGTCGGCCAGGTCGAAGATCTCTTGCGGGAACTCGGTCAAGCCTTCGACCAGATCCAGCCGGGTGATGCCCGACAGTTCGCCGGCGCGCAATTGAGCAAGGGTGTGCATGTAAATAAGGTCGCTATCGAGAGGGCGTCGTGACGCCGGGAATGGCCGGCATGATAACGGCAAATCAGGCCGGTTCGCGCGCTTCCGCCAATTGCCCCAGCCGGCTGCGGGTGCGAGCCAGATCGATGGCGTTGCCGGCCAGGCTTTCATGCAGAGGCTGGCGCCCGAGCAGCGTCAGGTGTTTGTCCTGATCGTAGAGCACGTCGATCAGGTTGATGAAGCGCTGCTGGACAGCGATCGAGCATTCGTCCAGCTCCGGCAGCTCATCGATGATCCAGTGGTCGAAACGCCGGCACAGTTCCAGATAATCCATCACGGCCGTGGGCTGTTCGCACAGGTCATTGAAGGTGAAACCGACGCGGCGGCCTTCGCACAGACGTGCCTGCAAGACCCGGTTGCCAACCGTTATCGGTTGCGGCGCGGTATCCCGTGGTGGCAAATCCAGCGCCAGTCGTTGTGCCGGTGTGGCCGGCCAGACGTAATGGCCCTGGGTGAACAACTGATGCGCGTGATTGCGCGCCTGGCTGCGGTAGTCATGGGGGCCGCCGACTTCAATGACCTGCATGCGCGCGTTGATCAGGTCGATCACCGGTTTGAACCGCGCGTGATACAGCGGATTGGGCAACAGGCCTTCCGGCGGATAGTTGGAGGTCACCAGCAACAGGATCCCACGCTGGAACAAGGCCTTGTACAACCGGGTGATGAGCATCGCGTCGCCGATGTCGTGGACATGGAATTCGTCGAAGCACAGCACCCGGCAGTCCAGCAGCAGTTCGTCGAGCGTGGCAGCGAGGGCGTCTTCCTGCTCGCGATGCCGGAACATCCCCTGATGAAGGCGGGCGAAGAACTCATGGAAGTGCAGGCGTTGTTTCTGCTGGATCGGCAAGGCTTGAAAAAAACCGTCGAGCAACCAGCTCTTGCCACGCCCGACGGCTCCGTACAGGTAAAGACTGGGCGGGGTTTGCGCCGAAGGGCCGAACAACAGGCCGGCCTGTTGTGCCATGCAGTCGATCACCCGCTGCTGGCTGTGGCTGAGGGTATAACCCTGGCCATGGGCCTTGAGCCGGAAGTAATCGCGGATTGACTGGGCGCTGGCGCAATGGCCGGCACTGGCCAGATTTCGCTTGCCGAACAAACGGCGCAACCCTGAAAGGCGCTGGGACAGACGCGAACGTTCGGGCGGTCGGGCGGGCACGGTGAGGTCACTCCGTCATCGTCGGGCCGGCTCCCCCCGAGCGCGGCGGCGTAGTGTAACCAGATGGGTAGTTTGCCTTCCACTGCGCTTTATCGGCCAACAGTCTTTCTGGACAGTAATCTGCGGTACGTACAGGTTTTTTCAGTGCCATGGGGTAACGGATCGACAACTTTTCGAAACATATCCCGCACGTTCAGTGGATCCAATTGACTGGCGCAATCGGCGTCCGTTGCTAACCTGAAACACTGTAACGGCAGAGACGCTGTCGCCATCAAGGATCGGACGGTGAATGCAAGGGTGGTCTGGGCATTGCTGGGCGGGCTCGCAACACCGGTGCAGGCGGCCGACCTGCAGGTCGAAGTGCGGGTCGATGTGCAGCGCGGTTGCCAGTTGATCGGTCAGCAGCGCGGAGCCGGTATCGAGCAACTGGGCGTGCTCGACTTCGGCAGCGCCGCGCGCCTTGACGATCCGGCCGGGCCACTCGGGGCGGCGCTGATGAATGCGCGATTGCCGCGTCTGGAATGCAATCCCGACACGCCGTATCAGCTGCGCGTCGATGGCGGACTGCATGGCGGGACCGGAGAAGTGCGCTACATGACAGGCGAGGCGGGTGGCAAAGCCATTCCTTACCGTTTGTACCAGGACGCCGCGCGGCGAGTGCCGCTGGTGGTGGACGTGCCGGTCGGCGGTCGGGTGCCGGACAGCGGTTCGGTGGACCTGCCGCTGTACGGCCGGATCGAGCGGATGGCCGAGGTGCCGAGAACCGGTCGGTATTCGGATCTGGTCAAGGTGACGGTGACCTGGTGATCGGCCGGGAGCGTGTGCGGCAGGAGCGTTCAATGACGAACGCGGTCAGGGATCGGAAGGAGTAGGGATGCAATGACAGGCAGGCACTGGCTGGTCATCACCGCAGGCGCATTGCTGTTGCTCACCGAAGATGCCCAGGCGGCCATCAACGGGCAGATTCATGCCCGGTTGACCCTGATCGCCGGCTGCGAAGTGACCAATACATCCAGCCCCGCCAGCCCGGTAGGCGATTTCGGCAAACTCGATTTCGGCCAGCAGGGCCCGACCTGGAACGCCCCCATCAAGGCCAGCCTGGCCAACGACAGCAGCGGCAGGCTCAACGTGACCTGCAACCCTTCGGTGACCGGTTTCACCGTGAGCATCGACGGCGGCACTCACGGCGACGGCAATACCCGTCGCCTGAGCAATGGCCGCCAGACCATCCCCTATCAACTGTTTCTCGATGCCTCGGGCAGCCAGAGCTACAGCATCGGCCAACAACACAATTTCGCTGTCACCAGCGGCGCGCAGATACCCATCCCGGTATTTGGCTCGGTGGTGGCGAACACCCGTGCGGTACCGGCCGGTGTCTATACCGACACCCTGACGGTGACGCTCGATTGGTAAACCGTAGAGGAAGGACACCATGGGTACGATTGCATCAAGGATAGGTTTGTCGTTGCTCGGCCTGACACTGGCCTCCAGCGTCAATGCCGCTACCACGGTCACCGGTCAGATCACTTCCAGCCTGATCCTGATCAGCAGTTGCCAGGTCAACGGTTCCGGCGGATCCACAGGCCTGAACTTCGGTGCCCTGAACTTCGGCACCGCCAACAGCCTGTTCACCACCGCGACCGGCCAGGTGCTGGGCGGTGGTGGCGGGGCGTTGTCGATTCTCTGCTCGGCCGGCACCACGCCGTCGGTCAAGGTGCGGGCCGGTGCCCATGACGGGTTGTCGCCCGGTGGAACCCGTGCGCTTTACGACGGTGTTGCCAACTATGTGCCCTACGACTTGTACACCGATGCCGGGCACTCGCAATTGCTGGCTATCGACGGCGTGATCAACCTCGCCGCCAGCACCGGTGTGGCGCAGACCGTGAACCTCTACGGTCAGGCGGTGGGCAAGGCCGGCCTGCCGGCGGGCACTTACACCGACACGATTTCCGTTGAACTGACGTTCTAGTGCCATGGGCCGGCATGGCTGTGCAGCGCTGCTACTGCTGTGCGCGGGGGCTGTGCCATTGCCGCTGGCGGCGGTGACCAGCCAGAGCTTTCAGGTCAGCGCGACGATCACACCGGGCTGCCTGGTGGTGGGGGGCGTGTCGAACTATGGCGGACTGAATTTCGGTTCGAGTTCGGCCCTGGCCACCGGCACGGTGCAAGTGGCATTGACCGGTGGCGTGCAGTTGCAATGCACGCCGGGGGTGACGCTGAACATGACGGTCGATGGCGGCCAGTACAACAGCGGCGGGCGCCGCATGCAGATCAGTGGCGGCAGCGCGAAGGTAGCGTATGCGCTGTTTCGCGACGCGGCCTACAGCCAGAGCCTGGGCATCGGTCAGACCGTGGCGGTGGCCTATAGCGACGCCAACAACATCAGCCTGCCGATCTACGGCCAGGCGCAATTGCCGGGCACGGTGCCCGCGGGGACGTACAGCGACGTGTTGCAGGTGCAGCTGTCGTGGTGATGAATGGCACAAGGAGCAGGTTTATGGGGGTTGTCTCGTCGCGGCTGTTGCGGGCGGGTTGCACAATGCTGGTGTTGGCTTCACTCGGCGCGATCAAGGCGCAGGCGGCCAGTTCGGTGCTGATCTGGCCGATCGATCCGGTGCTCGAAGCCGATCAGCAGGCCAGCGCGTTGTGGCTGGAAAATCGTGGCAGTGAAACCGCGAATCTGCAGATCCGCGTGTTTGGCTGGAGCCAGAACGGTTACCAGGAGCAATACCAGAACCAGCGTGACGTGATCGGCAGTCCGCCCGTGGCGAAAATCGAGCCGGGGCAGAAACAACTGGTGCGCCTGACCCGGACCAAAGACGTGCCGCCCGGCCAGGAACTGGCCTACAGGATCATCATCGACGAAATTCCTTCGGCGCAGCCGCCTGTCGCCGATGCAGGAAAGACGGCTGCGGCCATTCGCTTCCAGATGCGCTATTCAGTGCCCCTGTTTGCTTACGGTGCCGGCCTGTGGAGCAAGGAAGACACGACCCGGCAGCGTGATCCCAAGGGCATCGGCCTGCCGCAATTGAGCTGGCGCACGGTTTCGGTCGACGGCAAACCCTATGTGGAAGTGCGCAACCAAGGCGCGGTGCATGCGCGGCTGACCGATGTCGCGCTCAAGCAGGGCGGGCAGAGCAAGCCGTTGGCGGAGGGGCTGTTGGGTTATGTGCTGCCCGGCGCGGTCATGCGCTGGCCGGCACCGGGATCAACAACGGGAGAACTGGCGGGCCGGATCAATGGCGCGGCACAGGTGCAGAGCATCGCGCCGGCGAAGTAAGGATTTCGGCCTGCGGGCCGGGTAGTGCGGGGCCGTCGGGCTAGCGATTGGCCGGCGGGCAGCAGCGGTTTCAGGAGGAACCAGTCCATTGACGGACGAAACACGCTAATGGGTCCGGGATGGACTCGCCGTATTCAGCGTCCGTTGTGGCTTGTCACCGGCGCGTGTTGCCTGATGTTCATTCATCCATCCGGGGCCGGCGAACTGCCGCCGCCTCCCAGCGGCATGGAGGCCGTCAGCGATGCACAGTTGTTTCTGGAACTGGTGGTCAACCAGATGAATACCGGACGCGTAGTGGCGGTGGAGCAGCGCGGCGGGCGGCTGTTCCTGCCGGCCAGCGTGTTGCGCGACACCGGCATGACACTGCCCGAGAGTGCCGGTACCGAAGTCGATCTCGACGGTCTGCCGGGGCTGCACAGCGACTACGACAGCGTCGGCCAGCGACTGCTGCTTGATGTGCCGCCGGACTGGCTGCCGGAGCAGTTCATCGGCAATCGTCAGGTCTATCCACGTACCCCGGCGCTGAGCAGTTTCGGCGCTTTGTTCAACTATGACCTGTACCTCAACGACACCGATGACGCCGGGACTTATCTGGCGGCATGGAACGAGGTGCGAGTGTTCGACAGTTGGGGCACGCTCTCCAACACCGGGCAGTATCGGCGCACCTTGTCCGGGGATTCGGTGAGTACGCTGAACAATGGCTATCTGCGCTACGACACCACGTGGCGCTATTCCGATGATGAACGGATGCTGACCTACGAGGCGGGGGACGTGGTCAGCGGCGCCTTGCCGTGGAGCAGTTCGGTGCGTCTGGGGGGCGTGCAGTTCTCCCGGGATTTTGCGGTGCGTCCGGATCTGGTGACCTATCCGCTGCCGCAGTTCGCCGGTGAAGCGGCGGTGCCGTCCTCGGTGGATCTGTTCATCAACGGCTACAAGTCCAGCAGCACCGATTTGCAACCGGGCCCGTACACCTTGACCAATATTCCGTTCATCAACGGTGCGGGCGAAGCGGTGGTGGTGACCACCGATGCGCTGGGTCGGCAGGTATCGACCACCGTGCCGTTCTATGTCACCAGCAGCCTGTTGCAGAAGGGCTTGAGCGATTTCTCGATCAGCGCCGGTACGCTGCGTCGCGATTACGGGCTGAAGGACTTCAGTTACGGACCGGGCGTGACATCGGGCAGCCTGCGTTATGGCATCAGCGACAGCTTCACGCTGGAAAGCCACGCCGAAGCGGCCGATTCACTGACCCTTGGCGGCCTCGGCGGCAATCTGCGGCTGGGCAATTTCGGGGTGCTCAACAGTGCGATCAGCCAGAGCCGTTTCGACGGAGATGGCGGGCAGCAATACAGCCTCGGTTATCAGTACAGCGCCCAGCGTTTCAGCTTTTCCTGGCAACGGTTGCAACGGCGCGACCAGTACGCTGACCTCACGGTGGTCGACAGTCCTTACACCAGCCTCAGCAAGCGCAGCGAGCAGGCGACCCTGAGCCTCAACCTTGAGCGCTGGGGCAGTCTGGGTGTCGGTTATTTCGATATCCGGGCGGCGGACGACTCCCGCACGCGGTTGCTCAACCTGAGCTGGAGCAAACCGTTGTGGCGCAACAGCAGTTTCTACCTGTCGGCCAACCGCGAAATCGGCGACGCCAACTGGGCGGTGCAGGCACAACTGGTGATCCCCTTTGACCTGCGCGGCAGTCTCGCCATCAGCAGCGAACGCAGCAAGACCGGGCAGACGCAACAACGCGTCAACTACAGCCGAGCCGTACCGCCCGAGGGCGGGGTGGGCTTCAACCTCGGTTATGCCAACGGCGACGGCCCTGATTATCGTCAGGCTGACGTGACGTGGCGTCTGCAATCGGTGCAATTGCAGGCCGGTGTCTACGGCACTTCGGAGGCCGAAACCCGGTGGGCCGATGCCAGCGGTTCGCTGGTGTGGATGGACCATCAAGTGTTCGCGGCCAACCGCATCGACGATGCCTTTGTCGTGGTCAGCACCGACGGTTACGCGAATGTGCCGGTGCGTTACGAAAACCAGCAGGTCGGCCAGACTGACCGCAACGGCCACTTGCTGGTGCCCTGGAGCAGCGCCTACTACCGTGGCAAATATGAAATCGATCCGTTGAACCTGCCGGCCAACGTGCGCAGCCCGAATGTCGAACAGCGCATTGCCGTACGCCGCGGCAGTGGCTATCTGCTGGAATTTCCGCTGAGCCGGGTGATTGCCGCGAGCATCGTGCTGGTGGATGCGCAGCAGCAGGAGCTGCCGCTCGGCAGCGGTGTGCTGCATGAGGAGAGTGGCACGCGCACGGTGGTGGGCTGGGACGGGCTGGTCTATCTGGAAAATCTGCAGGCGCAGAACTCACTGAGGGTGACGCTGGCCGATGGCAAGACCTGTCAGGCGCAATTCAAGGTTGACCTGCAACAGGATCAGATCCCGCTGATCGGGCCGCTGGTGTGTCAATGACGTGGGTACGGCTCTGTCTGTGGCTGGCACTGATGCTGCCGGGGGCGGCGCAGGCGCTGTGTTCGGTGGTCACCACCACACCGGCCGGGTTCGGCACGATCAGTTCGATTGCGGTTCGCACCACGTCGCAACCCAGTTCCACACTCAACGGCGGGTTGAGCTGTACAGGTTCGCTGTTGTCGCTGTTGGCCAACAACGATCACTTCTGGGCCACGGTGACTTCGACTCAAAGCGGTCTGCTCGGGCCCACCGGCGATGTCATCAACTATACGATCTACGCCAACAACAGCACCAGTTACCCTCTGACTCGGGGCACGGCCTACGATTTCGCCCGCAACGGCATCATTGATGCACTGGGGTTGCTCAATGGCACCGTGCCGAAAACCGTGCCGCTGTACTTCGGCACCACGATTGGCAGCAATGTGGCGGCCGGGGTATACACCGAAACCCTGAGCATTTTCTGGAACTGGAATTACTGTTCGGGCATCGGGGTCGGCGGACTCTGCCTGGGCCGCGATATCAACAGTGGCACCACGACCCTGACGGTCAACCTGACCGTGTCCAACGATTGCACCATCACCGCGCCCAACATTGCCTTCGGCAGCGCACCGGTGATCAGCGCGTTTACCCCGGTGACCGGGCAGACCATCAATCTGGCGTGCACCAAGGGCAGTGCCTACACCGTGGGTCTGGGCGACGGGCAGAACCCGGTCAGCGTCGGCGGTCGACGACGAATGATTTCCGGCAGCAACTATCTGGCCTACGACATTTTCAAAAGCGCCGGCACCACCCGCTGGGGCAGTGTCGGCGCAGCACGTCGAGCCAGCACCGATGCCGAGGTCAATCCCGGTAACGGACTGGGCACCGGCAGCCAGATCTTCAACTACAACGCAAAGATCTACACCGACCAGACCACGCCGCCCGCCGGTACCTATCTGGACAACGTGGTGCTGGATGTCGGGTTCTGAACCGGCTAAAAGCGTTCGGTATGCTGGAGCAACGGCGCCGCCGGGGTATCGGTCGGGCTGACCATGGCGTAGTTGTAACCGTCGCCGGACCAATACTCGGCCTGCAGATCCCCGTCGCGACGGCTACCCCGTGGCAGAAAGGTATTTTTCGGCCCCGGCGGGCGCACGTAGAAACTGACCTTGTGCCCGTTTTGATCCTCATACATGACCATCGCCGCCGGGCCTTCATCGGTACTCAACAGGCGGCCGCTGACCGGTTGAAACCCGGCTGCCGTCAGGTCCGGCAGACGGTTGGCCTGCGTGAAGTAGCGGTCGAGCCAACG
Source organism: Pseudomonas sp. 91RF (assembly GCF_003576265.1). Lineage (NCBI taxonomy): Bacteria > Pseudomonadati > Pseudomonadota > Gammaproteobacteria > Pseudomonadales > Pseudomonadaceae > Pseudomonas > Pseudomonas sp. 91RF. Next base: position 84,662 of record NZ_QWFC01000026.1, read on the forward strand.
CTGCATGTCACCTGCGCCGCCGTCCTTGTAGTCCGCTGGCAGAATCCCTTGCTGAGCGATCAGACGGTACGCCTGCAGGGCATCGCTCATCGGCGCTATCGAGCGCACGAGGGTCATTTCCCGGGCCTGCCAGCCACTGACACCACCGAGGCTGACCGCTATCAGCAACACGGCCGCGCTGGCCCAGCGCCGGCGTGATCGATGCTTGAGCCGCTGGCGGATCAGCGCCGGGTCCAGATCCGGGTTGGCCGGTTGTTGCAACGCGCCACCGAGGGCCGCCCGCAGGTGCTGGGCATCCTGTTGCCAGGCGCGGATCAACGCGGCGTCTTCCGGGTGGCTGGCCAGCCAGTTTTCCAGCACACGCCGGTCGGCGTCGCTGAGCTGGTGGTCGATGTAGGCGTGCAAATCACGCTCGCTGGGGGGCAGGCTGATCATTTGAGTATCCGCAAGGAAGGGCTGCTGATTTCGCCGTCGCTGAGCTGGCGCAAAGCCTGGCGGGCGCGGGACAGGCGCGACATCACGGTGCCGGTGGGGACGTCGAGAATCTCGGCGACCTCCTTATAGGTCAAGCCTTCCACCGACACCATCAGCAACAGGGCGCGCTGTTCGGTGGGCAGGCGATCGAAGGCTTGCAGGGTCGATCGGGCAATGACGGTGCGCTCCACCGAGGGTTCGGCGTCATCGCGGCCGGTGAAGAATTCGAGCATCCGGGCGTAGCGACGGGAGCGCCGGTGCGCATCGAGGAACTGGCGGTACAGGATCGAAAACAGCCACGCGCGCAGATCGCCCTCGGCGCGCTTGTCACCCCAACTGGAGAGAGCGCGTTCAAGGCTGGCCTGGACCAGGTCGTCGGCGCTGCTGGCGTTGCGCGTCAACGACACGGCAAAGCGCCGCAATCTGGGAATGATTTCTCTCAGTTGTTCGTCGAATTCGCTCATGAAGTTCTGCTGGTCACTACGCTGTGGACTAGGAAGACGCCCGGCATTCGAGGTTATTCCACGTTCGGAAAAATAAATACCGGGCCGTGGAATAAATCCGGATGGCGTGCGTCTTGCTGATTCTTCCTACTTGTGGCCGATGGCCCTGGAGTCTTTCATGGTTGATCGCAACTCACCGCCCGGCGGGCCACAACGCCCGCCATTGAGTGCCGCGAGCCTGGTGTTGCGTCTCGGCGGTATCGCCGTCGTGGTCGCAGCCGTGGCCGGGGCGTTTGCCTACGTTCACGGCAACTTTGACCCACAACGACTGACGCCCAAGGCGTTGGTCGATGTGCTGGAAAAGAACAACGGCGTGCATCCGGGGTTTCGTCGCAATCACGCCAAGGGTGTTTGCGTCATCGGCCATTTCGAAAGCAGTGGCGAGGCGCGTCCTTACTCTGTCGCACAAGTGTTCAATGAGCCACGCACCCCGGTAGTCGGGCGATTCGCGCTGCCGGCGGGTAATCCTTATGCCCCGGACAGCGCCGTACCGATTCGCAGCCTGGCGCTGCGTTTCACCCAGGCCAACGGCCAGCAGTGGCGTACCGGGATGAACAGCATGCCGGTGTTCCCGGTGGGCACCCCGGAAGCGTTCTATCAGTTGCAGCAAGCGCAATCGCCGGATCCGGCGACCGGCAAACCCGATCCCGCCAAAGTCCCCGCATTTTTTGCTGCTCACCCGGAAGCCGTGCCGTTTTTGACCTGGGTGAAGACGGCCAAACCTTCGGCCAGCTACGTGACCGAGATCTACAACAGTGTCAACGCGTTCTATCTGGTCGACGCGAGCGGCAAGAAGCAGGCCGTGCGCTGGAGCATGATGCCATTGGCCCAGGATGCAGCGGGCGCTACGGCTCCGGAAGGTAGCGACTTTCTCGAAAAGGACTTGGTCCAACGTCTGGCCGAGGGGCCGCTGCGCTTTCAGTTGAACATTACGTTGGCCAACGCTGACGATCCGGTGAACGACGCCAGCAAGGTCTGGCCTGCCGGTCGCAAAATGCTGAACGCCGGTACCCTGGTGCTGGAAAAGACCCAGCCGCAACTCAGCGGTGAATGCCGCGACATCAACTACGACCCACTGGTCCTGCCTGCCGGGATTGAAGGTTCCGACGACCCGTTGCTCGCTGCTCGTTCAGCCGGCTACGCCGATTCCTACCTGCGTCGCACCAGCGAAGTCAGTCAATTGCCCACTGGCAAACAGGAGGCACGCCCATGAGAACGCCACCGACGCATTTCAATCCGCTGGCGCGGCTGCTGCACTGGCTGATGGCAGTCATGATCATTGCCATGTTGTTCATCGGGGCCGGCATGGTCACTTCGGTGTCGGCGCGGCATGAATGGCTGATCAACCTGCACAAGCCGCTGGGTATCGCGATCCTGTTGCTGGTGATCGTGCGCATACTGGTGCGACTGGGCACGCGTCAGCCGCCGCTGCCGGAGGATCTGCCGGGCTGGCAGGTGATGGCAGCCAAGGCGTCGCACCTGTTGCTGTACGCCTTGATGCTGGTGTTGCCGCTGCTGGGCTGGGCGATGATCAGTGCTGCGGGCGATCCGGTGATGCTTGGTCATTCGTTGCAATTGCCGTCGATCCTGCCGGCAGATGCCCAGGTGTTTGCGCTGTTGCGCAAGGCGCACGGTTATCTGGCGTATCTGTTGTTTCTGACCGTGCTGCTGCACCTGGCGGCAGCGCTGTTCCATGGTTGGGTGCGCCGTGACGAGGTGCTCGACAGCATGCTGCGGGGACGCAATCGCAACTGACCACAGACGTTAATCCGGCGTGGCGAGTGAGCACATTTGCTCGCCACGTTTTTGCGGTGCCAGCGTTTGCCACCAATACAGCAGCGCGGCCATGTTGATTCCAGCACCCAACCAGCAGACACCCGGCCATCCTGCCCAGGCGTACATGGCCGTCGAGGCGATTGAGCCCAGGGCGCTGCCAATCGAGTAAAACAGCATGTAACCGGCGGTCAGTCGGCTCTGTGCCTCTGGGCGGACGCTGTAGATCATGCTTTGGCTGGTGACATGCACAGCTTGCAAACCCAGATCCAGGGTGATCACGCCGAACAACAGCGCCCACAATGAGGATTGGGTGAACGCAATCGGCAGCCAGGAACCGAGCATCAGCAGCAAGGACAGGCCGCTGACCCATTGCCCCAGACCTCGATCCGCCAAGTGTCCGGCTCTTGCGGCGGCCAATGCACCAGCCGCGCCGGCCAGTCCGAACAGTCCGATTTCGCTGTGGGAAAGTGACAGCGGCGGGGCGGCCAACGGCAAAACCATCGGCGTCCACAGGACCATGGCACTGGCAAAGGTCAGCAGGGCCAGAATCGCCCGTTGCCGCAGCACTGGCTCCTCTCGAAACAGGCTGAACACCGAGGTAATCAACGCGGCGTAGGAGGTTGCCGGTTGCGGGCTCTCGTCCTTGGGCAGCACGCGAAACAACAACAGCGCCATGACCAGCGTCAGCCCAGCCGATAACAGATAAATCGCCCGCCAGCCGGCCAGATCCGCCATCCCGCCCGCCACGGTGCGCGCGAGCAAGATGCCGACCACGATGCCGCTGGTGATCACGCCGACGACGTGTCCTCGCTGTGTCGGAATGGCCAGGGTTGCGGCATAGGCCACCAGCACCTGAGTGACGACGGCAAGCAGGCCGGTCAGGGTCATGCCGATCAGCAGCCAGATGCTGTTGGTGGCCAGTGCAATCATCAGCAAGGCTGCGGCCGACAGCAGGGTTTGCGTGACAATCAAGTGTCGGCGGTTGAGCAGATCGCCGAGCGGCACGAGCAAAACCAGCCCGATGCCGTAGCCGACCTGGGTCAACGTGATGACGATGCCGATGCTCGCGGGCGACAGGTTGAAGGCGTCGGCCATGGCGTCCAGCAACGGTTGGGCGTAATACACGTTGCCCACAGCCAGGCCGCAGGCAATGGCGAACAACAGCACAACACCGCTGCCGAGATTTTGCGCGTTCATGTCCTGATTCCTTTTCTGGTTTCAAATGGAAACTGGAATGACGGTAGATAATCTGGTTTTGTTTTGCAACCTGATTGGGTAAAAGTGCAGCGCAAAAAAAAAGATCGCAGACAGAGCTGCGATCTTTCATGGGGCGAAAAACAGGGGGGATCAGCGCAGGGTGTCGACCATGTCGGCGATGGTGGTCAGCACGTCTTTGCCCAATTGTTTCGAGCGTTGGCCCGACCAACCGGTGAGCGGGTTCGGCGCATCGTCGTGATCCTTGAACGGCATTTCCAGAGTCAACGACAGGCAGTCGAACTTCTGTCCGACGCTGTTGCAGGCCAGGGTCATGTTGGCCTGACCCGGTTCGTCGCGGGTGTAGCCGTACTTGGTCTGGAAGTCTTTGGTGGTGTGTTTCAGATGGCTGCGGAAGTGCTCTTCGAGTTTCTCGATTCGTGGCGTATAGCCCGGATTGCCTTCGCAACCGGCGGTGAATACGTGGGGAATTTCTTCGTCGCCATGTACGTCGAGGAACAGATCGACGCCGTACTTTTCCATCTGCTGCTGTACGAAAAGGACTTCCGGGCTGACTTCCTGACTGGCGTTCTGCCAGGCCCGGTTCAGGTCCTGGCCCATGGCGTTGGTGCGCAGGTGGCCGTGGAAGGCACCGTCCGGGTTCATGTTCGGCACCAGGTACAGATCGGCACTTTCCAACAGTTTGTTCAGCACTGGATCGTTGTGATGTTCCAGACGCTCGATCACCCCCTCCATGAACCACTCGGCCATGTGTTCGCCGGGATGCTGCTGGGCGATGATCCAGATCTTGCGTCGGCCTTCGGCGCCGGTGCCTTTGCGCAGCAGCTGGATGTCGCGACCCTCGACGCTTTTGCCAGTGGCCAACAGTTCGGTACCGGCCTTGTTCAGCGCTTGTTCGATCAGCCAGTCATGACGACCGCGGCTGTAAGGTTCGAAGTAGGCGAACCAGGCGTGGGTCTGCTCGGCTTCAAGGCAGAAGCGCAGGCTGTCGCCTTCGAATTGGGTCGGAATGCGGAACCAGTTGACGTGGTCGTAGGAAGCGACGGCCTGATAGCCGGTCCAGGCCTTGTTGTAGGAGGACTGGCTGGCGTTGACCAGGCGGAACCAGTGTTCCTGATGAACATGCAGGCCGCTGGCCTTGAAGTGGAACCACTGGAAATGGGCGCTGCGGGTATCTGGCCGAATTGCCAGAACCGGGTTGAGCGGGTTGCTGATGTCGATGACTTGGATGTTGCCGCTGTCGAAGTTGGCGCTGATGTCGAACGAAGATTTGGCCACGGTCATAATCGGTTCCTGAATATGATTTTTATGGCGGCTACTTTACACGCAAGACAGGGGTGAAACCGAGGGAAATTGCGGGGTGTGGCGGGGGGCGTCTTCCATGACGCGGGTGCAGCTTAGTAGCTGTGCGATTGATTCTCAAGTGCTAATTGGCATTACTTTTCCCCAATGCGGACGGGGTTCCCTTGCCAAGCGATGTTCTTTTGATATTATCCGCGCCACCGAATTTGCAGCACCCAAAGACTTCATTAGCCTGAAGCCAAAAGCCAGAAAACTGGCAAAAAAAAGACCCGGCAAAAAGCCGGGTCAAAAACCGTGATTAGCCTGATGAGGAGATAGTCCAGAAGACCGACCTAAGGTCTCTGGTCCATCGACTGATCTCGCGACCAGTTGCTTGCAATAATAATCATTATCATTTGCAAGTCAAACGTTTTTATCTGCGCGATTGGAAAATTCTTTCCTGTCCGTCTTCAGCGAACACCGCCATCGAGCGAGTGATCGACCATCGCCCGTGCCATGTCCACCATGTGCACGACCGAAAACGCCAGATCCCGATTGACGCCTTGCAAGCCGTCTGCGGCCTTGAACGCCGTGGCCGCCGCACATCGCAGCAAATCCGAGGCGTGGACCAGGGATTCTTCGCCGCTCAAATTACTGTTCACGCCGAAAAAACGTTCTTCCACTCCCTGTTCTGACACAGCCGGTTTCAAGTAATAGTCCAATGCCCGCTGTGCGGCAGCGCACCCCTGTGGAGACTTGAAAGTGGTATCCATTTGAAGGTCGGGCAGGTCGTTGCTGGTGATATTCATGGTGAAAGGTCACTCCTTGGTCGATTCAAATCCGTGACTCAAGAATAGTACCTAGAGTATTTGTGACCAGAATTTAAATACTACAATATGTGTTTTGCCGGCCGAAGGCAGGCACGTATGGTGCCGCACATGGATAAATGGATTGAGTTGGTCAAGGCCAAAATGAGTGAACTCAACGTCACTCAAGTCGAACTCGGCGAGCGCGTCGGTATGTCTCAGGGCGGTATCGGCCATTGGCTGAACAAACGCCGTGAGCCCGGCATCACGCAGATGAACCGCGTGCTGAAAGCGCTGGGCATGGAGTATCTCGAAGTCGCGGTGGTGATCCGCGAACCGCAAGTCGACAAGGACGACGAAATGCCGCTGGCGCAGAAGTACAACCCTTACTTCCGCTACCCGGTCAGCGATTGGAAGACGCCCATCGAGGCCCGTGAAGCCCAACCGGCCTATTCGAGCGGCAAGGACAAGCGACGTTTCGAACTGACGGATTACCACGCCCGTGGCCCGGCGTTCTGGCTCACGGTGGTGGGCAACTCGATGACCGCGCCTACCGGGCAGAGCATCGGCGAGGGGATGCTGATCCTGGTGGACCCGGCACTGGAGGCAGAACCCGGAAAACTGGTGATCGTCCAGTGGCCGGACAGCGACGAGGCGATTTTCCGCAAACTGATCGAAGAGGGCGGCCAGCGTTACCTGGTACCGCTCAATCCGACCTGGCCGAAGGCCTTGTTTACCGACGAGTGCCGAATTATCGGTGTCGTGGTTCAGGCATCGGCCAAATACTAGTCAGATCGATCCTCGCCAGGCGTAGGATCGATCCACCTCTCAAGCTTCTTCCAGCTCGACCAGTGCGCTGCCTTCGCTGACCATTTCGCCTTCCTGGCAATACAGCGCCTTGATAACGCCAGCATGGGGCGCGCGAATGCTGTGTTCCATCTTCATCGCTTCCAGCACCACCAGTTGAGCACCGGCCTCAACCGATTGTCCGGTCTCAACCAGCACGCGCACGATGCTGCCGTTCATCGGTGCAGTCAGACCGCCCTGATGACTGTGGCTGGCTTCGACAGCGCTGATGGGGTCGTACGTTTCAATACGCCGCAATTCGCCGTCCCATTGCAGATACAGAACCTCTCCACGACGAATCGCACGTAACTGGCGACGCAGCCTGTCATGCTCGATCACCAGTTGCTCGCCGATCAGTTTTGCACTGCCGCCAGCACCGAGCGTCAACGCCCGATCCTGTCCCTCGCAACTCAAATGCAGAGTGATTTCACGAGGCAACCCGGCGCGCAAACCGCTATGAATTGCCCAAGGCGAAGCCGGATCATCCATCCGAGCCGTCCCCGGCAAGCTCTGCGCAAAAGCCTGCGCCGCCGCCTCCCAGAACTCATCACTCAGCGCAGCAGGCGCTGGCAGCAACTGCTCCTGATAGCGCGGAATGAACCCGGTATCCAGTTCCGCCGCCGCGAACGCGGGATGACCGATGATCCGCCGCAGGAAGTTGATGTTGGTCTTCAACCCGCCAATCGCGAACTCATCGAGCATGCTCAGCAGCCGCAACCGCGCCTGCTCACGATCTTCGCCCCAGGCAATCAGCTTGCCGAGCATCGGGTCATAGAACGGCGAAATCTCGTCGCCTTCCTCAACGCCACTGTCCACACGGCGCCCCGGCCCTGCAGCGGATTCGCGATACAGCTCCAGACGCCCGGTGGCCGGCAAAAAGTCATTCGACGGATCTTCCGCATACAACCGCACTTCAATCGCATGCCCGTTCAGCGGCACCTGATCCTGAGTGATCGGCAACGCCTCACCACGGGCGACACGAATCTGCCAGGCCACCAGATCGAGTCCGGTGATGGCTTCGGTGACCGGGTGTTCGACCTGCAACCGCGTGTTCATCTCCATGAAGAAGAATTCGCCGCGAGCGTCCAGCAGAAACTCCACCGTGCCGGCGCCGACGTAACCGATGGCCTGCGCCGAACGCACTGCCGCTTCACCCATGGCTCGACGCAACTCCGGGCTCAGCCCCGGTGCCGGAGCTTCTTCAACGACCTTCTGATGCCGACGCTGAATCGAGCAGTCGCGCTCGTTCAGGTACAGGCAGTTGCCATGCTGATCGGCAAACACCTGGATTTCCACATGACGCGGCTTGAGCAGGTATTTCTCCACCAGCATCCGCGAATCGCCAAACGACGACTGCGCTTCACGCTGGGCCGAAGCCAGCGCTTCCGCCAGTTGGCTGACATCCTCAACGACTTTCATGCCCTTGCCGCCACCGCCGGCAGTGGCCTTGAGCAGCACCGGATAACCGATGCGCTCGCAAGCATCGCGGAAGGTGTCCAGATCCTGGGCCTCACCGTGATAGCCCGGCACCAGCGGCACGCCGGCAGTTTCCATCAACGCCTTGGCGGCGGATTTGCTGCCCATCGCGTCGATGGCCGAGGCGGGCGGGCCGAGGAAGATCAGGCCGGCCGCTTCAATGGCGCGGGCAAAACCAGCGTTCTCCGAAAGAAAGCCATAACCCGGATGAATCGCCTGAGCGCCGCTGGCCTTGGCCGCCGCGATCAGTTTGTCGATTTTCAGGTAGCTGTCGGCCGCTTTGCTGCCGCCCAGATCGACTCGGATATCCGCTTCACGGCTGTGCCGGGCTTCACGGTCGGTGGCGCTGTGCACGGCGACGGTGGTCAGGCCCAGCGCCTTGGCGGTGCGCATGACCCGGCAAGCGATTTCGCCACGGTTGGCCACCAGCAGGGTGGTGAGGACAGGTGCGCTCATCAACGCGGCTCCTTGGTGGTGGTTGCGGCTTGCCAGCTCGGCGGACGCTTCTGCAGAAAGGCCCGCAGACCTTCCTGGCCTTCCGGGCTGACGCGGATGCGGGCGATGGCGTTTTCGGTGTAGCGACGCAGGGCCGGGGTCAGTGCGCCGTTGCCGACTTCACGCAGCAGATCCTTGCTGGCGCGCATGGCGGCGGGGCTGTTGAGCAGCAAGTTGTCGATCCATTGTTCGACTTTCTGCTCAAGCTCGGTCGCCGGATAGCTTTCCGACAACAAACCGATTTCCCGCGCCCGCTGCCCGCCGAAGCGCTCGGCCGTCAGCGCATAACGCCGTGCCGCGCGCTCGCCGATGGCCTGCACCACGAACGGACTGATCACCGCAGGCGCCAGGCCAATGCGCACTTCCGACAGACAGAACTGTGCGTCATCGGCGCCAATCGCCATGTCGCAGCAACTGATCAGACCCAGCGCTCCACCGAACGCCGCGCCTTGCACCACGGCCACGGTCGGGATCTTCAGTTTGGCGAGGTTGTACATCAACTCCGCCAGTTCCCGGGCATCGTCGAGGTTGGTGTGGTAATCGAGTTCGGCCGATTGCTGCATCCAGGCCAGATCGGCGCCGGCACTGAAGTGTTTGCCGCGTCCGCGCACCAGCAGGAAACGCAGGCTGGCGTCGCTGGCAACCTTGTCCAGCGCCAGGATCAGTTCGCGGATCATCTCGGCGTTGAACGCGTTGTTCTTTTCTTCGCGGCTGAGCCACAGGGTTGCGAAACCCCGTGGATCGCTCTGCAATTCGAGGGTGTTGAAATCGCTCATGAGGTTCTCCCGATCACATCCGGAACACGCCGAAGCGGCTCGGTTCGATTGGTGCGTTCAACGACGCGGACAAGGCCAGGGCCAGTACATCGCGGGTCTGCGCCGGGTCGATGACACCGTCGTCCCACAGCCGTGCGCTGGAGTAGTAGGGGTGACCCTGCTCTTCGTACTGGTCGAGAATCGGTTGCTTGATCTCGCTTTCCTGCTCGGCGCTGAAGGCCTGGCCGCTGCGTTCGGCCTGCTCGCGCTTGACCTGAACCAGCACGCCGGCCGCCTGTTCGGCGCCCATCACGCCGATCCGCGCGTTCGGCCACATCCACAGGAAACGCGGATCGTAGGCCCGCCCGCACATGCCGTAGTTACCGGCGCCGAAGCTGCCGCCGATGATCACGGTGAATTTCGGCACCTTGGCGCACGCCACGGCGGTCACCAGTTTGGCGCCGTGTTTGGCGATGCCGCCGGCTTCGTATTTCTGGCCGACCATGAAGCCGGTGATGTTCTGCAGGAACAGCAGCGGGATGCCGCGCTGGCAGGCCAGTTCGATGAAGTGCGCGCCTTTCTGCGCGGCTTCGGCGAACAGGATGCCGTTGTTGGCGAGGATCGCGATCGGGTAGCCGTGCAGATGGGCGAAACCGCACACCAGGGTCGTTCCGAACAGCGCCTTGAATTCATCGAACACCGAACCGTCGACCAGCCGCGCAATCACTTCGCGCACATCGAACGGCTGCTTGGCGTCCGCCGACACCACACCGTACAACTCATCGCTGGCGTACAGCGGCGCAATCGGCGTGCGCTGCTGCACTTCGCCGAGCTTGCGCCAGTTGAGATTGGCGACGCTGCGGCGGGCGAGGGCGAGGGCGTGCTCGTCGCTTTCGGCGTAATGGTCGGCGACCCCGGAAGTCTTGCAATGCACATCGGCCCCGCCGAGGTCCTCGGCGCTGACCACTTCACCTGTCGCGGCTTTCACCAAGGGCGGGCCAGCGAGGAAAATCGTCGCTTGATTACGTACCATGATCGCTTCGTCAGCCATCGCCGGCACATAAGCGCCACCGGCGGTACAGGAGCCCATGACCACGGCAATCTGCGGAATGCCCATGGCGCTCATGTTGGCCTGGTTGAAGAAGATTCGCCCGAAGTGCTCGCGATCCGGAAACACTTCGTCCTGGCGCGGCAGGTTGGCGCCGCCCGAGTCCACCAGATAAATGCACGGCAGGCGGTTCTGTTGGGCGATGGTCTGGGCGCGCAGGTGTTTCTTCACGGTCAGCGGATAGTACGAGCCACCTTTCACCGTCGCGTCGTTGGCGACGATCATGCATTCGACGCCTTCCACGCGGCCGATGCCGGCAATCACGCCGGCGGCCGGCACGTCTTCGCCATAAACGGCGTGGGCGGCCAACTGACTGATTTCCAGAAACGGCGAGCCCGGATCGAGCAAGCGGTTGATCCGTTCACGGGGCAGCAGTTTGCCCCGCGAGGTGTGCCGTTCCTGAGCTTTCGCGCCACCGCCCTGTGCCACTTGGGCGAGCAGGGTGTGCAGGGCGTCGACTTGTGTGAGCATCGCCGCGCTGTTGGCGGCGAACTCCGCTGAACGAGGGTTGAGCTGGGTATGCAGGATAGCCATGGACAGCTCCGTTTAGCGGGTTTCGTTGAACAGTTCGCGACCGATCAGCATGCGACGGATCTCACTGGTGCCGGCACCGATTTCGTACAGCTTGGCGTCACGCAGCAGACGGCCGGCCGGGAATTCGTTGATGTAACCGTTGCCGCCGAGAATCTGGATCGCATCGAGGGCCATTTGCGTGGCGCGTTCGGCGGTGTAGAGGATCACGCCGGCGGCGTCCTTGCGGGTGGTTTCGTTGCGCTCGCAGGCCTGGGCCACGGCGTAGAGGTAGGCGCGGCTGGCGTTGAGCTGGGTGTACATGTCGGCGACTTTGCCCTGAATCAGCTGGAACTCGCCGATGCTCTGGCCGAACTGCTTGCGGTCGTGGATGTACGGCACGATCAGGTCCATGCACGACTGCATGATCCCGGTCGGGCCACCGGACAGCACGACGCGCTCGTAATCGAGGCCGCTCATCAGCACTTTCACGCCGCCGTTGAGTACGCCGAGGATGTTTTCTTCCGGCACTTCGACGTCATCGAAGAACAGCTCGCAGGTATTGGAACCGCGCATGCCGAGCTTGTCGAACTTGTTGCTGCGGCTGAAGCCTTTCCAGTCGCGCTCGACGATGAATGCGGTGATGCCGTGGGGGCCTTTTTCCAGGTCGGTCTTGGCGTAGATCACGTAGGTGTTGGCGTCGGGGCCGTTGGTGATCCAGGTCTTGCTGCCGTTGAGCACGAAACGGTCGCCCCGTTTATCGGCGCGCAGTTTCATCGAGACCACGTCGGAACCGGCGTTCGGCTCGCTCATGGCGAGTGCGCCGACGTGTTCGCCGCTGATCAGCTTCGGCAGGTATTTGGCTTTCTGTTCGTGGTTGCCGTTGCGGTTGATCTGGTTCACGCAGAGGTTGGAGTGGGCGCCGTAGGACAACGCCACGGAAGCCGAGCCACGGCTGATTTCTTCCATCGCCACGACGTGCGCCAGGTAACCCAGGCCAGCACCGCCGTACTCTTCCGGAACGGTGATACCGAGCAGGCCCATGTCACCGAACTTGCGCCACAGATCGGCCGGGAACAGGTTGTCGCTGTCGATCTGCGCGGCGCGCGGGGCGATCTCTTTGGCGACAAAGGACTGAACCTGATCGCGCAGCATGTCGATAGTTTCACCGAGGGCAAAGTTCAGGGATGGGTAGCTCATGGGTCACCTTTTGGCTTTTTTGTAGGGCGGGGAGGGCGGCGGTTTGGCTCTCACCTTTACGTTAACGTAAGCCTGTGACGAATGGCTGTCAATCACCCTTTACGTTAACGTCAACTTGAGCGAGAGTAGGGCCAGTTCTGAGCGGTCGGAGCTTATATGGCTCCGGTCCAACACCCACTAATAAAGACAATAGGGGTCGTCATGGATCAACCCAGTGCAAACCCGCAGCGCAGCTACACCCGTGGTTCCCAGGACAAAGCCTTGCTGGCGATGACCATCGGGCAGAAGTTCGACGAGACCGTCGCGCAGTACCCGGACGGCGAGGCGCTGGTGGTGCGCCATCAGCAGTTGCGTTACACCTGGCGGCAACTGGCCGACGCGGTGGACGTGCATGCCAGAGCGCTGCTGGCGTTGGGTTTGCAGGCCGGTGACCGGCTCGGCATCTGGGCGCCGAACTGTGCGCAGTGGTGCATCACACAGTTCGCCACCGCGAAGCTCGGCGTGATTCTGGTCAACATCAACCCGGCCTACCGCAGCTCCGAACTCGAATACGTACTCAAGCAATCCGGCTGCCAATGGCTGGTCTGCGCCGGCGCCTTCAAATCTTCGAACTATCACGGCATGCTGCAAGGCTTGCTGCCGGAACTGGCCGAGCAATCCATCGGCGAACTGCACAGCGAGCGCCTGCCGGAGCTGCGCGGTCTGATCAGCCTCGATCCGCAGCCGCCTTCGGGTTTTCTCCCGTGGTCGCAACTGGCAGATCTGGCCGCCAGTGTCTCTCCAGAACAATTGCGTGAACGCAGCGACAGCCTGCACTTCGATCAACCGGTCAACATCCAGTACACCTCCGGCACCACCGGTTTCCCCAAGGGCGCGACCCTCAGTCACTACAACATCCTCAACAACGGTTACATGGTCGGCGAAAGCCTCGGCCTGACCGCCGCCGATCGCCTGGTGATCCCGGTGCCGCTGTATCACTGCTTCGGCATGGTCATGGGCAACCTGGGCTGTATCACTCACGGTAGCACCATGATTTATCCCAACGATGCCTTCGATCCGCTGCTGACCCTGAACACCGTCGCCGAAGAAAAGGCTACGGGGCTGTACGGCGTGCCGACCATGTTCATCGCCATGCTCGATCAGCCGCAACGTGCCGAGTTCGACCTGTCGACCCTGCGCACCGGGATCATGGCCGGCGCCACTTGTCCGATCGAGGTGATGCGCCGGGTCATCAGCGAAATGCACATGAGTGAAGTGCAGATCGCCTACGGCATGACCGAAACCAGCCCCGTGTCCCTGCAGACCGGCCCATCGGACGAACTGGAACTGCGCGTCACCACCGTCGGTCGCACCCAGCCGCAACTCGAAAGCAAAATCATCGACGAGGCTGGTAACCCGGTGCCACGCGGCACCGTTGGCGAGCTGTGCACCCGTGGCTACAGCGTGATGCTCGGCTACTGGAACAACCCGAATGCCACCGCCGAAGCTATCGACGCAGCAGGCTGGATGCACACCGGCGACCTGGCGAGCATGAACGACGAGGGTTACGTGTGCATCGCCGGCCGTAACAAAGACATGATCATCCGTGGCGGCGAAAACATTTACCCGCGTGAACTGGAAGAGTTCTTCTTCACTCACCCGGCGGTGGCGGACGTGCAGGTGATCGGCATTCCCTGCTCGCGTTACGGCGAGGAAATCGTCGCCTGGATCAAATTCCATCCTGGCCACAGCGCCACCGAACAAGAGCTGCAAGCGTGGTGCAAGGAGCGCATCGCCCACTTCAAGACACCGCGTCATTTCAAGTTCGTCGAGGAGTTTCCGATGACGGTGACGGGAAAGATCCAGAAATTCCGGATGCGTGAAATCAGTATTGAGGAGTTGCGTAGCAACGAGGGCTGACACAGTTTCAACTTTCTATATCGATCAGAGCCTTCGAAGCCAGGGCGCAGACCCTGGCTTCGAAAGCATCGCTTATTGCTTCGCTTCTAAATTTTCCAACGCCTGATTAACTGCCAATTCCCCCAACATCACGACTTGCGCAATGCCCAACAGGGTCTTGCGGTTCGGCCCTTCCAGCAGGCCGGCAAAGTCACCGAGCATGACCGTGGCTGACGCGAGGGATTCGCAGGCGTTGGCCAGCAAAGACTCCGTGTCGGTTTGCGGGTTGACCATGAACATGTCGTTTGGGGTGTAGGGCGTGGCCATGATCCGGGCTGCGGGTGTCAGGTAATAGTCGAGGGCGCGTTCGGCCGCGTCGTGGAGTTTTCTTGAATCGGGAAATTCGTACGGGGACACCGGGTCTTCTAACGGTGGAATGACGGTCGTGGACATCAGCTGGGGGTGTCAGAAATTTTGTGTTCGGGCATAACATGAGCAAGAGGTGCATGTATGCCAACCAAAAAGAAACCCGCGTTGCGAGAGCTGCCGAAAATCCCGAAAGAGCTGCTTGAGCAATTCACCGAT
>NZ_QWFC01000044.1:0-99460 GCF_003576265.1 Pseudomonas sp. 91RF
CTGCTAAACCTGCGGCTAAAACCACCGCTGCAAAACCAGCGGCCGCCAAGCCGGCTGCAGCAAAACCCGCCGCTGCCAAACCTGCTGCGCGAACCGCTGCTGCAAAAGCGGCTCCGGCAAAAACCGCAGCTGCCAAACCGGCTGCTAAACCAGCCGCCAGAACCGCCGCCAAACCGGCAGCAAAACCTGTGGCCAGAACGGCTGCTGCCAAGCCTGCGGCCAAAACCGCTGCCAAACCGGTTGCAGCCAAACCCGCTGCCAAAGCTGCAGCGAAACCAGCGGCCAAGCCTGCGGTAAAAACAGCGGCCAAACCTGCTGCTGCCAAGCCTGCTGCGAAACCAGCCGCCAAACCGGCTGCCGCTGCCAAGCCTGCAACTGCCGCCGCCAAGCCAGCGACCGCTGCTAAACCGGCCGCCAAGCCAGCCGCAAAACCTGCTGCAAAACCAGCAGTGAAAAAACCAGCCGCTGCCAAGCCAGCTGCAGCCAAACCGGCCACCGCTGCTGCTGCCAAACCTGCCGCTCCGGCAACCCCGGCTGCAACCACAGCACCTGCATCGGCCGCCACTACCTCGACCACCGCAACCACGCCATCCTCGGCGCCGGTGTCGAGCGTCGCCAGCAACCCGTCCAGCGCTTCCTAAGCGCCGGTCGCCGCGACGCGCAGCACTTGCAGCGCGTCGCGGTTCAGGTTGGCCGCAGGGCCGGCCAGCACTTCCAGCCAGTCACTCGATTCCTTCGAATTACGCTTCCATTCCTGCGCTACGCCTTCAAGTCGCGACAGCAACGCGCGCTCCGCCTCCAGCTCCAACCCTTTGATCTGCTCACGCATACCCTTGAGCACAGGATCGGTCTCGGCCAGTGTTTTCCATTGCATGCGCATCGCGCGCAGCGGTTGAACCACCTCTTTGTCCCAAGGGATGGTCAGCTCTTGAAGCTGCCTCGTGCGTACCTCGTCGCAAGTCGCATCGCGCTGTTCCAGCCACAAACCACACAGCATCAGGCACACATTGGCCCCCGCCGATTGCAGGCGCAGGCAGGCATCCTCCACGCCGGGACGGGCGTAGACGGCAAGGGCAAAGCTCCACAGGTCAGAGGACATCGTGCTACTCGCGCCAGTTGTGAGCGAAGCTGGTAGACTCCGCCGCCATTATGATCCGACTTCAGAACCTGACTTTACAGCGTGGCCCGCAACGTCTGCTAGAAGACGCCGAGCTGACCCTGCACGCCGGCCACAAAGCCGGCCTCATCGGTGCCAACGGCGCCGGCAAATCCAGCCTGTTCGCCTTGCTCCGCGGTGAGTTGCACCCGGATTCGGGCGACTGCCTGCTGCCGGCCGACTGGCGTATCGCCCACATGCGCCAGGAGGTCGACACCCTCGAGCGTCTGGCGGTCGACTACGTGCTCGACGGCGACCTGCGCCTGCGCGAGGTCCAGCGTGATCTCGCAGCCGCTGAAGAGGCCCACGACGGTGCTGCCCTGGCGCGCCTGCACGCCGAACTCGACAGCGCCGACGGTTACACCGCCGACGCGCGTGCACGCAAGTTGCTGGCCGGTCTCGGTTTCACCAACGAGCAGATGGATCGTCAGGTAGGAGATTTCTCCGGTGGCTGGCGGATGCGTCTGAACCTTGCGCAGGCTTTGATGTGCCCGTCAGACCTGCTGCTGCTCGACGAACCGACCAACCACCTGGACCTCGACGCCATCATCTGGCTCGAAGAGTGGCTGAAAAGTTACCCCGGCACCTTGTTGCTGATTTCCCACGACCGGGATTTCCTCGATGAAGTCGTCGATCACGTGGCCCACGTCGATCAGCGCAAACTGGTGCTCTACCGTGGCGGCTACACCGCGTTCGAACGCGCCCGTGCCGAGCGTCTGGCCCAGCAGCAACAGGCCTACGAGAAGCAGCAGGCGCAGCGTGCGCACATGGAAAGCTACATCGCCCGGTTCAAGGCCCAGGCCACCAAGGCCCGTCAGGCCCAGAGCCGGATCAAGGCCCTTGAGCGGATGGAAGAGCTGTCGGCGGCCCACGTCGATTCGCCGTTCGACTTCGTGTTCCGCGAGTCGACCAAGATCTCCAGCCCGCTGATCGACCTGTCCGATGCACGTTTGGGTTATGGCGAGAAAACCGTGCTGGAGAAGGTCAAGCTGCAACTGACCCCCGGTGCGCGAATCGGCCTGCTTGGTCCCAACGGTGCCGGTAAATCGACCCTGATCAAAAACCTCGCCGGCGAGCTGTCGCCGCTGGCCGGGCGTCTGACCCGTGGCGAGAACACGGTGGTCGGCTACTTCGCCCAGCATCAGCTCGATTCGCTGGATGCCAAGGCCAGCCCGTTGCTGCACCTGCAACGTCTGGCGCCGACCGAACGTGAGCAGACCCTGCGCGACTTCCTCGGTGGTTTCGACTTCCGTGGCGCGCGGATTGACGAGCCGGTACTGAATTTCTCCGGTGGCGAAAAGGCCCGTCTGGCCCTGGCGTTGATCGCCTGGGAACGGCCGAACCTGTTGCTGCTCGACGAACCGACCAACCACCTGGATCTGGAAATGCGCCTGGCGCTGACTATGGCGTTGCAGGAATTCAGTGGTGCGGTACTGGTGGTTTCCCACGATCGGCATCTGCTCAAGAGCACCACCGACAACTTCTTCCTGGTCGCGGACGGTAAGGTCGAAGAGTTCGATGGCGACCTCGAAGACTACGCCCGGTGGCTGGTCGAGTACCGTCAGCGCAACGCCCCGGTCAGCAACACGCCGGTCAACCCGGACAAGACCGACAAGAAGGCCCAGCGCCAGGCCGCCGCTGCATTGCGTCAGCAACTGGCGCCGCACAAGCGCGAAGCCGACAAGCTCGAAGCCGAACTCGGGAAACTGCACGAGAAACTGGCCAAGGTCGATGCCAGCCTCGGCGACAGCGACCTCTATGAGCCGGCGCGCAAGAACGAATTGCGCGACCTGCTGGCCGAACAGGCCAAGCTGAAAGTCCGCGAAGGCGAGCTTGAAGAAGCGTGGATGCAGGCGCTGGAAACCCTGGAAACCATGCAGGCGGAGCTGGAGGCGCTGTCCTGATGGAGGCGTTCAAGCTGCCGCTGCCGGCGGTGTGGATCGAGCCGATCTGGCTGGGTGTGCAGATTCTGCTGATCCTGCTGGCCGGCTACTTCGCCCAGCGCGTCGTCGCGCGGTTCCTGACGCGTCTGGGCGAGAAGTATCCGTTCCCGCCGCAGTTGCTGATGCCGCTGCGTGGTGGTCTGCGCTGGCTGATCATGGGCAGTGCGCTGATCTTCGTGCTGGAGCGTCTCGGTGTTTCTGCCACCGTGCTGTGGACGGCGTTGTCCGGTTTCGTCGCCGTTGCGGCCGTGGCGTTCTTCGCCATGTGGAGCGTGTTGTCGAACCTGCTTTGCGCGATTCTGATCTTCACCGTCGGCCCGTTTCGTCTGGGTGACGTGGTCGAACTGGTCGACACCACCGACAAGCCTGGCGTCAAAGGTCGGGTGGTGGCGATCAATCTGCTCTACACCACACTGATCGAAGCCGAAGAGCTCGGCACCGGCAGCGCCATGGTGCAGGTGCCCAACAGCCTGTTCTTCCAGCGCTCGGTAAGACGCTGGCGCGGGTCGGATATCTTCCCTTCCAGCGGTTTTGAGAAGTAAGCTCCCGGCGTTTGTAATGACGCCTTCGTCGGAACGCCGCCCGGAGCAAGCTCGCTCCCACAGTCGGCAGCCGCAACATCCTGAAAAAAATCGGTAGTCATCCAGCCTGAATCCCATTAGCTTGGACGTTTGTCACGAGTCTGAGTCGAGGTGTGCGATGGAGCTTCAAACATGGCTGGCGTTTTTTGCCGCGTGTTGGGTAATCAGCCTTTCTCCGGGCGCCGGCGCGATTGCGTCGATGTCCAGCGGTCTGCAATACGGTTTCTGGCGCGGTTACTGGAACGCCCTGGGCCTGCAACTGGGTCTGGCCCTGCAGATTGCCATCGTCGGCGCCGGTGTCGGCGCCATCCTCACCGCTTCGGCCACTGCGTTCCATGCGATCAAATGGTTCGGTGTCGCGTACCTTGTGTATCTGGCGATCAAGCAGTGGCGCGCACTGCCGATGGACATGAGCGATGACGCTGCGGTACGCCCGATCGGTCGGCCGATGGCGCTGGTGTTCCGTGGATTCCTGGTCAACATCAGCAACCCCAAGGCGCTGGTGTTCATGCTGGCGGTGCTGCCGCAGTTCATCAATCCTCACGCACCGCTGCTGATCCAGTACGTGGTGATCGGCGTGACCATGATCTGCGTCGACCTGATCGTCATGGCCGGCTACACCGGGCTGGCGTCGAAGGTGCTGCGCCTGCTGCGCACACCGACCCAGCAAAAACGCATGAACCGTACGTTTGCCGGGCTGTTCATCGGTGCGGCGGCGTTCATGGCGACGTTGCGCAAAGCCGCCGCGTAAAGCAGGCAGGCATAAAAAAGGCGACCTTTTCAGGTCGCCTTTTTCGTTTGCGGCTGCCGGTCAGCGCAGAATCACTGGCGCCGTATCACGCGGCAGATTGTTGCGCTGCTGCGGTTCACGCGGTTGCTCGTAGCCACCACCGCCGAGCTGCTGGCTCAGCTGTCCGGCCACGTCTTCACCCAGCGCCTTCGAGACATCACGTACCACCCGTGGGCGGTTCAGCGAGATCTTGATGTCGCGGTGGTTCACCAGTTTGGTGTCCTGCGCTTCACCCATGGCCGTGAAGGCCGAGGTGATTTCGTAGGTCTTGGTGTTGATCAGGCTGAAATCCGCCACCAGCGTCAGGCCCAGTACGGCTGAATAGCTGTCGGTGTTGGCCAGCTCGTTCATGTCCTGGGTGAAGTCGATGTCGGACACCGTACCGAACAGCACATAGTCGGCGCCCTTGAAGTTACCGGCCTTGATCCGCTTGATCACATCGTAGATGTCACCCTTGGACGAGGCGGTGTAAGGCGTGCCCTGAATCAACTGAAACATGCCGGTGCGCAGGATTTCACCCTTGATGTCGCCGGTGAATTTGCGCAGCTCGGCCTGCTCGATGTAACTGGTGTTGGATTCGAACTCGTCGTAGCTCGAAGAACCGCTGGAGCTGTAGTAGCCCTCGCGGTAATTGTTCTTCGACGAAACGACGTGGATGTACTGCTCCACGCGTTCCTGGTACGCCAGATCCGTTACCGCGACTTTCGGGGCCGCTTGCGCGCTGAACGCGCAAGCCAGGGCCATCATGCCAATCCATGCGCGCATCGATTAACGCTCCGTGGTTTTGCGGATCTCTTTCTCGTCCATCCACTCGGCCAGACCGCTTTCAACGTCGATCAGTTGCAGGCTGAATTTGTAGAAGACGTCCTTGTAGTCGCTGCTGCGCTTGACGATCGAGCTGATCGAACCTTCAAGACGGTATTTGGCGGCAATCATGTTGCCAGTCTTGGCCACGGTGCTCTTCTTGTACAGGCCGCTCTGGTTTTGCAGCTTGAGCTGGTCGACCTGGCTCTGCATCGCGGTGTTGTCGCTGGCGAAACGGGCGGTGCCGGACTTCATCAGCTGGGTCTTGATGCTGGTGGTGATTTCGCGGGTGTCGATGTATTCGCTGGTCTTGTTCTTCACGTCGTAGACCTGCACCACCGGGCGTCCCTGCAGAATGCCGGACTGGGCCAGGGAGCGGGTCATCGATTCGGCGATCATCTGCAGGTCGGTCGAGCCGAACTCGTTGGTCACGGTTTCAACGGCCTTGGTGTCGCCGTAGCTGATGTTCTTGCTGCCCAGAGTCGGCGAAGTGTTGGCGCAACCGGAGGCCAGCAGGGCGAGGACAGCGATGAAGGAAAAGCGTGCAAACATGGGAATGCTCTCTGAATCGGGAATAGGGTGTCGGGCTTAAGGCGTCTTCATTTCAAGACGGAAGTCCACGGCTTTCGGCGTCGGGGCTATGCCCTGGATGAAGCTGGTCTGGGCGCCGTACATCATCTGGCTCTTCCAGACTTCTTCTTCGGCAATCGGGAAGCCTTCCGGGCCGAGCCAGGCGAAGCGGTAGTAGAACGTCTTGTTGCTGTTGAGGGTGTTGGTCAACTGCACATTGACGGTCATGAAGCCGTTCTCGCGGGCGACACGCATGGCGCCGACCGCGATGTGTTTCTGCGGGCCCATGGCCACGACCTTGCTCGCGGCGCTGCCCGGCTCCGGCGGTGGCGGGGTGGCGCAGCCGCTGGCCAGCACGGCGAGGGCGGCGACGGCGAAGAGTTTGAAACGCATGCAAAGACTCCGTTCTTAAGGTTGTTTGAGGCTGGCTACGGCGGTGGTGCCGGCGCTCGGGGTCACGTGGGCGGCGAGGCCTGCGGCGAAAACCTGATTGCCGACGGCGCGCAGGGTGATGACCTGATAACGCTGATCGACGGTGAGCTTGACCTGCGTGCCACCTACGGCGCTCGGCAAAGTAACCTGGTGCTCACCCTTTTTCAGGCGCAGACGTACCACTTGAGTGGTGTCCGGCAGGGTACGCCACGTACGGGTATCGGCACCTTCGAGCACCGCTGAAGAGATACCCACGGCCAGACCCGCCAGCGGGTTGGTTTCGTTGATCTTCTTCTGCGCCACGCCTTTGGTGATTGCCCGCACCATGGTGCGCACGATGATCCCTGGCATGTCATCGCGCAGGGCGCGGCGGGACATGGCGGTGGTGCTGTTGAGAGCGGTCAGGTTCAGTTGCTGGCCGTCGACGCCGATCTGCGCGAAGGTCGCGGTCGAGGTGTCAGGCTTGATGATCGGGAACGACAGCGGGGTGATCACCACGTTGTTGGAGATCGGCAACGGCAGCGGCACGCGGATCGAGTCGCGGGCCGGTGCCAGGCCGCTTTGCACCACGATCAGGACGTCGCTGTCATCGCTCTTGACCGGTTTGTCGAGGTTGACCAGCGCCTGTTCCAGCAGCGGCGTGTTCGGACGCAGTTCGGCCGCTTTGCGGTAACCCGGCGCGGCCAGGTCTTTTTCATCCAGGGCTTCGTAGACGAAACCGGCCAGATAGTGGCTGAACGCACTCTGGTAGCTGTTCTTCAGGCCGACCACTTCCGGGGCGTCGAGACTGGCGACCGGGTAGCCTTGCAAGTCCTTGTACTGGGTCTTGATGCCTTCTTTCTCGGCTTCCTCTTCGCTCTTGAGGTATTCCTTGTCGCGCAGGTCGGCGATCACGGCTTCACGTTCGTGAGTCTTCTTGATCGCGGTGCGGGCGCCATCGAAGTCGTTGACCGCCAGCAGGTTCAGGGCCATCTGCGTGGTCAGCATGACTTTTTCGTAGTCGTAGCCTTCGTAGCGACGGACCTTGTCATTGACCAGGAAGCTGCCGAACTGGGCCAGGTACTTGTCGGTGTCGAGCTTGACCGAATCTTCCCACTTGCCCACCACCTGGTCGGCGCTGGTCCAGGCGTTCTGGCTGCCGGACAGGTCGCCCTTGGCGCGCAGCAGTTCACCTTTCTCGAAGTAATAGAGCAGGTCCTTGTCCGGGCCGGTGTTGTTCTTTTCCAGCAGGGTCAGGGCGGCGTCGACGTTGCCGGTGGCCAGTTGCTGGTTGGTCTGGGCCAGTTCGGAATCGTAGTTGCGAAACGCCGAACAGCCGGACAGCAGAGTGACTGCGCCAAGCGCGATCAGAGTGGGAGCGCGGAATGCCATGGGGTACTTCTTCCATGAGTAGCGACAGCCTCGGGTGCGGGTCGGGCTGCTGGGACCTATCGGCAGTGGCGCTGGCCTCCTGCCAAATCCTCATAAACAGAGGAGCTTTAATGCCGCGTCGCGATAACGAGGGCGCGGCATTATAAGCGGGCGATGCTGGCTATGTAATAGCTTTTTAATTGCACCGGTTAGTTAGATGCCATTACTTATTTCAGGCCGGATACCACGCGGCTTTCCGCTGAAACGGGCGCCTGGAAAGCACTGCCGTTGGCATAAATTCGGTCGCCCAGGGCTCGCAGGCCGATGATCTGGCGATCCTGATCAATGCGGATTTTCAGCGGGGCGACACCGGGCGCGGTTGGCAGGCTGATCGAGTGTTCGCCTTTCTTCAGACGCAGGCGTAGCACTTGCGTGAGGTTGGGCAGGGTGCGCCAGGTGCGGGTGTCTGCGTGCTCGAATCCATCGTAATGGGTGACGTAGGACGCTTTGGCCGGATTGCGCCGATTGTCGGTGCCCTGGACGTCTGCAGCGAGGAACGCTCGATACGTGGTGCGTTGAATGATCCCGGGCATGTCGTCACGCAGGGTGCGCAGGGACATGTCGGTGATGTTGTTGACGGTGATCAGCTTCTTCTGGCGGCCGTCGAGGCTTATCTGATTGAAAGGCTGGGTGGAGGTGTCGGGCACCATTACCGGAAACGACACATTGGCGACGATCACCTGACCGTCTTCAAGCTTCACCGGATACGGCACGCGCACCGAGCTGCGAGCCGGTGCCAGCCCGCTTTGCACGATGATCAGCACGTCGCTTTCGCCGGCCTTGAGTCCGGGGCTGTCGAGGTCACGCAAGGCCTGTTGGAAGAACGGCATGTCAGGGCGCAGTTCAATGGCCTGACGATAACCCGGGGCCGCCAGATCCTTTTCGCCCAGGGCTTCATACGTGAAGCCGGCCAGATAGTGGCTGAACGCACTTTGATAGCCGTTCTTCAGGGCGATGACCGCCGGCGAGTCCAGCATGACCACCGGGTAACCTTGCAGGTCCTTGTAATGCACGCGGGCGCCCCGGTCCTTGGCGGCGTTTTCAACACGCTCGTATTCCAGCTCTCGCTGCCGGGCGATCAGTGTTTCGCGCTCGTGGGTCTTCTTGATGTCCGCACGGGCGCCATCGAAATCATTCACGGCCAACTGATTCAGGGCCATTTGCGTGGTCAGCATGACCTTTTCATAGTCATAGCCATCGTAGCGACGAATCTTGTCGTTGATGATGCTGCCCCATTGATTGCCCAGGGCGGAAAGCAGCTTGTCGCCAGTGGTTTCAATGGCGTCCTGGCGCTGGATCACCATCTGTTCGGCACTGCGCCAGGCCACCTGGCTTTGTGGCAACTCGCCGGCGGCGCTGAGTACCGCACCTTTCTCGAAGTAATACAGCAGGTCTTTTTCTTCATCCGGGTTATGCGCCTCGATCAGGGCCAGCGCACCTCCGGTGTTGCCTGCTTTCAATTGATCGGTGGTTTGTTGCAGTTCCAGGTCGTAATTGCGGTAGGCCCCGCAACCGCTCAGTTGCAGGAGCGCACTCAACAGCAAGGGAAACAGCAGGCAATGGCGCATGACCACAAGATCTTCCTTAATCGAAAGGGGCGAAAGGCGACGCAGTATAGGGGCGAGCGATGGCCAAGTGCCGGGGATTGGAGAGAAAGCTTGAGTCAGGCTCCCCCGACGTGAACAATGTGTTACTTCGCATTTCCAATTGAGACCCCTTCATGACTGCCTCGTCCCGATTCCTGGCCTGGCTGGTGTTCCCGTTGTTTGCCCTGAGCAGCTTCAATCTGCTGGCCGATACCGTGGAAGGCGCGCCGCAAGCGCTGCACCTGCTCGATTACATCAGCGCCGATTACCCGCCAACGGTAGAGGCAGGCAAGGTCATCGACGATGCCGAATACCGTGAACAACTGGAGTTCACCCGCGCGCTGCAAGGCTTGATTGCCGGCATGCCGGCCAAACCGGAGAAGGCCGGCCTGGAGCAGGGCATCGACGCGCTGCTGGCTGCGATCACCGCGAAGCAGGACGGCGCGGACGTCGCCCGTCAGGCCCGGCAACTGGGAGCGAAACTGGCGGTGGCCTATGAAGTCAGCCAGGCGCCGATCATCACCCCGGACCCGACCCGTGGTGCGCCGCTCTATGCCCAGCACTGCTCGGTGTGTCATGGCGCCAACGGGGCCGGCGATGGCCCTGCGGGTGTCGGCATGGAGCCTGCGCCGGCCAACCTGCGTGATGCCAAGCGTCTGGATCACCTGAGCCTCTACGCGATCTACAACACCCTCGGCCAGGGCGTCGAAGGCACCGACATGCCGGCCTTCGCCGATCAACTGGACGACCGTCAGCGCTGGGACCTGGCGACCTATATCGCTCAGTTCAGCGCCGATCCGGCCACGGCCAAATCCGAAAAGACCTACAACATCGCCGACCTCGCCCGTCAGACGCCGGCCGAAGTGCAGGCCGCCGAAGGCGCCGAAGCCGCCGCGACCTTCCGCGCACAGCGAGCGCAACCGCCGCAGGTCAAGCGTGGCCCGGCGCAGTTGCTCGACTACACCGCCGCGACGCTGGACAAGAGCCTTGCCGCTTACCGCGCTGGTGAACGCGATCAGGCTTATGACTTGTCCGTTGCCGCGTATCTGGAAGGCTTCGAACTGGTCGAAAGCTCGCTGGATAACGTCGACGCCAACGTGCGCAAGGACACCGAAAAATCCCTGATGGCCTACCGGCAATCGCTGCAGGACGGCTTGCCGGTGGAGCAGGCCGAGCAGCGTCTCGACGCGGCCAAGGCCAAGCTCAAGGAATCTGCCGATCTACTGGGCAGCGATGGTCTGAGCTGGTCGCTGAGCTACATCTCCGGGCTGCTGATTCTGCTGCGCGAAGGCCTGGAAGCGATTCTGGTGCTGGCGGCGATCCTCGCGTTCCTGCGCAATACCGGCCAGCAATCGGCGGTGCGCAGCGTCAACGTCGGCTGGGGCCTGGCACTGTTGGCCGGTCTGGGGACCTGGGCGCTGGCCGCGTATGTGATCGATGTCAGCGGTTCCCAACGTGAACTGCTGGAAGGCGCCACGGCGCTGTTCGCCAGTGTCATGGTGCTGTGGTTGGGGGTGTGGATGCACGACCGTCGCCACGCAGCGGCCTGGCAGGATTACATCAAGCAGAGCCTGGTCGGTGGCGGCGGGCGTTTCGGCTTCGCGATCCTTGCGTTCTTCTCGGTGTACCGCGAATTGTTCGAAGTGATCCTGTTCTATGAAACCCTGTGGCTGCAGGCCGGTCCTGCCGGGCATGACGCGGTACTGGCCGGTGGTGCGACGGCGCTGGTGCTGCTGTTCGGTCTGGCGTGGGTGATCCTGCGCGGCTCGGCGAAATTGCCGTTGGCGCTGTTCTTCAGCATCAACGCGGGGCTGCTGTGCGCGCTGTCGGTGGTGTTTGCCGGTCATGGTGTGAAGGCGTTGCAGGAGGCCGGGATCTTCGGCACCCGGCCGGTGGCGTTCTTCGATTTCGAATGGCTGGGCATTCACGCCGACGCCTACTCGCTGACGGCGCAGGCCGTGGCCATTGCAGCGATCGTCGTGCTGTATGGTCGCAGCCGGGTGGCGGAAAAGCGCCGAGTGGCGGCCTGAGATGATGCGCGTATGGATCGATGCCGACGCCTGCCCGAAGATGGCCAAGGAACTGGTGGTCAAGTTCGCCCTCAAGCGCCGCTTCGAGGTGGTGTTGGTGGCGGGGCAGCCGCAGAGCAAACCGGCACTGGCGATCGTCAAGCTGATCGTGGTGCCGAGCGGCCCGGATGCAGCGGACGATTATCTGGTGGAGCACGCGGTGCCGGGCGAACTGGTGATCTGCAGCGACATCCCGCTGGCCGACCGGCTGGTGAAGAAGGGCGTGGCAGCGCTGGACCCGCGAGGCAAGGAGTTCGACGCGCAGAACATGGGTGAACGGCTGGCGACACGCAACCTGTTCACCGATCTGCGTGAGCAGGGCCAGGTCAGCGGCGGCCCGGCTCCGATCGGCGACCGGGAGAAGCAGGCGTTCGCCAATGCGCTGGACCGGATCCTGACGCGGCTATCCCGCCAATCCTGAGCAAAACTCTTTACCCTGTGGGAGCGAGCCTGCTCGCGATGAGGCTCGTACATTCAACATAACGGTTGCCTGTAAAGCAGCCATCGCGAGCAGGCTCGCTCCCACACTGGATTTAGATCAGGCGTCATTTTCGTGGGTCAGCTCAAGGACGCGATCCACCAGTTTGTTGATCCCCGAAGCCGCCTCACTGATCGACTGCGCCAGCATGTAGGCCGGGGTGGTCACCAGTTTGCGTGCCTTGTCTTCGATGATGTCGGTCACGGCGCAGTCTTCGTGGGTGGCGCCCATCTTGCCGATGGCCTTGGCCGTCTCCGCGTCGTTGCCGATGGTGCAGGTCACGCCCGGGCCGTAGATCTTCGCGGCCAGCGCCGGCGAAATGCACATCAGGCCCACCGGTTTGCCCGCTTCGGCAAACGCCTCGGTCAGCGCCAGCACGTCCGGCTGAACGCAGCAGCCAGCGCCGTCGACGGCGAAGTTCGACAGGTTCTTGGCTGCACCAAAACCGCCGGGCACGATCAGCGCATCGAAATCATCGACATCGGCTTCACGGACATCCTTGACGTTGCCCCGGGCGATGCGCGCCGATTCCACCAGCACGTTGCGCGACTCGGGCATTTCCTTGCCGGTGAGGTGGTTGATCACATGCAATTGCGCGATGTCCGGGGCGAAGCACTGCACCTGGGCGCCGCGCTGATCCAGGCGCAACAGGGTGATGACACTTTCGTGGATCTCTGCGCCGTCGTACACGCCGCAACCGGACAGGATCACTGCAACTTTTTTGCTCATGGGTTTCTCTCCAGATTCATGGCGCTAAATGTCCACTAATTTGTCGTTCGTTGCCATAGGGCCAGGCCGTGGCTACACCTAGGATCTGTGCACACGGATCTCGATCAGGGCGCGTCATGAACTTCATTCTGTATGCGGTGCCGTTTTTCTTCGTATTGATTGCGGCCGAGTTGATCGCCGACCGTTGGCGCGGGGTGAGCAACTATCGCCTGGCCGATGCGGTGAACAGCATCAGCACCGGGGTGTTGTCGACCACCACCGGCCTGCTGACCAAAGGCGTGGGGCTGGTGACCTACGGCTTTGCCCTGGAGCATCTGGCGCTGCTCAGGTTGCCGGCGGACAGCGTCTGGACGTGGGGCTTCGCTTTTGTCCTCTACGACTTCTGCTACTACTGGCTGCACCGGTTGGGGCACGAGCGGAACATTCTCTGGGCGGCGCATTCGGTGCATCACCAGAGCGAGGATTACAACCTTTCCACCGCCTTGCGCCAGACCAGCACCGGGTTTCTGCTGGGCTGGATCTTTTACCTGCCGATGGCCGTGCTCGGTGTGCCGCTGCTGGTGTTTGTCAGTGTCGCGGCGATGAACCTGCTGTATCAGTTCTGGGTGCATACAAAGCACATTCCCAAGCTCGGCTGGTTCGAATGGATTTTCGTCACGCCGTCCAATCATCGGGCCCACCATGCACAGAACGCTCTCTACATGGATCGCAACTACGGCGGGGTGTTCATTATTTGGGACCGGCTGTTCGGCTCGTTTCAGGAAGAAGACGACAACGAACCGGTGATTTTCGGCGTGACCACGCCGTTGGCGAGCTGGAATCCGCTGTGGGCCAACCTGCAGTTTTACGCGCAGTTGTGGGACGACGCGCGGCGCGCCGGGAGCAAACGGGACAAGCTGCGGATCTGGTTCATGCGTACCGGATGGCGTCCGGCGGACGTGGCGGCGAAGTACCCGATGCACAAGCCGGACTTGAGCCGGTTCCGTAAATTCGAAGTACCGTTGGCCGCCCGACAGCAGTGGTACGTGCTGCTGCAATTCGGCGTGTATGTGGCGCTGGGCAGTTACCTGATGAACCAGGAGCGCAGCCTGTCGACCGGCGCCCTGGTACTGGGCTGGGGCGCAGTGGCGTTCGGTTTGTTCGTGTTGGGCGTTGCCCTGGAGAATCGCCCCTGGGCGTTGAGGCTGGAGCTGCTGCGGTTGGCGGCGAATCTGCCGCTGGTGTGGCTGGCGCCGCAGGTCGGTCTATGGCCGGCCAGCCCCGTGGTCTGGGCCGGCCTGCTCGGTTACAGCCTGCTCAGTGGCATCGGGCTGTATTACTGCCGCCAGCGGTTTACTCGGCTGGCGTCTTAGGTTCGGCGGATTTGGCCTGTTCGGCTTTGTGCCGTTCGGCCTTGGCCTGTTGCTCGGCCTGCTCGTCTTCGTAGACCTTCCTGGCCAGCCGGGCATTCTTGAACCGGCGGCGCAGCCACAGGCCGACGCCCAGCACCAGCAGCGCACCGAGTACCCACAGTTCATATTTCTTGATGCTGCCCAGCATGCCTTCGAGCACCGCACCGAAGTGGTACGCGGCCGCGGCCAGGGCGGCGGCCCAGATCGCCGCACCAATACCGTTCAGCAGCAGATAGCGTCCCGGCGGGTAGCCCGACAGGCCGATCGCCACCGGCATCACCGTGCGCAGGCCGTAAACGAAGCGGAAGCTCAGGACCCAGATGTCCGGGTGCTTGCGGATATGCTCCAGCGCGCGGTCGCCCATCATTTGCCAGCGCGGTTTGCGCGCCAGCAACTTGCGCCCGTGCTTGCGGCCCAGGAAGTACCACAGCTGATCGCCGGCATAGCTGCCGAAGAACGCCACGACCACCACCAGGTTGATATCCATGTAACCACGGAACGCGAGGAAGCCCGCGAGCACCAGGATGGTTTCGCCTTCGAAGAACGTGCCGAGAAACAGGGCAAAGTAGCCGAAGTCATGCAGAAATTGTTGGAGCATTGTCTGGGTGCTGGCGAAATGAACGCGCAGCCTAACCCTTCGGACACATTCAGGAAAGTGTCGAAATGTGTCTCGACGTTAACATTTCCTACAACGACAATGGATTGCGGCTACATGTCACAGGGGTGCACATAACTGTAATACGACCGTCATAATGGCCGCTTATAACTGCCACACTCGCCCGTCTGCGCGGGCTCAGGAGTCTGCCGTGAGCTTTACCCCAGCCAACCGCCTGTTCCCTGCCACCCGCCTGCGTCGCAATCGCCGTGATGATTTTTCCCGGCGGCTGGTGCGTGAGAACGTGTTGACGGTCGATGACCTGATCCTGCCGGTGTTCGTGCTGGACGGTGAAAACCGTCGCGAAGCCGTGGCCTCGATGCCGGGTGTCGAGCGCCTGACCATCGACCTGCTGCTTGAAGAAGCGGCGAAATGGGTCGAACTGGGGATTCCGGCGCTGGCGCTGTTCCCGGTCACGCCACCTGAACTCAAATCCCTCGATGCCGCCGAAGCGTGGAATCCCGAAGGTATCGCCCAGCGCGCCACCCGCGCCCTGCGTGACCGCTTCCCGGAGCTGGGGGTGATCACCGACGTCGCCCTCGATCCGTTCACCACTCACGGTCAGGACGGCATTCTCGACGAAGAAGGCTACGTGCAGAACGACATCACCGTCGATGCACTGGTCAAACAGGCGTTGTCCCACGCCGCCGCTGGCGCCCAGGTGGTTGCTCCGTCGGACATGATGGACGGTCGCATCCAGGCGATCCGTGAGGCGCTGGAGCTGGCCGGTCACGTCAACGTGCGGATCATGGCCTACTCGGCCAAGTACGCCAGCGCCTATTACGGCCCGTTCCGCGATGCCGTGGGTTCGGCCGCGAACCTGGGCAAGGCGAACAAGGCTTCCTACCAGATGGACCCGGCCAACAGCGACGAAGCGCTGCACGAAGTGGGCGCGGACTTGTCTGAAGGCGCGGACATGGTCATGGTCAAACCCGGCATGCCGTACCTGGATATTTTGTTCCGGGTAAAAGATGCCTTCAAAGTGCCGACGTTCGTCTATCAGGTTAGCGGCGAATACGCCATGCACATGGCGGCGATCCAGAATGGCTGGTTGAGCGAAGGCGTGATCCTCGAATCCCTGACCGCCTTTAAACGTGCCGGCGCTGATGGCATCCTGACTTACTTTGCTGTCCGTGCCGCTCAATTGTTACGAGAGCAGAAATAGCCCTCCCAGGAACATTCGATGAATACCGAAGGACTCACTGAAGTTGCCGTAAAAGAAGCTCAACCCGTGGTCGAGCAGATTACCGAAACCCCGCCGGAACTGGAGCCTGCGCCACCCGCGCCGACGTCAGAGCCCGCAGCGGCGGCGCCGGTGATCGCGATTCCCGGCCTGGATGACAGCAGCCTGTATATCCACCGGGAATTGTCGCAACTGCAGTTCAACATCCGCGTGCTGGAACAGGCGCTGGATGAGTCCTACCCGTTGCTGGAGCGGCTGAAGTTCCTGCTGATCTTCTCCAGCAACCTCGACGAGTTCTTCGAGATCCGCGTCGCCGGCCTCAAGAAACAGATCACCTTCGCCCGTGAACAGGCCGGCGCCGACGGTCTGCAACCGCATCAGGCCCTGGCCCGCATCAGCGAGCTGGTGCACGGTCATGTAGACCGCCAGTACGCGATCCTCAACGACATCCTGCTGCCGGAGCTGGAAAAGCATCAGATCCGCTTCATCCGTCGCCGCTACTGGACGACCAAGCTCAAGACCTGGGTGCGCCGTTACTTCCGCGACGAGATCGCGCCGATCATCACCCCGATCGGCCTCGACCCGACGCACCCGTTCCCGTTGCTGGTGAACAAGAGCCTGAACTTCATCGTCGAGCTCGAAGGCATCGACGCCTTCGGTCGCGACTCCGGTCTGGCGATCATTCCGGCGCCGCGTCTGCTGCCACGGATCATCAAGGTGCCGGAAGAGGTCGGCGGCCCTGGCGACAACTATGTGTTCCTGTCGTCGATGATCCACGCTCACGCCGATGACCTGTTCCAGGGCATGAAGGTAAAGGGCTGCTACCAGTTCCGCCTGACCCGGAACGCCGACCTGGCGCTCGATTCCGAAGACGTGGAAGACCTGGCCCGCGCCCTGCGTGGCGAGTTGTTCTCCCGTCGTTACGGCGACGCCGTGCGCCTGGAAGTCGCCGACACCTGCCCGAAACACCTGTCGGACTACCTGCTCAAGCAGTTCAACCTGAGCGAGACCGAGCTGTATCAGGTCAACGGCCCGGTCAACCTGACCCGTCTGTTCAGCATCACCGGTCTGGACAGCCATCCGGAGCTGCAATACACGCCGTTCACCCCGCAGATCCCGAAACTGCTGCAGAACAGCGAGAACATTTTCAGCGTCGTCAGCAAACAGGACATCCTGCTGCTGCACCCGTTCGAGTCGTTCACCCCGGTGGTCGACCTGCTGCGTCAGGCCGCCAAGGATCCGCACGTTCTGGCCGTGCGCCAGACCCTGTACCGCTCCGGCGCCAACTCGGAAATCGTCGATGCGCTGGTAGATGCCGCGCGTAACGGCAAGGAAGTGACGGCGGTTATCGAGCTGCGGGCGCGCTTCGACGAAGAATCCAACCTGCAACTGGCCAGCCGTCTGCAGGCGGCCGGTGCGGTGGTGATCTACGGCGTAGTCGGCTTCAAGACCCACGCCAAGATGATGCTGATCCTGCGCCGTGAAGCCGGCGAGATCGTGCGTTACGCGCACCTCGGCACCGGTAACTACCACGCCGGCAACGCCCGTCTGTACACCGACTACAGCCTGCTGACCTCCGACGACGCCTTGTGCGAAGACGTCGGCAAACTGTTCAGCCAGTTGATCGGCATGGGCAAGACGCTGCGCATGAAGAAGCTGCTGCATGCGCCGTTCACCCTGAAGAAGGGCATGCTCGACATGATCACCCGCGAGACGCAATTCGCGCTCGACGGCAAGCCTGCGCACATCATTGCCAAGTTCAACTCGCTGACCGATCCGAAGATCATCCGCGCGCTGTACAAGGCCAGCCAGTCCGGCGTGCGCATCGACCTCGTGGTGCGCGGCATGTGCTGCCTGCGTCCGGGCATCGCCGGGGTTTCGCACAACATTCACGTGCGCTCGATCATCGGCCGCTTCCTGGAACACACCCGGGTGTTCTACTTCCTCAACGGTGGCGAGGAGCAGATGTTCCTGTCCAGCGCCGACTGGATGGAGCGCAACCTCGACAAGCGCGTCGAGACTTGCTTCCCGGTGGAAGGCAAGAAACTGCTGACCCGGGTCAAGAAAGAGCTGGAGCTGTACCTGACCGACAACACCCACAGCTGGAGCCTGCAGTCGGACGGCCGCTACATCCGCAACACGCCGACCGGCAACCAGAACCCGCGCAGTGCGCAGGCGACGTTGCTGGAACGGTTGGGCAGCCCGATTTTGCCGGTGAGCAGCTGACCGCAAGTCTAAAAGCAATAAAAAAGGCGATCCATCCGGATCGCCTTTTTTGTGCCTGCCCGTTACTCAATGAACGGTCAGTACAATCCCCACCCGAGTCAGCCACTCCGCCTCAAGCGCAAAATCCGCCTGAGTCAGCTGGTTTTCATCCAGCCAGTTCTCCGGGAATTCCACGTCGAGGTTGTCGCCATTGGCGTGCAACGCGACCTGCGGCATGGTCTGGGTGCCGCGAATGTGGTGGAACAGGATCGCGAAGCGCAGCAGCACGCACAGGCGGATCAGCTTGTCGCCGTCTTCGCCGAATTCGGCGAACTTGTCCTTGGGGATGTTGCGGCGGTGGCCGCGCACCAGCAGGGCGAGCATTTGCTGGTCTTCGCGGGAGAAGCCGGCGAGGTCCGAGTGCTCGATCAGGTAGGCGCCATGCTTGTGGTAGTGGTAGTGAGCGATGTCGAGCCCGACTTCGTGCACTTTCGCCGCCCAGCCCAGCAGTTCGCGCCAGATGCCGTCGTCCAGTTGCCAGTCGACAGCCACTTGATCGAAGGCGTGCAGGGCTTTGCGTTCGACCCGTGCGGCCTGTTCCAGGTCGACGTGGTAGCGCTCCATCAGCGAGGTCAGGGTGCGTTCGCGCACGTCTTCGTGATGATGGCGGCCGAGCAGGTCGTAGAGCACGCCTTCACGCAGCGCGCCTTCGCAGTGATCCATGCGTTGCAGTTCGAGGGCGTCGAAGATCGCTTCAAGGATCGCCAGACCGGCCGGGAAGATCGCCCTGCGGTCAGGCTTGATGCCTTCGAAGTCGATCTTGTCGACATCGCCGAGCTTGAACAGGCGACGCTTGAGCCACGCCAGACCTTCGGCGTTCACTTCGCCGGTGCCATGTCCGCCGGCCTTCAGTGCCAGGCCGATGGCACGGATGGTGCCCGAGGAGCCGATGGCTTCATCCCAGGTCAGGCGATGCAGGGCGTGTTCGATGCTCATGATTTCCAGCCGCGCCGCCGTGTAGGCCTGGGCGTAGCGGGCCGGGGTGATCTTGCCGTCCTTGAAATAGCGCTGGGTGAAACTCACGCAGCCCATTTGCAGGCTTTCGCGCAACAACGGTTCGAAACGCTGGCCGATGATGAATTCGGTACTGCCGCCGCCGATGTCGGCGACCAGGCGTTTGCCCGGGGTGTCGGCGAGGGTGTGGGACACGCCGAGGTAGATCAGGCGCGCCTCTTCACGGCCGGAGATGACTTCCACCGGGTGGCCGAGGATTTCTTCGGCGCGGTGGATGAACTCCAGGCGGTTGCGCGCTTCGCGCAGGGCGTTGGTGCCGACGATCCGCACGGCGCCCAGCGGCATACCGTTGATCAGTTGGGCAAAACGCTTCAGGCAATCGAGCCCGCGCTGCATGGATTCTTCGTTGAGATGGCGCTCATCGTCGATGCCGGCGGCCAGCTGAACCTTCTCCCCGAGACGTTCGAGAATACGGATTTCGCCGTTCTGGGCCTTGGCCACGACCATGTGGAAGCTGTTGGAGCCCAGGTCGATCGCGGCGATCAGGGACAGATTCTTGGCTTGGGATTGCGGCATGGTCTGGGGGTCTCGGTCGATAACCCTGACATCGTGCCACGATCAAAGGCTGCCGCCAACGCGCATGGTACAAACCCTTGATTCAGCGCATAAAGTCTCAAGACCGCGGCGCGGCCATTCGCTAGCAGGCTAGCTCCCACATTGAAATGCGCTGCCCTGTGGGAGCTAGCCTGCTAGCGATGAGGCCTTTACCGGCGCTGAGAGTATTTTCAGGCAGTCGCTTCCACAGTTCCGATGAAGTTCGCCAGCTCCGGCGTCTGCGGATCGGCAAACAGCACCTTCGGGTCGCCCACCTCATGCACCTTGCCCTGGTGCATGAACACCAGTTTGTCCCCGACCTCCCGGGCGAAGCGCATTTCGTGGGTGACCATGATCAGGGTCATGCCTTCCTTCGCGAGCTGGCGGACCACGCTGAGCACTTCGTTGACCAGTTCCGGGTCCAGCGCCGAGGTGATCTCGTCGCACAGCAGCACTTTGGGCGACATCGCCAGCGCCCGGGCAATCGCCACGCGCTGTTGCTGGCCCCCGGAAAGCCGATCCGGGAACGCATCGAATTTTTCACCCAGGCCGACGCGTTCCAGCATCTGCCGCGCCAGTTCCTGCGCCCTGGCCTTGGGCACTTTCTGCACCACTTGCGGCGCGAGCATCACGTTTTCGCCCACCGTCAGGTGCGGGAACAGGTTGAACTGCTGAAACACCATCCCGACTTTCTGCCGCAGGCTGCGCAGGTCGGCGCGGGCGGCGTCGAGGTATTCGCCGTCGACTTCGATCACGCCGTCATTGATCGATTCCAGGCCGTTGAGGGTGCGCAACAGGGTGGATTTGCCCGAGCCGCTGCGGCCGATGATCGCCACCACCTGACCTTCCTCGACGCTCAGGTCGATGCCTTTGAGCACGTGGTGATCGCCGTAGTATTTATGCAGGGCGGAAATTCTAAGCAGAGGCATGCAGTCTCCTTTCCAGGTAGCGCGCACTGAGGGACAGGGGGTAGCAGAGCAGGAAGTAGCCGGCGGCGACGAGGCCGTAGACCATGAACGGTTCGAAGGTGGCGTTGGCGAGCATGCCGCCGGTCTTGGTCAATTCGGTGAAGCCGATGATCGAGGTCACGGCGGTGCCCTTGACCACCTGCACCGAAAAGCCCACGGTCGGCGCCACGGCAATACGTAACGCCTGCGGCAGGATCACGTAGCGCAGTTGCTCCAGCGGATTCATCGCCAGACTCGACGAAGCTTCCCACTGGCCATTGGGAATCGACTCGACGCATCCACGCCAGATCTCCGCCAGGTAGGCGCTGGTGAACAGGGTCAGGGCAATCGCCGCCGCCATCCACGGCGAAATCTCCACCCCGGCCAGCGCCACGCCGAAGAACACCAGAAACAGCTGCATCAACAGCGGCGTGCCCTGGAACAGTTCGATCCAGGTGCGGGCAATGCTGCTGGGCAGCGGGTTTTTCGAAATGCGCATGATCAGGATCAGCAACCCGACGATCCCGCCGCCGATGAACGC
Organism: Pseudomonas sp. 91RF; assembly: GCF_003576265.1. Lineage (NCBI taxonomy): Bacteria > Pseudomonadati > Pseudomonadota > Gammaproteobacteria > Pseudomonadales > Pseudomonadaceae > Pseudomonas > Pseudomonas sp. 91RF. The sequence goes on from NZ_QWFC01000044.1 coordinate 21,079, forward strand.
CACCAGTGACAGCGCCAGCGTCCATTGCAGGCCGGTCAGGAGGTTGCGCAGGATGTCCCAGAACGTGAAATCGCTCATTGGCTGCTCCTTGCGCTGCTTTTCGACAGGTAGCGCCGGCCGAGCCAGTTCAGCGACTGACGGATCAGTAGCGCCATGCACAGATAAATGAGGGTGGTCAGGGCATAGGTTTCAAAGGCACGGAAGTTGCGCGACTGAATAAAGTTAGCGGCAAAGCTCAACTCCTCGGTGGCGATCTGTGAACACACTGCCGAACCGAGCATGACGATGATGATCTGGCTGCTCAGGGCCGGCCAGACCTTGCCCAGCGCCGGCAGCAGCACCACGTGGCGGAACGCTTCGAAACGGCTCATCGCCAGTGCAGCCGCGGCTTCCAGTTGCCCGCGCGGAATCGCCTGGATGCCGGCGCGGATAATCTCGGTCGAGTACGCGCCGAGGTTGATCACCATCGCCAGCACCGCCGCCTGCCACTCGGAAATCTGCACGCCGAGGGACGGCAGGCCGAAGAAGATGAAGAACAGTTGCACCAGGAACGGCGTGTTGCGGATCAACTCCACATACACGCCGAAAATCGCCGAGAAGGGGCGGATGTTCCACGCCCGCACCAGCGCCCCGACGATGCCCACGCCTACGCCAAACAGCGCGCCGATGGCCGTCAGCTCAAGGGTGAACAACGCCCCGCGCAGCAGCAGGTCGGTGTTTTCCACCACCGGCAAGAAATCGAACTGATAGGCCATGAAAGTCTCCCGCGTCGCCGGTCAGAGGTCCGCCGGCAGCGGCTCTTTGAGCCAGGTCTGCGCGTTCTTTTCCAGCGCACCGTCAGCCTTGGCGCTGGTCAGAATTTCGTTGACCTTGCCCAGCAGCGCCGGCTCGTTCTTGTTCACGCCGACGTAGACCGGGGAATCCTTGAGCTTCACCTTCAGCGCCGGCACGCGTTTCGGGCTCTTTTCGCTGATTGCGACCATCACCACGTTGCCGCTCGCAATCAGATCGACCTGGCCTGCGAGGTAGGCGGCGATGGTCGAGTTGTTGTCTTCGAAGCGCTTGATGGTCACGCCTTCGGGGGCGACCTTGGTCAGCTCGATATCTTCGATGGCGCCCCGGGTGACGCTGATGGTCTTGCCCTTGAGGTCGTCCAGGGTGCTGACGGCTGCATCCGGCGGACCGAACACGGCGAGGTAGAACGGCGCGTAGGCGCGGGAGAAATCGATGACCTTCTCGCGCTCGGGGTTCTTGCCGAGACTGGAAATCACCAGATCGACCTTGCCGGTGGTGAGGAACGGGATGCGGTTGGTGCTGTTGACCGGGGTCAGCTCGAGTTTGACCTTGAGCTGGTCGGCCAGCAGCTTCGCGGTGTCGATATCGAGGCCGCGCGGCTTCATGTCCGGGCCGACCGAGCCAAAGGGCGGGAAGTCCTGAGGCACGGCGACTTTCAAGGTGCCGCGTTTGACCACGTCGTCCAGACCGTCGGCATGGGCGGGGGCCTGGCTCAGCATCAGACCGGCAAACAGGGCGGCGAGGAGGGCGCTGTAACGCTTCGTCATGGACAATCTCCGGATCGGCGGGAAGTGAAATCTGCGATCGGACAGAGCACGGGCCGTGCCAAGCCAGCGGTCTGGCCCCGCAAAGCCACGGGTTTAGCGGGTTTGTTCGGTCTTACTGGTCTGAACAGTCAAGTTGTGTTTCGCACTGCGATAGCGCATCCATGCGCACTGTCGAACCCCGCTGGGGCACGACTTGCCTGATGCCTCGAATAGCTTTACAACTGGCCGCACCTTGGCCTGGTCCGTCTGGAAAAACATGAACTCGATCTCCCGCGCGGTACCCGAAGTGGCGCTGCAAGCGATCCGCAAACTGATTACCGAGCAGGGTTTCGGCCCCGGCGATGCGCTGCCCTCGCAACGGGATCTGGCGGTGCAGCTGGGGGTCAGCCGGGCGTCGTTGCGCGAAGCGTTGTCGTCCTTGAGTGCGCTGGGCGTCGTCAGCATCCAGCCGGGCAAGGGCGTATTCGTGCAGTCGCCGGTGGAGTTGCCGCGCGGGGAGGGCACCCCGGCCTGGCCGTTCGCAGCTCAGGCCTCGCCGCTGGAAATCTTTCAGCTGCGCTATGCGCTGGAAGGCTTCGCGGCCGGGCTGGCGGCGGTGACGCTGAGCACGATCGATCTGGACGAACTGGAAGACAACGTGGCCGCCATGCGTGAGCAACTGCGTTCCGGCGACTTCGAGGCGGCGGCGAAACTGGACTTCGAATTCCACCAGCGGATCCTGCGGGCCAGCGGCAATCAGGCGATGCTGAGCATCCTCACCGCCAGCGCCGAGATCTTTCTGGAGAGCCAGAAGCTACCGTTCATCCGCGCCGAACGGGCCATGGAAACCTGGCAGGAACACCGCAAGATTCTCCGCGCCCTGGCCCGCCGGGCCTCCGCTGCCGCCCAGAAAGCCATGCAGGAGCACGTGCGCAACGCGGCGCTGCGCACCGGAATTTCCTTCATCGCCCCCGCCGGCGCGTGACTTGAGCTATACCCAAACTCATCGAGTGCCATAGCAAGACTCAATCATCTGCGGCTTCCTGAACAAGGGAAGGGCGGCTATGATGGGCCACGTTTTTTTGCTTACAACCTGGAGAATTCCATGAGCAGCGATCTGATCAAACACGTTAGCGACGCTAGCTTCGAAGCCGACGTACTCAAGGCCGAAGGCGCTGTCCTGGTCGACTACTGGGCTGAATGGTGCGGCCCTTGCAAAATGATCGCTCCGGTTCTGGACGAGATTGCAGAGACCTACAAAGGCAAGCTGACCGTTGCCAAACTGAACATCGACGAGAACCAGGAAACCCCGGCCAAGCACGGCGTACGTGGTATTCCGACCCTGATGCTGTTCAAGAACGGCAACGTGGAAGCGACCAAGGTCGGCGCTCTGTCGAAGTCGCAACTGGCTGCTTTCCTCGACGCCAACATCTAAGCGTCGCGGTAAAGATTGTCCTCAAAAAGCCCCGCAAATTGCGGGGCTTTTTGCGTATTCAGGGCTAGACGCTCCGAAACTCAGGTGATACATTCGGCCCCGCACTGGTTTCTCCACTGCCCCCTGCTAGCCGTCGCCGACGCACTCCTTTTCGAACAAGTACGCGATCCTGTCGCCTTCTCCGCGGCGCGGCCTCATTAAGCCAAAAGCTTAATTTCCCCCCCTCCATAAATGATTACGTCATTCCTATATGAATCTGACTGAACTCAAGCAAAAGCCGATTACCGAACTGCTCGAATTGGCCGAACAGATGGGCATAGAAAATATGGCCCGTTCGCGCAAGCAGGACGTGATTTTCTCCCTGCTGAAAAAGCACGCTAAAAGCGGTGAGGAAATCTCCGGTGATGGCGTGCTGGAGATTCTCCAGGACGGCTTCGGCTTCCTGCGCTCCGCTGACGCTTCCTACCTCGCCGGCCCTGACGACATCTACGTCTCGCCGAGCCAGATCCGCCGTTTCAACCTGCGCACCGGTGACACCATCGTTGGCAAGATCCGGCCGCCGAAGGAAGGCGAGCGTTATTTCGCCCTGCTCAAGGTCGACACGATCAACTTCGATCGTCCTGAGAACGCGAAGAACAAGATTCTCTTCGAGAACCTGACCCCGCTGTTCCCGAACGTGCGCATGAAGATGGAAGCCGGCAACGGTTCCACCGAAGACCTGACCGGTCGTGTGATCGACCTGTGCGCCCCGATCGGCAAAGGCCAGCGTGGTCTGATCGTTGCACCGCCGAAAGCCGGTAAAACGATCATGCTGCAGAACATCGCAGCGAACATCGCCCGTAACAACCCTGAAGTTCACCTGATCGTGCTGTTGATCGACGAACGTCCGGAAGAAGTGACCGAAATGCAGCGTACCGTGCGCGGCGAAGTGGTTGCCTCGACTTTCGACGAGCCGCCGACCCGTCACGTGCAGGTTGCTGAAATGGTGATCGAGAAGGCCAAGCGCCTGGTCGAACACAAGAAGGACGTGGTGATCCTGCTCGACTCCATCACTCGTCTGGCCCGTGCCTACAACACCGTGATCCCGAGCTCCGGCAAGGTGCTGACCGGTGGTGTCGATGCCCACGCCCTGGAGAAGCCGAAGCGTTTCTTCGGTGCCGCGCGCAACATCGAAGAGGGCGGCTCGCTGACCATTATCGCCACCGCGCTGGTTGAAACCGGCTCGAAGATGGACGAAGTGATCTACGAAGAGTTCAAGGGTACCGGCAACATGGAACTGCCTCTGGACCGTCGCATCGCCGAGAAGCGTGTGTTCCCGGCCATCAACATCAACAAGTCCGGCACTCGCCGTGAAGAGTTGCTGACCGCCGACGACGAACTGCAGCGTATGTGGATCCTGCGCAAGCTGCTGCACCCGATGGACGAAGTGGCGGCCATCGAGTTCCTGGTCGACAAGCTGAAAACGACCAAGACCAACGACGAATTCTTCCTGTCGATGAAGCGCAAGTAACATCGTCGGTCGAGTCCGGAAAAAAAGGCGTCCCCCAGGGGGCGCTTTTTTTTGCCTGTTTTTTGTCCTGGCTGCGGGAGGTTCACGATCTGGTAAGGTCAGTGAGTTGGCAAAACAAGACGCAGCGACTGAGGCTGTACAAAAAACAACCATCTGATTGGCATCAAGGATTTATGAGCACACTTGCTTATCGAAGGGATATCGACGGCTTGCGCGCAGTCGCAGTGATGGCCGTGGTGCTGTTCCACTTTGGCGTCCCGGGGTTCACCGGCGGATTTGTCGGCGTGGACGTGTTTTTCGTGATTTCCGGCTACCTGATCACCTCGATCATCTGGAACCAGCGCCAGGCCGGGCGCTTCAGCTTCGTCGAGTTCTGGGCCCGGCGTGCCCGGCGGATCCTGCCGGCGCTGTTTGCGATGATCATCGCGGTGCTGGCGGTGGGCTGGTTCTTGCTGGCGCCCAAGGACTACGAAGAGCTCGGGCGCTCGGTGCGTTACCAGGTGACCTTCGTCTCGAACATCCTGTTCATGCGTCAGGACGGCTATTTCGACGTCGCGTCGGATCTCAAGCCGCTGCTGCACACCTGGTCGCTGGCGGTGGAAGAGCAGTTCTACATCCTTTTTCCGCTGTTGCTGACCTTGCTGTCGAGCCGATTGAAACACTGGCGGCTGGCGCTGTCCGGCGTATTGCTGCTGTCCTTCGGGCTGAGTGTGTGGGCGGTCCAGCATTATCCGGAGAAGGCGTTCTTCCTGTTGCCGATGCGGGCGTGGGAGCTGCTGGCCGGTGCGATGCTCGCCGTCGCGCCCCGACATTCATGGCGTCTCAAACCGATGGCCGCGCAGTGGCTGAGCCTGTTCGGTATGGCGCTCATCCTGCTGGCCGTCTTCGGGTACGACAAGCGCACGCCATTTCCCGGTGTCGCCGCGCTGCTGCCGGTGCTGGGCGTGGTGGCGCTGATCCTGGCCAACGGTCATCGAGAGACGCTGATCGGTCAATTCCTGAGCAGTCGGGTGATGGTCGGCCTCGGCCTGATTTCCTATTCCTGGTACTTGTGGCATTGGCCGGTGTTTGTGTTTTCCAGCTATGCCAGCGTCGAGGAGCCGGGTGTGCCGGACATCGCAGGGTTGATCCTGTTGACGCTGGTGCTGGGTTACCTGTCATGGAAGTTCGTTGAAACGCCGTTCCGCGAGCGTCGCCTGCTGGCCGGGCGTCGACAGGTTCTGCTGGCAGGTTTCTGCGGCATCCTGGTGCTCGGACTGGCCGGGCAAGCCCTGCGCTGGACCGATGGCTTGCCGTCCCGTCTGTCCGAACAGGCGCTGCAATATGCCAGGGGCCACGAGTGGAGGCCGGAGCTGATGGCGTGCCTGACGGATGACAAGGCACCGGACGACAAGTTGTTCTGCCATTACGGCGTGGAAAACCTGCCAGCCCAGGCAATGGTCTGGGGCGACAGCCACGCTACAGCATTCATTCCAGTGCTGGAGGACGGTGCGCAAGCCCATGGCGTCAGCGTGATCCTCGCCAGCTCTGCCGGTTGTATTCCGGTCGAAGGGCTGGAAACCGATGCGGCCTGTACACGGTTCAATCGGCGTGTCGAGCAGCGGTTGAGCGCGCAACGTATCAGCGATGTGGTACTGGTCGCGCGTTGGAGCCTCTATCTGTATGGCGATGCCAAAGGCGATCTCGACCATGCGCTCAGAAAACCGGACGGCAAATACGACCGGGCCGTCGCTGAGCAGCGCCTGGCCGAAGGCCTGCGTGCGCAGCTTGCTCAATTGCGCGAGAGCGGGCATCGGGTCTGGCTGGTGAAAGAGGCGCCATTGCAGCCGTTCAGCCCTCCGTATCGCCTGACACGCCTTGCAATGCTGGGCCACCCGGTGGATAGCGTCGGTCTGGCCATCGGCGAGCATGACAAGCGCCAGGCATTCATCAGCCGCTTGTTCGCCCGACTGGCGCAGGATCCGATGGTGCGGGTGATCGATCCGGCGCCACGGCTGTGTGATGAACACGGTCTGTGTCGCGCCGAACTCGACGGCTATTCGCTGTACAAGGATGACAATCACCTGTCGGAAGTCGGCGCGCGATTCGTGGCGCCGATCCTCGAACCGCTGTTTGTCAGCCTGCAGGCCGGCAAAAATCCGGGTAACGGCCAGGTGAATGCAGCCAAGTAAGCAGTGACGGGCTGCCAGCGACCGGCATAGCAGGTAGGATGTACGCCTATTTTGAGGGTGCCATCGTCAATGAAATTCAAGGATCTTCGGGATTTCGTGCAGCAGCTTGAGCAGCGCGGAGAGTTGAAACGCATCCAGATTCCCGTCTCGCCGGTGCTGGAAATGACTGAAGTGTGCGACCGCACACTGCGGGCCAAGGGCCCGGCGCTGCTGTTCGAGAAACCCACCGGCTACGACATTCCGGTGCTCGGTAACCTGTTCGGCACCCCCGAACGCGTCGCCATGGGCATGGGCGCCGAGTCAGTCAGCGAACTGCGCGAGATCGGCAAGCTGCTGGCGTTCCTCAAGGAGCCGGAGCCGCCGAAGGGCTTGAAGGACGCGTGGTCGAAGCTGCCGATCTTCCGCAAGATCATTGCGATGGCGCCGAAAGTCGTCAAAGACGCCCCGTGCCAGGAAGTGATCATCGAAGGCGATGACGTCGATCTGGCGATGTTGCCGGTGCAGACCTGCTGGCCGGGCGACGTGGCCCCGCTGATCACCTGGGGTCTGACCGTCACCAAGGGCCCGAACAAGGACCGGCAGAACCTCGGCATCTACCGTCAGCAAGTGATCGGCCGCAACAAGGTCATCATGCGCTGGCTCAGCCACCGTGGCGGTGCGCTGGATTTCCGTGAGTGGTGCGAGAAGCATCCGGGCCAGCCATTCCCGGTGTCCGTGGCCCTCGGCGCGGATCCGGCGACCATTCTCGGTGCGGTCACCCCAGTGCCGGACAGCCTCTCCGAATACGCCTTCGCCGGCCTGTTGCGCGACAGCCGCACGGAACTGGTCAGGTGCCGTGGCAACGACCTGCAAGTGCCGGCCACTGCCGAGATCATCCTTGAAGGCGTGATCCATCCGGGCGAGATGGCCGACGAAGGCCCGTACGGTGACCACACCGGCTACTACAACGAAGTCGACAGCTTCCCGGTGTTCACCGTCGAGCGCATCACTCACCGGATCAAACCGATCTACCACAGCACCTACACCGGCCGTCCGCCGGATGAGCCGGCGATTCTCGGCGTGGCGCTGAACGAAGTGTTCGTGCCGATCCTGCAGAAGCAGTTCCCGGAAATCACCGATTTCTACCTGCCGCCGGAAGGCTGCTCGTACCGCATGGCCGTGGTGACGATGAAGAAGTCGTATCCGGGCCACGCCAAGCGCGTGATGCTGGGTGTCTGGTCGTTTTTGCGACAGTTCATGTACACCAAGTTCGTTATCGTCACCGACGACGATATCAACGCACGGGACTGGAACGACGTGATCTGGGCCATCACCACGCGCATGGACCCCAAGCGCGACACGGTGATGATCGACAACACGCCGATCGACTACCTCGACTTCGCCTCGCCGGTGTCGGGTCTTGGCTCGAAGATGGGCCTGGACGCCACCCACAAGTGGCCGGGTGAAACCACTCGCGAGTGGGGCCGTGTCATCGTCAAGGATGATGCCGTCACCCAACGGATCGATGCCATCTGGAATCAGTTAGGAATAGATTGATGCGTGTAACCCTGCAGCCCTCCGGAGCGGTGCTCGAGATACGGCCCGGAGAGCGGATTCTCGATGGTGCGCGGCGCCTGGGCTACGAATGCCCGCAAAGCTGCCGTAACGGTAATTGTCATGTATGCGCAGCGCTGCTGGTGGAAGGCCGGGTCGAACAGGCCGGCAAGGTGCATGACCACGGCGAGTTCTACACTTGCATAGCGCAGCCGCTGGAAGACTGCATCCTGCTGTGGGATGGCGTGCTCGCGCTGGGAGAACTGCCGGTGCGCAGCCTGTCGTGTCAGGTCATCGAATGCCGGGACGTCGGTGGCGATACCTGGCGCGTGCGCCTGCGGGCGCCGGCCGGCAAGCCGCCGCGTTATCATGCCGGTCAGTACCTGATGATCGAGCGCGAAAGCGGCGAGAAATCAGCCTTTTCCATGGCCTCGGCGCCCCACGGCGGGCGAGATCTGGAAATCCACGTTCTGGCGCGTGAAGCCAGTGCCCTCAGCCTGATCGAGCAGTTGCAACGCAATTCGATGGTGCGGGTCGAGCTGCCGTTCGGCGACACCCATCTCGCGGAACTGCCGGACGGGCCGCTGGTGCTGATCGCCGCCGGCACCGGCATGGGCCAGATTCACAGCCTGATCGAACATTGCCGGGCCAACGGCTTCAAGCATCCGGTGCATTTGTACTGGGGCGTGCGACGTCCGGAAGATTTCTACGAAATCGAGCATTGGGACGAATGGCTGAAGCTGCCCAACCTGTTCCTGCACAAGGTCGTCAGCGACCAGTGCGGCTGGGAAGGCCGCTGCGGGATGTTGCATGAGGCGGTGTGCGATGACTTCCCGGATCTGAAATCCCTGCACGTTTACGCCAGCGGCTCGCCGGCGATGGTCTACGGCACTCTGGATGCGCTGGTGGAAGCCGGGATGGATGCCCACCAGATGCGCGCCGACGTGTTTGCCTACGCGCCGCGCTCTTGAGCCGCGCTGTACCTTTCTAGAACCGCACGCCCGTTGTCACCATGGCCGCGTTGGCGCCGAGTAACACCAGCTCGGCGCCCAGCGGGCCATAGTGGGCGCCGACCGACGGGATGATCACCGGTGCAACGCCGAAGTGATTGAGCGGGATCTTGTCCTTGTAGTCACCCCGATAGCCCTGTAGCAACCCGCCCGTGAGTTTCACGTACACCGGATAATCGGCGCTCTCGAAGCGTTTGCCGGCATAGGCGTAATTGGAACGCTGGCTGAACGAGTTACGGAAAGTTGCCCCGCCAAATACCCAGCCGGAAGCCTGATTGCGTTCAATGCCGATCAAGTCCTGATGATTGTTGTGTTCGGGGTCGGGTGAGTAGTGTTTGGTGTAGACACTGGTTTGTGCGTACCAGAAACCTTTGTCTTCTTGCGAGTCATCCGTGGCCAGTGCCTGGCCGGTCTGAATCAATAAAAGTGCGGCCAAAAGCCTGGTTGTGTTCATCGTGCAGCCTCGGTTGAACGGGTTGGCTTGCGCCAGAGGAAAGCCGTTTTACGCAGGCATTCAGCGACGGTAAATATGGGAAGTCCGAAATTTTAGTAGGAAAAATCCCGGCACTTCATGAACGAATCCTGAACGAAGAGAGGGCTTAACGATATTTCATTCGGGTATTTAAGATATCTGCGCCATGGTATTAGGCTATATCAAACAAGATAGACCTCGCGGATAACCGCGAATTAGCGCTATCAAAGGTGTCATACATCCTTTAGCACTTTTCGTTTTACAGTTACTGCTATATGTTCTATCAAGCGAACTGTGCTTACATCTTGTAATACTTGCGGGGCCGAACACTTCCGTCATGACAGCCATAGAATCTGCTTTTCTGAATCTGGCTTACCCTCCGCGGCTCGACCTGGGGCCGCAGCTGACGCACGAACAACTTCTCGCTTCCATGCAATCGACCATGGCACGTCACAAGGGCGGTCCGGTATGGCTGTTCGCGTATGGTTCGCTGATCTGGCGGCCGGAGTGTTCGGCGGTGGAGCGGGTGCGCGGGCGGGTGCATGGCTACCATCGCGGCTTGTACCTGTGGTCCCACGAACATCGCGGCACGCCGGAAATGCCGGGGCTGGTGTTCGGTCTGGATCGCGGCGGTTCGTGCAGCGGCTTTGCCTACCGGTTGCCGGAAGACAACCTCGACAGTGCGCTGTATGCGCTGTGGAAACGCGAGATGCCGTTTCCGTCCTATCGCCCGCACTGGCTCAACTGCCGTCTCGAAGATGGCAGCCAGGTTCAGGCTTTGGGATTCGTGTTGGAGCGACACCTGCCCAGCTATGCCGGTAATCTGCCGGATCATGTGCTGAGCCAGGTGTTCGAAAGCGCTTGCGGGCGTTACGGTACGACTCGCGATTATGTCGAGCAGACCGCTCACGCCCTGCGCAGCCACGCCATGCCAGACCGGAATCTGGAGGCGCGACTCAAGCGCTGCAAGTCAAAGACCGATCAGGCGACTGCTTCGCGGCTCTGACTGGCGACTTGCTTGTGCCACAGGGTCGGGGCCAGGAAGGCCATCGACAGCAGGCAAGCGCCCACCAGCAGCACGAAACCGCCATCCCAGCCGAAATGGTCCACGGTGTAGCCCATCGCTGCGCTCGCTGCGACCGAACCACCCAGATAACCGAACAGGCCGGTGAAGCCTGCGGCAGTGCCGGCAGCTTTCTTCGGTGCCAGTTCCAGTGCCTGCAGGCCGATCAGCATCACCGGGCCGTAGATCAGGAAGCCGATGGAGAACAGCGCGATCATGTCGATGGTCGGGTTGCCGGCCGGGTTCAGCCAGTAAACCAGGGTCGCCACCGTCACCAGGGCCATGAACACCATGCCGGTCAGGCCACGGTTGCCACGGAAGATCTTGTCCGACATCCAGCCGCACAGCAGCGTGCCCGGAATACCCGCCCACTCATAGAAGAAGTACGCCCACGAAGTCTTGTCGACGTCGAAGTGCTTGGCTTCCTTGAGGTAGGTCGGTGCCCAGTCCAGTACGCCGTAGCGCAGCAGGTAGACAAAGACGTTGGCCATGGCGATGTACCAGAGCATTTTGTTGCGCAGCACGTATTTGACGAAGATTTCCTTGGCGCTGAATTCGTCTTCGTGGCTGGCGTCGTAGCCTTCCGGGTAGTCGTTCTTGTACTTCTCGATCGGCGGCAGGCCGACCGATTGCGGGGTGTCGCGCATGGTGATGAAGGCAAAAGCCGCCACCGCCAGGGCTACCGCCGCCGGTACATAGAACGCGGCGTGCCAGTCATTGAACAGGCCCATGCCGATCAGGAACAGCGGGCCGATCAGACCACCGCCGACGTTGTGCGCCACGTTCCACACGGACACCACGCCGCCGCGCTCCTTCTGCGACCACCAGTGCACCATGGTCCGTCCGCTCGGCGGCCAGCCCATGCCCTGGGCCCAGCCGTTGATGAACAGCAGGATGAACATCATGGTCACGCTGGACGTTGCCCAAGGTGCGAAACCGAAAATGAACATCACCCCCGCCGAGACCAGCAGGCCGAACGGCAGGAAGTAGCGCGGGTTGGAACGGTCGGAGACCAGGCCCATGAGGAACTTGGAAAGACCGTAGGCGATTGCGATGGCCGACATCGCCAGACCCAGTTCGCCGCGGGTGTAACCCTCGTCGATCAGGTACGGCATGGCCAGGGAGAAGTTCTTGCGCAGCAGGTAGTAACCCGCGTAGCCAAAGAAGATACCGGCGAAGATCTGCCAGCGCAGGCGTCGGTAGGTACTGTCTATTTTTTCTTCAGGCAATGGAGCCTGATGTGCGGCAGGTCGAAAGAAAGCAAACATTCAAGAGCTCCAGATTTCTTGTTTTGACTGCGGATGCGAATGTTACAGTTTCGTTACCGAAAATAGCACCGGTTCCCATCGGCAAAACAGCGGAAAATGTTGGAAGTCGCATGTTCTTTTACGAACCTGTCGCTCTGCTGTAAGAACAGGGCGTTTTCACCACTTATGAACATGGGCTGGCATAGACTCGCGATCCGTCGATCGACTGATCAGCAGAGATGAATGATGGCTTTGAAGGTTCGCATGCTCATGCGCCGATTATTGGCGGCGGCGGTTATCGCCGCTGCGGTGCTGGGATTGATTTATGCCGATCACCCTGCCCAGTCCGGGTTGCGCAATGCCACGGTGCTGATCATCCGCCATGCGGAAAAGCCGACTGAAGGATCGGTGCTCAATGCCCGGGGCGAAGAGCGGGCCCGCGCCTATGCCGACTATTTCAATCCATTGAAGCTCGACGGCCAGACGCTGACCCCGGAACGGCTGATTGCCGCCGGCGACACTCACGAGAGCTCCCGCTCACGTTTGACCCTGACGCCGCTGGCCGAGCGTCTGAACCTGTCTATCGAGCAGCCCTACATCAATGGCGACGTACATGAGCTGGTCAAACTGTTGCGCAAGAGCAATCAGGCGCCGGTCATCCTGATCGCCTGGCACCAAGGGCGCATCAACAAGCTGATCAGTGCGTTCGGTGGCGACAGCACGGCCCTGATGGGTCAGAAAAAATGGCCGGACGAGGTTTACGACTGGATGCTCGTACTGCGCTTCGATGACAAGGGCCGGATTATCCAGGCTGATAGCCGGAAGGTTCTGGAGCACTTGTTGCCGGGCGATGCTGTGGATTCTCCCGGCAACAAATGACGGCTCCGAGGTGCTTCAGCGCAACTGCACCACAACCTTGCCCACCGCCTTGCGTTGCCCAAGATCATTGATCGCTTGTGCCGACTCACTCAGCGGATAGACCTGCGACACCAGCGGCTTCAGCTTGCCTTCGGCGAACCAGCCGAACAGTTGCTGGAAGTTCGCCGCGTTGTCCTGTGGCTGGCGTTGGGCGAAAGAGCCCCAGAACACACCGAGCACCGCTGCACCCTTGAGCAGGGCGAGGTTGACCGGCAGTTCGGGGATACGGCCGCTGGCGAAACCGACCACCAGCAGGCGGCCGTTCCAGGCGATGGCGCGAATGGCCTGGTCGAACAGATCGCCGCCGACCGGGTCGTAGATCACGTCGGCGCCCTGGCCGTCGGTCAGGCGTTTGATTTCGTCCTTGAGGCTGGTTTCGCTGTAGTTGATCAATTCGTCTGCACCGGCAGCTTTGGCCACGGCGAGTTTCTCGGCGCTGCTGGCGGCGGCGATAACCCGGGCGCCCATGGCTTTGCCGATCTCCACGGCTGCGAGCCCGACGCCGCCGGAGGCACCGAGCACCAGCAGGGTTTCGCCCGGTTGCAGGTTGCCGCGCTGTTTGAGGGCGTGCATCGAGGTGCCGTAGGTCATGCTGAACGCGGCGGCGGTGTTGAAATCCATCGACGGCGGAATCGGCAGCACGTTATAGCCCGGCACCGCGACCTGCTCGGCAAAGCTGCCCCAGCCGGTCAGGGCCATGACCCTGTCGCCAATCTTGAGGTGACTGATCTTTTCGCCGACTTCGCGGACCACGCCAGCCGCTTCGCCACCCGGCGAGAACGGGAAGGGCGGCTTGAACTGGTACTTGCCCTCGATGATCAGCGTGTCCGGGAAGTTGACCCCGGCGGCGTGCACGTCCAGCAGGATTTCATTCTTCTTCGCGACAGGACTGGCGACGTCTTCCAGCACCAGCGATTCGGCAGGGCCGAAGGCTTTGCACAGCACGGCTTTCATCAGGGCTATTCCTTTGGGAGTGATGGCCGATAAGTGTAGGTGTGGCAGTCAACGGGTCAACGAGCATGCCCGGCCCTGATAGTCCGCCATAAGCTTGTGCTTGCGCGGCGGGTCGTTATGCTAGGCCGCAAACCGGATAAGGAGCGAATTGTGAAAGCGTGGATCATGTTGTTGCTGGCCCTGTCTCTGCCTGTGGCAGCGCTGGCCGAAGAAGCCAAAGAAGGCGAGGCGCCGAAGGTCAACTACATCACCCTGAGCCCGCCGTTCGTGGGCAACTACGGACTGGACGGCACGCCGAAGCTCAAGGTCTACAAGGCCGACGTGGCGTTGCGGGTGACCGGTGACGAGGCAACCAAACTGGTCAAGGCCAACGAGCCGCTGATCCGCAATCAACTGGTGGCGCTGTTCACTCAGCAGACCACCGACGCAATGGGCAGCATCGAAGGCAAGGAAAAGCTGCGTCAGGAAGCCTTGAAGCAGACCCAGCAAGTGATGAATGACGAGACCGGCAAGCCAGTGGTTGAAGATCTGTTGTTCAACAACCTGATCATTCAATAACAAGTTTGCTGTCCGGGCTGGCCCAATCGCGAGCAGGCTCGCTCCCACAGGGTTCATGTTGATCACAACGTTGTGATTCAACAAAGATCCATTGTGGGAGCGAGCCTGCTCGCGATGGCATTTACAGCGGCGCCAACCTACTACGGTTTCAACGCCATCACCGTCGCCCATTGCTCGGCCGTCACCGGCATCACCGACAGCCGCGAGCCCTTCTGCACCAGTGGCATCTCGGCCAGCGCGGTCTGCTGCTTCAGATATTCCAGCTTCAACACTCGGGCAAACGTCTCGACATGGGCGACATCGATCGCGCTCCAGGCGTTTTTCTCCGGCGTGGCTTTGGGGTCGAAGTAATGGCTCTCCGGTTCCAGTGCGGTGGGATCCGGGTACGCGGCTTCGATGATCCTGCCGATTCCGGCAATCCCCGGCTCCGGGCAGCTGGAGTGATAGAAAAAGAACTCATCCCCCACTGCCATGGCCCGCAGGAAATTGCGCGCTTGATAGTTGCGCACCCCGTCCCAGCGCGCCTTGCCGAGTTTTTCCAGACCCTTGATCGAGAGTTCGTCGGGCTCGGATTTCATCAGCCAATAGGCCATGGTGTGTGCTCCTGAAACGGTCATTGGGCAGGTTGTCGGGCAATTTTATGACAAACCGACAGTCGGTTGACGCCAGCATTTGCGCAGAGGTTCACGTTGTCGCAAAATGCCGGCCTTTAAAGCTTGACGCTGCTGCACGGCCTACGAATGGAAACCGCTGCTGTCATCGTGATGATGTGCCTTGAGGGGGGCAATCGATGAAACGCAAACCGGATTTGCTGTGGACTTTGGTGATTTTGTTCGGCCTTGGCGTCGTGACCACCGGTTATGCGCAAAGTCTGTGGGCCAACAAGGCCGATGCTCCGATTGAAGTGGCGCAACAAGTACAGCAGTCGACAGCGTTCAAACGCTGATCCCGTTCTCCCGACGCCGCTGATTCCCTCGCGGCGTCTACCCTGCGAAATACCACGCCTTGTCGGTCACCGTTCCCTGCAACGGTACATCCCAGCTGGCCTGCGCCAGTCGTTCCACTTTCTGACATTCATGGGCCAGGCCCAATAGCGTCGGCTTGCGCCAGTTCTGGCGTCGGGCCAGGTACGCGAGGCTGCGGTCGTAGAATCCGCCGCCCATCCCCAGGCGTCCGCCGACATCGTCAAATCCCACCAATGGCAACAACACCAGATCCAGGGCCCAGATCTTGCGCTGACGGGCGACATTGACCCGAGGTTCGAGAATACGAAAACGGTTGGGCCGCAGCTTTTCGCCGGGGCGGATCTGCTGAAAGACCATTTTGGTCCGCGGCCAGGCACTCAACACCGGCAGGTAGGTTTTCTTGCCGCGACGCTGGGCAGCGCGCAGCAACAGGCGCGGATCGATTTCACCGTCGGTGGGCAGGTACAGGGAAATGTGTTTCGCCCGACGAAATTGCGGGTCCTGCGCGAGTTGTTTGTACAGACCTTCGGCGGCCGCGCGTTGCTGACTTGGTGTCAGGGAGCGGCGGGCCTTGCGCAGCAGGCGGCGCAGTTGGGGACGGGGCAGCAGCGCGGGTTCGGTCATGGTCGGCTTCGGCAGGGTGGGGACGAAAACGTACGCATAAAAAATCCGATGCCGGCATGCACCGGCATCGGATTCGAATCAGGCTCCCCGGATGAGCCGCTGTCGACTTAGCCCTTGAACCCGAGAGTTCAAGGTGGAGGATGCAGTAGGCTTTAAGGCTTTCCGTCTGGCGGACATGCACACCAGCCCAACGTGCAACCCCCAGGGTAGTGCAAATCGGCTCAGGGACATCGTCAACTGGCAAGCACCCCAGGGAGTGCGGCGAGTATACCTCAAGCGGCCTGGCGAATCAGCCCTTGCTGATGTCCGGATCGTCGGCGAGCACCAGATCGACACGATCGAGCAAGTCACGCACCTGTTCACGGGTCGAGCCGCTGGCCTGGATGTCCGGGCGCTCTTCTTTGTGCAAGAGATCGTGGGTGATGTTCAGGGCGGCCATCACGGCGATGCGGTCGGCGCCGATGACTTTGCCGCTGCTGCGGATCTCGCGCATCTTGCCGTCCAGGTAACGCGCGGCACTGACCAGATTGCTGCGTTCTTCCTGGGGACAGATGATCGAATATTCTTTGTCGAGGATCTGCACGGTAACGCTATTGCTTGAACTCATGAGTCTTGCTCCAGGGCCTTGAGGCGCGAAATCATCGACTCGACCTTACGCCGGGCGATTTCGTTTTTTTCAATGAGGTGCGCGCGTTCCTCGCGCCAGGTCTTTTCCTGAGCTAGTAAGAGTGCGTTTTGACTCTTTAGTTGCTCGACCCGAGTAATCAGCAGTTCGAGTCTGGCCATCAGCGCTTGCAGGTCGGTGTCTTCCATTGTGTCCACTGATTCGGTCTGATGGGTTTGGCTGAGGGACAGCCTTTAATGGTCTTGGCGAGTCTGTCGATGTAGGATACAAGGCCTTCATTCTAGACATAGCGCCGTCTGGCGCCTAGCTGCCCATGCCCATTCAGAATTCTCCGTACCAAGCCTTCGCCACCCTGCTGACTGCCAGCGGTCACAACGTCTCGCCTGCCGAACTGCATGGCCTGCTGCTCGGCCGCAGCTGCGCCGGTGCCGGCTTCAATGCCGAAGAATGGCTGATCGACGCCGCCGAGCTGCTCGAAAGCGAGCCGCAGGACAACGTCCGCAACGCGCTCATCGGCCTGCAGGAAATGGTCAAGGGCGAGCTCACCGGCGACGACGTGACCGTCGTGCTGCTGTTGCCGACCGATGACGTGCCACTGACCGATCGCGCTGCCGCACTGGGCCAGTGGTGCCAGGGCTTCCTCACCGGTTTCGGGCTGAACTGCCGCGACAGCAGCATGCTGAGCACCGAGGCCACCGAGGTGTTGCAGGATCTGGCAGCGATCTCCCAGGTGCAAGATGCACTGGAAGAATCCGAAGACGGCGAAAGCGACTATATGGAAGTCATGGAGTACCTGCGTGTAGCGCCGCTGCTGCTGTTTTCCGAAACCAAGAAAGCCGACGTGCCGCCAGCCGCCAAGCCGTCGCTGCACTGATCGCGTGCCAGGGAAAGCCATCTGCCCATGATCCATATCCCGAAAGCGGAATACGCCCGTCGCCGCAAGGCACTCATGGCGCAGATGGAACCCAACAGCATCGCCATCCTGCCCGCCGCCGCAGTTGCCATCCGCAACCGTGACGTCGAGCACGTCTACCGCCAGGACAGCGACTTCCAGTACCTGAGCGGTTTCCCCGAGCCACAGGCGGTCATCGTCCTGATGCCCGGTCGCGAGCACGGCGAATACGTGCTGTTCTGCCGTGAACGCAATGCCGAACGGGAACTCTGGGACGGCCTGCGCGCCGGCCAGGAAGGCGCGATTCGCGACTTTGGCGCCGACGACGCCTTCCCCATCACCGACATCGACGACATCCTGCCGGGCCTGATCGAGGGCCGCGACCGGGTGTATTCGGCCATGGGCAGCAATCCGGAATTCGACCGTCACCTGATGGACTGGATCAACGTGATCCGCTCCAAGGCGCACCTCGGCGCCCAGCCGCCGAACGAATTCGTTGCCCTGGATCACCTGCTGCACGACATGCGCCTGTATAAATCGGCGGCAGAAGTGAAGGTGATGCGCGAAGCGGCGCGGATTTCCGCCCAGGCTCACATCCGGGCGATGCAGGCCAGTCGTGCCGGCCTCTACGAATACAGCCTCGAAGCTGAACTCGATTACGAGTTCCGCAAGGGCGGGGCGAAGATGCCGGCCTATGGCTCGATCGTCGCTGCCGGGCGCAATAGCTGCATCCTGCATTACCAGCAGAATGATGCGTTGCTCAAGGACGGTGACCTGGTGCTGATCGACGCCGGTTGCGAAATCGACTGCTACGCCAGCGACATCACGCGGACGTGGCCGGTCAACGGCAAGTTTTCCGCCGAGCAGAAAGCGATCTACGAATTGGTATTGGCCTCGCAGGAAGCCGCGTTCGCCGAAATCGCCCCGAACAAGCACTGGAACCAGGCGCACGAAGCCACGGTTCGGGTCATCACCACGGGGCTGGTGAAGCTGGGGTTGTTGCAGGGCGAGGTGGACGAGTTGATAGCCTCCGAGGCCTACAAGGCGTTTTACATGCACCGCGCCGGCCACTGGCTGGGGATGGATGTGCATGACGTCGGTGAATACAAGGTCGGTGGCGAATGGCGAGTGCTGGAAGTCGGCATGGCGCTGACCGTGGAGCCGGGCATCTACATCGCCCCGGACAATCAGAAAGTAGCGAAGAAATGGCGCGGCATTGGCGTGCGCATCGAGGACGACGTGGTAGTGACCAAGAGCGGTTGTGAAATCCTGACGGGTGGTGTGCCGAAAACCGTCGCCGAGATCGAAGCCCTGATGGCGCAAGCACGGACACACGCGGCATGAGTCGGGTCAATCTGGCAATCATCGGTGGCGGTCTGGTCGGCGCCAGTCTGGCGTTGGCGCTGCAGGCCGGGGCCAAGGCCCGGGGCTGGAAGATCGTGCTGATCGAACCTTTCGCTCCCGGCGACAGCTGGCAGCCGAGCTACGACGCACGTTCGTCGGCGCTGTCCTTTGGCTCGCGGCAGATTTATCAGCGGCTGGGCGTGTGGCAGGAAATCTCCCGCCGCGCCGAGCCGATCAAGCAGATTCATGTGTCCGACCGTGGACGTTTTTCCACCGCCCGACTGTCGGCGATGGAAGAGGGCGTCCCGGCGCTCGGCTATGTCGTGGAAAACGCCTGGCTCGGCCACAGCCTTTGGCAACACCTCGACAAAGACGTGATCAGTTGGCGCTGCCCGGCGGAAGTCACCCACATGGAACCGTTGCCGGACGGCTATCGTCTGACCCTCAACGATGAGACTACGGTCGAATGCGATCTGGCGGTGCTCGCCGATGGCGGCCGCTCCGGTCTTCGTGAGCAACTGGGCATCAACGTGCGCAAGCGCCCGTACAACCAGAGCGCGCTGATCGCCAACATCACCCCGAGCGAAGCGCACAACGGCATGGCTTTCGAGCGCTTCACCGATGAAGGCCCGATGGCGCTGCTGCCGCTGCCGGAAAACCGCTGCGCGCTGGTCTGGACCCGTCTGGGCATGGACGCGCAACGGCTGGCGGACCTGAGTGATCGTGATTTCCTCAGCGAGCTGCAAGGCGTGTTCGGTTACCGCCTCGGCACGTTGAAGCAGGTCGGCGCGCGGCATCTGTATCCGCTGTCGCTGGTGGAGGCCGAAGAGCAGGTGCGTTCGCACCTCGCCGTACTCGGCAACGCCGCCCACAGCCTGCATCCGATTGCCGGTCAGGGTTTCAACCTGTCCCTGCGCGATGCCGATGCGTTGGCTGCCGCGCTGCTGGCCAGCGACAAACCGCTGGGAGATTTCGCCACGCTGCAGGCCTATCGCGAGCGCCAGCGCCTCGATCAGGACCTCACCGTGGGCTTCTCCGATCAGGTGACGCGCCTGTTCGGCAGCACTCAGCCGCTGGTGTCGCTGGGGCGCAACATCGGCCTGCTCGGCCTCGATCTGCTGCCGCCGGCCAAACGCTGGTTCGCCCGTCAGGCCATGGGGCTGGGGACGCGGCCGGATGCGTGAGTGGCTGATCAAACAGTTTGGCAAGGCGCGGCTGATGCGCTGGATCATGACGTTCTACCCGCCGTACTTCGGAGCCGGTGTCCGGGTGAAGCACATCAGCGATGACTTTCGTGACATCCAGGTCTCGATGGGCCTGGGCTGGTACAACCGCAATTACGTCGGCACCCAGTTCGGCGGCAGTCTGTATTCGATGGTCGATCCGTTCTTCATGTTGATGCTCATGGAGAACCTCGGCTCGCGGTACATCGTCTGGGACAAGGCCGCTGACATTGATTTCATTGCGCCGGGCAAAGGCCCGGTGTTCGCCCGGTTCAACATCGACGACACCCTGCTCGACGAGATCCGTCGGCAGACCGCCAGTGGCGAGAAATACCTGCCGCAGTTGCAGGTCGACATTCATGATGGCGCCGGCAACCTGGTGGCGCGGGTCGGTAAAACCCTTTACGTGCGGCTCAAGCCGCAAGCGAGACAGGCTTAAAGCATGGAAATGCGCGCAGATGTGCTGATTGTCGGAGCCGGAATGGTCGGCAGCGCCCTGGCGCTGGCGTTGCAGGACAGCGGGCTGGAAGTCCTGCTGCTCGACGGCAGCCCGCTGAGCGTCAAACCCTTCAATGGCGATGCGCCGTTCGAGCCGCGAGTCAGCGCGTTGTCGGCAGCCAGTCAGCGAATCCTTGATCGCCTCGGCGTGTGGGACGGCATCGTCAACCGTCGCAGCAGCCCGTACACCGACATGCATGTCTGGGATGGCAGCGGCACCGGGCAGATCCATTTCTCGGCCAGCAGCGTGCACGCCGAAGTGCTCGGCCACATTGTCGAAAACCGCGTGGTACAGGATGCCTTGCTCGACCGTCTGCATGATTGCGATCTGGGCCTGCTGGCCAATGCGCGGCTGGAGCAGATGCGCCGCTCCGGTGACGACTGGCTGCTGACCCTGGCCGACGGCCGCACCCTGCGCGCGCCGCTGGTGATCGCGGCGGACGGTGCCAATTCCGCCGTGCGCCGTCTGACCGGCGTCGCCACTCGCGAATGGGATTATCTGCATCACGCCATCGTCACCAGCGTGCGCAGCAGCAAGCCGCACCGCATGACCGCGTGGCAGCGCTTCACCGATCACGGGCCGCTGGCGTTTCTGCCGCTGGAGCGTGATGGTCAGCAGGACTGGTGCTCGATCGTCTGGTCGACCACGCCGAGCGAAGCCGAGCGGCTGATGGCGCTGGATGAAGCGGATTTCTGCCGTGAACTGGAGCGTGCCTTCGAAGGTTGCCTCGGCGACGTCATCAGCGCCGACCCGCGGCTGTGCGTGCCGCTGCGTCAGCGTCACGCCAAGCGCTACGTGGCCGAAGGGCTGGCGTTGATCGGCGATGCCGCGCACACCATTCACCCGTTGGCGGGGCAGGGCGTAAACCTCGGTTTCCTCGACGCTGCCGTGCTGGCTGAAGTGCTGCTGCAAGCCAACGAACGCGGCGAGCGTCTGGCGGACGTGAAAGTGCTGAGTCGCTACGAGCGCCGGCGCATGCCACATAACCTGGCGCTGATGGCGGCGATGGAAGGATTCGAACGGTTGTTCCAGGCCGATCCGCTGCCGCTGCGCTGGTTGCGCAACACCGGACTGAAAATCGTCGAGCAGATGCCTGAGGCAAAGGCTCTCTTTGTGCGTGAGGCCCTCGGATTGACCGGTGATCTTCCGGCACTCGCCAAACCCTGAGATCTTCATCGCGGCTGATAACCTCTTCGCGAGCAGGCTCGCTCCCACAGTTTGTAATGCATTCCAATGTGGGAGCGAGCCTGCTCGCGAAAGCGGCAGTCCAGCCACCGGGACATTCGCCCCGTGCAACATCTGGTAACTCCTTGGGAAAGTGATCGATTGAGCTGGTAAATGTGAGTCCTTATCATTTGGACCACTTTTCCCGACCGAGAGATCACTCCCATGTTGGCACCCCAGCGTCTTCTGACCGCACTGGCCCTGACCCTGATTGGCAGCACCGCCGCCCAGGCCGCCGATGAGGTGGTGGTCTACTCGTCGCGCATCGATGAACTGATCAAACCGGTGTTCGATGCCTATACCGCCAAGACCGGGGTGAAGATCAAGTTCATCACCGACAAGGAAGCGCCGCTGATGCAGCGGATCAAGGCCGAAGGCGAGAACGCCACCGCCGACCTGCTGCTGACCGTCGATGCCGGCAACCTCTGGCAGGCCGAGCAGATGGGCATTCTCCAGCCGTTCACTTCGAAAACCATCGACGCCAACATTCCTCTGCAATATCGCTCGTCCAGCCACGCCTGGACCGGTCTGAGCCTGCGCGCGCGGACCATCGCCTACTCCACTGAGCGTGTGAAACCGGGCGAGCTGACCACCTACGAAGCGCTGGCCGACAAGAACTGGGAAGGCCGCCTGTGCCTGCGCACGGCGAAGAAGGTCTACAACCAGTCGCTGACCGCCACCATGATCGAAGTCCACGGCGCCGAGAAAACCGAGAAGATCCTCAAGGGCTGGGTCAACAACCTGTCCACCGACGTGTTCTCCGACGACGTCGCGGTGCTGGAGGCGATCAACGCCGGCCAGTGCGACGTCGGCATCGTCAATACCTACTACTACGGTCGCCTGCACAAGCAGAAGCCGGATCTGCCGGTGAAACTGTTCTGGCCGAACCAGGCGGATCGCGGTGTGCACGTCAACCTGTCGGGCATCGGTTTGACCAGGCACGCACCGCACCCGGAAGCGGCCAAGGCACTGGTGGAGTGGATGACCACGCCTGAGGCGCAGAAGATCTTCGCTGACGTGAACCAGGAATTCCCGGCGAATCCGGCGGTGAAACCTTCGGAAGAAGTAGCGGCGTGGGGGCAGTTTGTCGCCGATACGCTGCCGGTTGAGGTGGCAGGGAAGCGACAGGCTGAAGCGATCCGGATGATGGATCGGGCGGGTTGGAACTGACGCTGCGAGCCGAATCGCCGCAAGCGTGACGCGTAGCGTCACACGATAAGTGCCCACGCCATGCGTGGGCACAATCATTCAACGAGAGTTTTTCCTTGGCCCACCCCGCCCAGCGCCGCTGGTACCCCATCGTCTTCGCCATCGCCGCGTTGGTGTTGCTCCCTCTCAGCGTCCTGCTGTTGTCGTGGCAGACCATCGACCAGCAGATCTGGTCGCACCTGTGGGAAACCCAGATGCCACGCCTGCTGGGCAACACACTGACGCTGGTCTTCGGCGTAGGTGTCGGTGTGACGCTGATTGGCGTAAGTCTCGCCTGGCTCACCAGCCTCTGCGAATTCCCCGGCCGGCGCTGGCTCGACTGGGCGTTGATGCTGCCGTTCGCGATCCCGGCCTACGTGTTGGCATTCGTGTTCGTTGGCCTGCTGGACTTCGCCGGTCCTGTGCAAAGCCTGCTGCGCGAATGGTTCGGAACCGGTCTGCGCCTGCCAAGGGTGCGCTCCACCGGTGGGGTGATCCTGGTGTTGGTGCTGGTGTTCTACCCCTACGTTTACCTGCTGGCCCGCACTGCGTTTCTTGCTCAAGGCAAAGGCCTGATGGAAGCGGCGCGGGTGCTCGGCCAGTCACCGTGGCAGGCGTTCTGGCGCGTGGCATTGCCGATGGCGCGACCGGCCATCGGCGCCGGGGTGGCGCTGGCGTTGATGGAAACCCTGGCGGATTTCGGCGCGGTGTCGGTGTTCAACTTCGATACCTTCACCACCGCGATCTACAAGACCTGGTATGGCTTCTTCAGCCTGTCGAGCGCAGCGCAACTGGCCAGCCTGTTGTTGCTGGTGGTGATGCTGGTGCTGTACGGCGAACGCCGCGCCCGGGGTGCCAATCGGGCGAGTAACGAGCGGCCGCGGGTGAAGGCGCTGTATCACCTGCGCGGGCCCAAGGCCTGGGCGGCAACCGGCTGGTGCGCTCTGGTGTTCGCCTGTGCGTTTGTCATCCCGGTGTTGCAACTGGTGGTGTGGTTCTGGCAGCGCGGGCGTTTCGATCTGGATGAGCGTTACGCCGGGCTGATTCTGCACACCCTGTATCTGGGCGGCATGGCGGCGTTGATCACGGTCAGCGTGGCAATGTTGCTGGTATTCGCCCGACGTCTGGCACCGAATCCGGCAATCCGTTCCGGCGTCAGTCTGGCCAACCTCGGCTACGCGTTGCCGGGCTCGGTGCTGGCGGTGTCGATCATGCTGGCGTTCAGTTATCTGGATCGTGAGTTGGTGATTCCGCTGTCCGGCTGGCTCGGCGGTGCAGGCAAACCGTTGCTGCTGGGCAGTCTGGCGGCGTTGCTGATGGCTTATCTGGTGCGCTTCGTGGCGGTGGCCTACGGGCCGCTGGAAAGCAGTCTGGCGCGTATACGGCCTTCTTTGCCTGAAGCGGCACGTAGCCTGGGTGTCAGTGGGCCGCGACTGTTTTTCAAAGTGTATCTGCCGTTGTTGCTGCCCGGCACGCTCAGCGCCGCGTTGCTGGTGTTCGTCGATGTGCTCAAGGAAATGCCCGCCACCCTGCTGATGCGCCCGTTTGGCTGGGACACGCTGGCCGTGCGCATCTTCGAGATGACCAGCGAAGGCGAATGGGCGAGGGCGTCGTTGCCGGCGCTGACGCTGGTGCTGGTCGGTCTGTTGCCGGTCATCGGACTTATCCGCCGCTCGGCGCACAGAAACTAGGGGGCGTTCTCAATTGGTTTCCCCTCCGCGCCGGGTCTGCTGTTGTGCAGGGCAAGGCGCGAGAAGCGTGGTTTGGTTGTTCCAAATAAGCTTCGAGCAACGCAGCCCTGCACAACAGCAGGCCCGGCCCTTCGGGTTGTGCCTTAAAGCGAGCCAGCCTGCGTTGCAGGCCTTGAAAAGGGAACACCATTCTCTGCGGCCTGCGCCTTGCCTGGCTCGCTTTAAGGCGACAACGCGGAGAGGAAACCAATTGAGAACGCCCCCATAGTCGTCAGTCCTGAATCATGCGGCTACAATGCGCGGCATTCGGTGCGGTCCGTCTGACAGACCCTGTCGCTGAAATCGGCTGAAAGCCTTCTCTTTCGGGGCTTTCAAACCGTCCAGCAGCGCTCCGCACCTTCGCCACGCCCGGAAGGAGAAACCCATGGGACAGCGTACGCCTCTGTATGACCTGCATCTCGCCCTTGGCGCGAAGATGGTCGATTTTGGCGGTTGGGACATGCCACTGCATTACGGCTCGCAGGTCGAGGAGCACCACGAGGTGCGTCGCGATTGCGGGGTGTTCGATGTATCCCACATGACCGTGATCGATGTCGCCGGTAACCAGGCCAAGGCCTGGCTCCAGCATTTGCTGGCCAATGACGTCGAACGCCTGCACAGCCCCGGCCGTGCGTTGTACAGCACCATGCTCAACGAGCGCGGCGGCATCGTCGACGACATGATCGTCTATCGCCTCGAGGACGGTTACCGACTGGTGGTCAACGCCTCGACCCGAGATCAGGACCTGGCCTGGATGCAGGCCCATCTCACCGGCTTCGACGTGCAGCTGCAAGAGCGCACGGATCTGGCGATGCTCGCCATTCAAGGCCCCCATGCCCGGCACAAGATTGCCGAACTGGTGACCCAGTCCCGCGCCAATCTGATCCAGATGCTCAAGCCGTTCGAAGGTCAGGTCGATGGCGACTGGTTCATTGCCCGTACCGGTTACACCGGTGAGGACGGACTGGAAATTGCCCTGCCGGCCGATCAGGCCCCCGGATTCTTCAACGATCTGGTGGGCGCCGGCATTTCTCCCATCGGGCTCGGCGCTCGCGACACCTTGCGGGTGGAAGCGGGGATGAACCTCTACGGTCAGGACATCCATCAGGATGTTTCGCCACTGGCCTCGAACATGGCCTGGAGCATCGCCTGGGAGCCGGCCACGCGCCGGTTCATCGGCCGCGATGCGCTGGAAGCGGAAAAAGCCGCCGGCGTGCAGCACAAACTGGTGGGCCTGGTGCTTGAGGAACGCGGGGTTTTGCGTGCGCATCAGGTAGTTCGTATCGCTGATGTTGGCGAAGGAGAGATCACCAGTGGTAGTTTCTCTCCTACGCTTAGCAAGTCGATTGCCCTGGCGCGTGTACCGATGGCGACTGCCGACCGCGCCGAAGTGGAAATCCGTGGCAAGTGGTATCCGGTGCGAGTGGTCAAACCGACCTTCGTCCGTCACGGCAAAACCTTGATCTAACCTTTTCCGGCGGGCACGACCGCTGACAATTTCTTGAGGACACCGAGCATGAGCAATATCCCCGCCGACCTGCGTTTTGCCGAAAGTCATGAATGGGCGCGCCTGGAAGCCGACGGCACCGTCACCGTGGGCATCAGCGATCACGCACAGCAAGCGCTGGGCGACGTGGTGTTTGTCGAGCTGACTGAAGTCGGCAAGGTGTTTGCTGCCGGTGATGCGGCGGGTGTTGTCGAGTCGGTGAAGGCCGCTTCCGACATCTACTCCCCGGTCGGCGGTGAAGTCATTGCGGTCAACGAAGAGTTGGCGGATTCGCCGGAGCTGCTGAACGAAGAACCGTACAGCTCGTGGATCTTCAAGCTCAAGCCAAGCGACAAGTCCGAGCTGGACAAGCTGCTCGACGCCGCGGCCTACAAGCAGTCCATCGGCGAGTAAGCTTCAAGCAATTCCGCAAAGCCCCGATCCGTCGGGGCTTTTTTGTGGGTGCAGTTTCTTATCGGGGATGACTCAGGCGTTGCCCAGTACCGCTTTGACCGCCGCCACCGAGCGCTCGACATCGGCCTTGGTCATGGCCGTGAACATCGGCAACGACACGATCAGCCGTCCGACCCGTTCGGCCACCGGCAACATGCCTTCCTTGAAACCGCGCTCGCGGTACAGGCTCAGCAAATGGATCGGCGGGTAGTGATAACCGATGCCGATGCCCAGCGCCTGAATCTGCTCCATGAACGTGGCCCGCGCCGGCAAGCCGTCCTTGCGCTCCGGCAGCACCAGCTGGAACAAGTGCCAGTTGCTGTTGGTGAAGTCGGCGGGCGGCAGTTGCGCGCCGTACGTGGCTTCGAAGTCATCGCCAAAGCATTTGAAGTAATGGCGAGCCAGTTCCTGACGATGGGCCGTGAGGGCATCGATGTGGGCGAACTGGCCGAGGCCGATGGCCGCTGCGATGTCGGTCATGTTGAACTTGCCGCCCAGCACATCGACATCCAGGCCGTCGAAACCGGTGCGGGTGACGCCCTGCAGGCGATATTTCTCCGCCAGACGCGCTTCCTCGGGCGTGTTCAGCACCAGGCAGCCACCCTCGGAGCAGGTCACGTTCTTGTTGGCCTGGAAGCTGAACGACACGAAGTCGCCGGTGGCGCCGATGCGCTGGCCGTTCCAGCTCGAACCCAGGGCCTGGGCGGCGTCTTCGATGATGCGCAGGTTGTGCTTTTTGGCGATGGCGTACAGGCGCTCCATGTCCACCGGCAGCCCGGCGAGGTAGACCGGAATGACGGCTTTGGTGCGCGGGGTGATGGCCGCTTCCAGTTTATCCAGGTCGATGTTGCGGGTGACCGGGTCGATGTCGGCGAACACCGGGGTGGCGCCCACTTCAAGAATCACGTTGGCCGTGGCCACCCAGGAGATCGGCGTGGTGATCACTTCGTCTCCCGGCCCGATGCCGGCGATGCGCAGGGCAATCTCCATGGTGCAGGTGCCGGAGTTGAAGGTGCGTACCGGACGCCCGCCGAAATACTCCGACAGTTGCGCTTCGAAGGCCTGGACCTTCGGCCCGCTGGTGATCCAGCCGGAACGCAGGACATCGCCGACGGCGGCGATGGTGGCTTCGTCGATAACAGGTTTGGAAAACGGCAGAAACGGCAGTTGGCTCATGAGGATTCGATCATCCAGGGGTTGGGCGCGTGTTACAGGTGCCACAGCATGCCCCGTTCGACCACCTGCCGCCAAGCCGTCCGCGACGGTATCGACTGCTATGCTGGTTTGACCGTGTTGCATTGACGCCGAGCGCCAGCCAAGAGAGAGCCCGTCATGTCCCAGTTGCCATCCTTGAGCCAGTTACGCGACCCCCATGCCTTCCTGCGCCGTCACCTCGGCCCCGATGCCGCCGAGCAGCAGGCCATGCTCGACAGTCTGGGCCTGGGCAGCCGGATCGAACTGATCGAGCAGACTGTCCCGCCCGCCATTCGCCTCAACCGTGAACTGGATCTGCCGCCCGC
Source organism: Pseudomonas sp. 91RF (assembly GCF_003576265.1). NCBI lineage: Bacteria > Pseudomonadati > Pseudomonadota > Gammaproteobacteria > Pseudomonadales > Pseudomonadaceae > Pseudomonas > Pseudomonas sp. 91RF. Next base: position 49,264 of record NZ_QWFC01000044.1, read on the forward strand.
GCTGGACGAGCAGGCCGCGCTGGCGAAACTGCGCGGGTACGCCGAACAGAATCAGGTCTGGACCAGCCTGATCGGCATGGGTTACCACGGCACCCTCACGCCGACGGTCATTCTGCGCAACGTGCTGGAAAATCCCGGCTGGTACACCGCGTATACGCCGTATCAACCGGAAATTGCCCAGGGCCGGCTCGAAGCGTTGCTCAATTTTCAGCAACTGACCATCGACCTCACCGGTCTGGAGCTGGCCAACGCTTCGCTGCTCGATGAAGCCACAGCGGCCGCCGAGGCCATGGCGCTGGCCAAACGTGTGGCGAAGTCGAAGAGCAATCTGTTTTTCGTCGATGAAAACTGTCACCCGCAAACCATTTCCGTGGTGCAGACCCGCGCCGAAGGCTTCGGCTTCGAGCTGATCGTCGGCGCTGTGGATAACTTGAAGCAGCACCAGGTGTTCGGCGCACTGCTGCAATACCCCGATACCCATGGCGAGGTCCGTGACCTGCGTCCTTTGATTGATCACTTGCATGCGCAACAGGCGCTGGCCTGTGTCGCGGCCGATCTGCTGAGTCTGTTGTTGCTGACACCGCCGGGTGAACTGGGCGCCGATGTGGTGTTCGGCTCGTCCCAGCGTTTCGGCGTGCCGATGGGGTACGGCGGGCCGCATGCGGCGTTTTTCGCCAGTCGCGAGGAGTACAAGCGGGCGATTCCCGGGCGCATCATCGGTGTCTCGAAAGACGCGCGGGGCAACGTTGCGCTGCGCATGGCCCTGCAGACCCGCGAGCAGCACATCCGTCGGGAGAAGGCCAATTCGAACATTTGCACGGCCCAGGTGCTGCTGGCCAACATCGCCAGTTTCTATGCCGTGTACCACGGCCCGGAAGGTCTGAAGCGCATTGCCCAGCGAGTCCATCGGCTGACCTGCATCCTCGCTGCCGGCCTTGAGCGGCATGGCATCAAACGCATCAACCAGCAGTTTTTCGACACACTGACCCTGGACGTCGGCGGCGCGCAGACGGCGATCATCGAAAGCGCTCAGGCTGCGCAGATCAACCTGCGAATTCTCGGTCGCGGCCACTTGGGCCTGAGCCTCGATGAAACCTGTGACGAGAGCACCGTCGGCAAACTGTTCGATGTGCTGTTGGGTGTCGATCATGGGCTCAACGTCGAAGAACTCGACGCCGAAGTGTTGGTATCCGGAATTCCTGACAATTTGCAACGCAGCTCGCCGTACCTGCGCCATCCGGTGTTCAACGCCCATCACAGCGAAACCGAGATGCTGCGCTACCTCAAGCAGCTGGAGAACAAGGATCTGGCGCTCAACCAGTCGATGATCCCGCTCGGCTCCTGCACCATGAAACTCAACGCCACCAGCGAGATGATCCCGATCACCTGGCCGCAGTTCGCCAACTTGCACCCGTTCGTGCCTCGAGAGCAGGCCGTCGGTTACACGCTGATGATCGAGGAGCTGGAGCGCTGGTTGTGCGCGATTACCGGGTTCGACGCGATCTGCATGCAGCCCAACTCCGGCGCCCAGGGCGAATACGCCGGGTTGCTGGCGATCCGCAAATATCACGAAAGCCGCCACCAGGGCGGGCGCGACATCTGCCTGATTCCGTCATCGGCCCACGGCACCAACCCGGCCTCGGCGCAGATGGCCGGGATGCGCGTGGTGATCGTCGAGTGCGACGAGGCGGGCAACGTCGATCTGGATGATCTGAAATCCAAGGCATCCGAGGCGGGAGACAAGTTGTCGTGCCTGATGGCGACGTATCCGTCGACCCACGGCGTGTACGAGGAGGGCATCAGCGAAATCTGCGAAGTTATCCACAAGCACGGCGGTCAGGTGTACATGGACGGTGCCAATCTCAATGCCCAGGTCGGGCTGACGCGGCCGGCGGACATCGGCGCCGACGTCTCGCACATGAACCTGCACAAGACCTTCTGTATTCCCCACGGCGGAGGCGGGCCGGGCATGGGACCGATCGGCATTCGCGCGCATCTGGCACCGTTCGTCGCCAATCACCCGGTGGTGCCGATCGACGGCCCGCAGCCGCAGAACGGCGCGGTGAGCGCGGCACCCTGGGGCAGTGCGAGCATTTTGCCGATCAGCTGGATGTACATCGCGATGATGGGGCCGCAACTGGCGGACGCCAGCGAAGTGGCGATCCTTGCGGCGAATTACCTGGCGCAGCATCTGTCCGGCGCCTTTCCGGTGCTCTACACCGGGCGCAATGATCGGGTGGCCCACGAGTGCATTCTGGATCTGCGGCCGCTGAAAGCGCAGACCGGCATCAGCGAGGAAGACATCGCCAAGCGCCTGATGGATTACGGCTTCCATGCGCCGACCATGTCGTTCCCGGTGCCGGGTACCTTGATGGTCGAGCCGACCGAGAGTGAATCCAAGGCTGAACTGGACCGCTTCATCGGCGCCATGTTGAGCATCCGCGCGGAAATCACCGAAGTGCAGAACGGTAACTGGCCGGCCGAGGACAACCCGCTCAAGCGGGCGCCGCATACGCTGGCCGATGTCACCGGCGTCTGGGAACGGCCCTACAGCATCGAGCAGGGCATTACCCCGGATGCGCACACCAAGGCGCACAAGTACTGGCCGGCGGTGAACCGGGTGGACAACGTTTATGGCGACCGCAATCTGTTCTGCGCCTGCGTGCCGGTGGACGACTACCGCTGATTGGCGGACAAAAAAATGCCGCTCAAATGAGCGGCATTTTTGTGGGCGACAGATTTATTCCGAGGCCACGGCGTTCTTCGCCAGGATCGCGTTCGCCAGTTCCATGTCCGTCGCCTGCAGGCCCGGGTTGTCGGCACGGACTTTCTGCATGGCGGCTTCCAGGTACGGGCCACGAATGCCGCCATCGCTGGCAACGAAACTGCCGGCGTCGTCCTGGGCGGCGACGATCAGCTTGTGATCCTTGAAGGTCAGGTACGTCGAGCCGGTGGTGGCGCCGGACGAAATGACGTTACGCCAAAAGCTGTCAGCCATTGCCGAACCGACGGGCAGAGACAGCAGGGCAAGGGTGGCGACAGCAAGTTTGAGACGCATGAGGGATGACTCCACTGGTGTTGAATAACGGCTTGGATCGTCATTTCGACGATCCGGTTCCGTGACGGGCTATTTCTGCTCGCTCTGCGGCGTCACCCGCAGCACCTCCTCGATGGTCGTCAGCCCCGCCGCGACTTTCTGCGCGCCGGACAGCCGCAGGCTGCGCATGCCTTCCTTGAAAGCCTGTCGCCGGAGCGCCGTCAGATCGGTATCCGGGCTGATCAGCCCCTTGAGACTGTCGGTCAGCTGCATGATTTCGTAGACCCCGGCGCGGCCGTGATAGCCGGTGTCGCGGCATTCCAGGCAGCCGATGGCCCGTTGCGCGTTGCCCGGCAGCGGCGCCTGCCACGGCCGGGTCAGGGTTTGCCAGTCCTCTTCGGCGACAGGCAACGGCGCCTTGCAGTGCGGGCACAGTGTGCGCACCAGACGCTGGGCCATGACCCCGAGCACCGTGGCCTTGATCAAATAATGCGGCACGCCGAGTTCCAGCAGACGGCTGATGGCGCTCGGCGCGTCGTTGGTGTGCAGGGTCGAGAGCACCAAGTGCCCGGTCAATGCGGCCTGGATCGCCATTTCGGCGGTCTCCAGGTCGCGGATCTCGCCGATCATGATGATGTCCGGGTCCTGCCGCATCAGCGCTCGCACGCCGGCGGCGAAGGTCAGGTCGATGTTGTGCTGCACCTGCATCTGGTTGAAGGCCGGCTCGACCATCTCGATCGGGTCCTCGATGGTGCAGAGGTTGACCTCCGGGGTCGCCAGTTTTTTCAGGGTGGTGTAGAGCGTGGTGGTCTTGCCCGAACCGGTCGGGCCGGTCACCAGAATGATGCCGTTGGGCTGCCGGGTCATGTCCTGCCAGCGCCGCAGGTCGTCGGCGGAAAACCCGAGTTGGTCGAAATCCTTGAGCAGCACTTCCGGGTCGAAGATCCGCATCACCATTTTTTCGCCGAACGCGGTGGGCAGGGTCGACAGGCGCAACTCGACCTCGCCGCCGTCCGGGGTCTTGGTCTTGACCCGGCCGTCCTGGGGTTTGCGCTTCTCGGCGACGTTCATCCGGCCGAGGCTTTTCAGGCGGCTGACGATGGCCATCGTCACCTGTGGCGGAAACTGATAGACGTTGTGCAGCACGCCGTCGATGCGAAAGCGCACCGTGCCTTGCTCGCGCCGTGGCTCGATGTGGATATCGCTGGCCCGCTGCTGGAAGGCGTACTGGAACAGCCAGTCGACGATGTTGACGATGTGCGCGTCGTTGGCGTCCGGCTCCTGATCGCTGGCGCCGAGGTTGAGCAGTTGTTCGAAGTTGCCGAGGTTGCTGCCCGGCTGGCCGGCGTTGCTGGCACCGCTGACCGACTTGGCGAGGCGAAAGAACTCGACGCTGAAGCGCTGGATGTCCGCCGGATTGGCCACCACCCGTTTGACCGGCAGTTTCAGCACGTGGGTCAGATCGGCTTCCCAGCCCCTGACGTAAGGCTGGGCGCTGGCCACGGTCACCGCATCGCGATCAACCGATACCGCGAGGATCTTGTGGCGCTGGGCGAAGGCGTAGGACATCAGCGGCGTCACGGCGGCGACATTGATCTTCAGCGGATCGATGCGCAGGTACGGCTGGCCGGCCTGCTGCGCCAGCCACAGGGTCAGGCTTTCCAGGTCCAGGTGTTTGCCCGGACGGCTGAGGTCGTCCAGTTGCTGGCCGGCGATGAATTCCAGCGGATGCATCTGACCGTGGGTCGCCTGCCGACGACGGGCATTCAGCGCGTGTTCGGCCGAGTCCTGGCTGATGAAGCCCTGGGCGACCAGCTCACGCAAGACATCATTGAGATCCAGCCAGCGGTCCTGAGTGGCGAGTTGAACGGACATGCGGGCTCCTTTTGAACGACAGTCCGCAAAGGATAGTCGTGGCCCCGCCGACCGTTGGGCCACTACCCGACAAAGGCGTTTCCGCTTTTGTCAGCCAGCCGCCTGAGCCGGCGCATCCCACGCCGCATCGGGGTTTTGCAGATTCACCGAACAGACGCTGATCAGGTTACGAAGTTTTTCCGCGATCACCTGGGCGCGATGCCAGCTCAGGCCACCCATGACGATGTCGATGGACAGCAGGTCGTCCAGCCGCTGGACATTGACCTGTTCCGGGGTGAGGAACTGCAAGGCGAACAGGTTCAGCACCCGCACCAGCAGATCCGGCTCGGCCTCGGCCAGAATCTGGTACTGCGCAATGCAATGGGCATTGCTGACGTTCCACACATCGGCACGGAGCGCTGGGGTGTTAACGGCTTCGAGGTGCGGCATGGCAGGTCTCCGGAATCAGTGGAGAAATTTTTACATTCGATGCCGGGCATTTCTTGTCTAAGATGAGCCGATTGGCCGGTTGATAGGGTGGATCAATTCGGTATTGGCTGCTTTTGAGGATTATTTATGCACAGTGAACTGGACAGCTATGACCGGCGCATTCTCGCCCTGCTGCAAGAGGACGCTTCCTTGTCCAGCGCACAGATCGCCGAACAGGTGGGTTTGTCGCAGTCGCCGTGCTGGCGGCGGATTCAGCGGATGAAAGAGGAGGGGATCATTCGCGGCCAGGTGACTTTGCTCGATCGCAAGAAAATCGGCCTGAACACGCAGATCTTCGCCGAAATCAAACTCAACGCCCACGGTCGTTCGAACTTCACCGAATTCACCGAGGCGATTCGCGGCTTTCCGGAGGTGCTGGAGTGTTACGTGTTGATGGGGGCGGTGGATTTCCTGCTGCGGATCGTCGCGGCGGACATCGAGGCGTATGAGCGGTTCTTCTTCGAGAAGCTGTCGCTGGTGCCGGGGATTCAGGAAGTGAACTCGATTGTGGCGCTGTCGGAGATCAAGTCCACGACGAGTTTGCCAGTACTGCGCTGAAAGTACTGGCCTCATCGCTAGCAGGCTAGCTCCCACAGTTGGAATGCATTTCTCTGTGGGAGCGAGCCTGCTCGCGAAGGGGGGTTACATGCGCAGCAGCATTTTCCAGGCGCGATTCTGGTAAACCGCAATCGCCTGATGCTTGCGTGCATCAAGCAGTTCATCGCTGATGGTCGGCTCGTTGGCCAGTTGCGCCAGTTTGTTCAGCTCGCCGTACAGACGATCCATTTCCGGGATCTCCAGCACGTTGCGCGCGTGGTGCAGCCAGACCTGGATGCGTTCGATGCGCGGCAGTTGCTCGGCCAGATCTTCCGGCTGCTGCTGATAACGCTGCAATTGCAGGGAAGTGGCTTCTTCGCCCAGCAGGCGCGGCAGCCAGCTTTGCAACTGCGCGGCACCCTGGCGATTGCCACGGGTGTTGCGGTCGGCAGCCCAGGTGCGGGCCAGCAACCAGCGCGAGGTGTTCAGCGAGAACAGGCCCCAGCGCGGGTCTTCCAGTTCTTCGAGGAACTGCTCCGGCGCGGCTTTGCGCACGTCTTCGTCTTCAAGGCCGACCTGTACCAGCGGGCGCCAGTCTTCCAGCAAGGCATCCAGTGCCACACGCAGGTCGTGGGTCGACTGACGCGGCGCGGCCTGGCCGAGGCTGCTGAGCAGGGCGCGCATTTCCGCAAGGTTCTCGACCCAGTCCTGCAGCAAGCGCCAGTGGCCGTTGAAGCGATACTGTTCGGCCAGACGCTGACTGCTGCCGAGCAGGTGCCAGCTCAGGGCGGCGAAGGCGTCGTCCAGCGGGGTTTCTGCGGTGATGGCCGGCGCCGGCAGGCTCAGCGAGTAGCTGTTGGCGTCGTACAGGCGATAGCCGCGTTCGGCCTTGCTGATGTCGCAAGGCATCAGGGCCAGGGTTTCGGCCAGTTCGGCTGCCAGTTCCAGCAGCGCGGCAGGCTCGCCTTCGCGCAGTTCCAGTTCCAGCTCGCAGATTTCTTCTTTCTGCTTGCCGACCACTACGTGGCCCAGGTCCAGCGCGGCTTCGATGACCACTTTGGTCTTGCCACGGCCCCAGGCGATTTCGGCGCGCTCGCGGACGAAATCGGTGGTGAAGATCGGTTTCAGGGTTTTCTTGTCCAGCTCGGCGAGGGACTCGGGCCAGCATTCGCCGTCGAGTTTCTTCACGTCGAGCTTGGCTTTGGGCAGGTGCCAGTCGTATTCGTTACGCTCGGACAGACCGGCGACGCTCTGGCCACGGGTCTTGAGGGTCTGAATCACTTCTTCGCCGTCCTTGCGCAGGCGCAGGGCAACCTTGGCCCGGGCCAGATCACGCTCGGGTGTGTCGAAATACTGATTCATCAACTCACGGCGTTCCCAGCCACTTTTGTTGCGTTTTTTCAGGAGAGGGTGCTCGCGCAGGGCGGCGAGGGTTTCGCGGCTGACGCGGAGTTTGATTTCGGTTTCTTTCTGCATGGCCGGAAAATCCAGGATCGGGAGCGCAGCCGGGGGAATGTGTGGCTGCCAAGGTCGTGCAGTGTACAGGACTGAACCTTCCTACGCTTTGCGGCGGTTTATTCTCGGCGCCGGATGGTTCTATGATGGACTTCAATCCGGGAGTTGGAGTCAGCGATGCCTTTGCCATCCATGCAAGACCAGTTCGCTGCACTGATCGCCGTGCCGTCGGTCAGTTGCACCCAGCCGAACCTGGATCAATCCAACCGGGCGGTGATCGACCTGCTCGCCGGATGGCTGGGTGATCTGGGCTTCAGTTGCGACATCCAGCAGGTCAGCCCCGGCAAGTTCAACCTGCTCGCCAGTTTCGGCAGCGGCCCCGGCGGGCTGGTGCTGGCCGGGCACAGCGACACGGTGCCCTACGATGATGCGTTGTGGAAAACCGACCCGCTGAAACTCACCGAAGTCGACGGCCGCTGGGTCGGCCTCGGCAGTTGCGACATGAAGGGCTTTTTCGCCCTGATCATCGAAGCCGTGAAACCGCTGCTCGAACAGCCGTTCAGGCAGCCATTGTTGATCCTCGCCACCTGTGATGAAGAAAGCTCGATGTCCGGTGCCCGGGCGCTGGCCGAAGCGGGGAAGCCGCTGGGCCGGGCGGCAGTGATCGGCGAGCCGACCGGGCTCAAGCCGATCCGCATGCACAAGGGCATCATGATGGAGCGCATCGATATCCTCGGGCAGAGCGGCCATTCGTCGGATCCGCGTCTGGGGCATAGCGCCCTCGAAGCGATGCACGACGCCATCGGTGAGCTGCGTGGCCTGCGCCTGCTGTGGCAGCGCGAATTCAACAACCCGCAGTTCAGCGTGCCGCAGCCGACCATGAACTTCGGCTGCATCCATGGTGGCGACAACCCCAACCGTATCTGTGGTCAGTGTTCGCTGGAGTTCGATCTGCGGCCGTTGCCGGGGATGGACCCCAAAGTCTTGCGCACCGAAATCCTGCGCAAGCTCAACCCGGTCGCCGAGCGGCATCAGGTGAAGATCGATTACGCGCCGCTGTTCCCCGAAGTGCCGCCGTTCGAGCAGGCCGAGGACGCCGAGCTGGTGCGAATCGCCGAAAAACTCACCGGCCATACGGCCGAAGCGGTAGCGTTCGGCACCGAAGCGCCTTATCTTCAGCGCCTTGGCTGCGAAACCATCGTGCTCGGTCCCGGCGACATCGCCTGCGCCCACCAGCCGGACGAGTACCTTGAAATGTCACGTTTGCAGCCTACCGTGCATCTATTGCGGCAGTTGATCGAACATTACTGTCTCAAAGCTGTATAAATTGCCGTCCTGCCAACCCGTATTCATGAGGAGAGCGCGCGTGTCGCCAAGCCTGTTCCGACGATAACCATCAGCCCGCTGTGCGTTTTCCGTTTCGCCCTTTTTCCGGCTGCTATTTATTACAGGCCCAGGTTCATGCCCGAATACGTCAATTGGCTTCGTCACGCGTCTCCTTATATCAATGCCCACCGCGACTGCACCTTCGTCGTCATGCTGCCCGGCGACGGCGTGGAGCATCCGAATTTCGGCAACATCGTCCATGACATCGTGCTGCTGCACAGTCTTGGCGTGCGACTGGTGCTGGTGCACGGTTCCCGTCCACAGATTGAAACCCGCCTTGCCGCTCGCGGCCTGACCCCGCATTACCACCACGGCATGCGCATCACCGATGCCGCAACCCTTGAGTGCGTGATCGACGCAGTCGGCCAGCTGCGCATCGCTATCGAAGCGAGGCTGTCGATGGACATGGCCTCGTCGCCGATGCAGGGCTCGCGCCTGCGAGTAGCCAGCGGCAACCTGGTGACCGCGCGGCCGATCGGCGTGCTGGAAGGTGTCGACTATCACCACACCGGTGAAGTGCGCCGGGTCGACCGCAAAGGTATCAACCGTCTGCTCGACGAGCGCTCCATCGTATTGCTGTCGCCGCTGGGTTATTCGCCGACCGGTGAGATTTTCAACCTGGCCTGCGAAGACGTCGCCACCCGCGCCGCCATCGACCTGGGTGCCGACAAACTGCTGCTGTTCGGTGCCGACCTCGGTCTGATCGACGAAAACGGCAAACTGGTGCGTGAGCTACGCCCGCAACAGGTGCCGGCGCATTTGCAGCGTCTGGGCAGCAACTATCAGGCGGAACTGCTGGATGCCGCCGCCGAAGCCTGCCGTGGCGGCGTGGCGCGCAGCCATATCGTCAGTTATGCCGAGGACGGCGCGCTGCTGACCGAACTGTTCACCCGTGACGGTGGCGGTACGCTGGTGGCCCAGGAGCAATTCGAGCTGGTGCGCGAGGCGGCGATTGAAGACGTCGGCGGTCTGCTCGACCTGATCAGTCCGCTGGAGGAGCAGGGGATTCTGGTGCGTCGTTCCCGTGAAGTGCTGGAGCGCGAGATCGAGCAGTTCAGCGTGGTCGAGCGCGAAGGGATGATCATCGCCTGTGCGGCGCTGTATCAGATTGCCGATTCGGATGCCGGTGAACTGGCGTGCCTGGCGGTGAATCCTGAATACCGTCATGGCGGTCGTGGCGACGAGTTACTGGAACGCATCGAGACCCGTGCCCGGGCGCAGGGCCTGAAGACGCTGTTCGTCCTCACCACCCGCACCGCCCACTGGTTCCGCGAGCGTGGGTTCGAACCGAGCAGCGTCGAGCGTCTGCCGGCGGCCCGGGCTTCTCTCTATAACTATCAGCGCAATTCGAAAATCTTCGAAAAGTCTCTGTAACGTGGTGCCCTCATCGCGAGCAGGCTCGCTCCCACAGGTTCACTGAGCCTGTGTGGGAGCGAGCCTGCTCGCGATAGCGTTTATTCGGTTACAAACTTCGCACTGACATAAGGCGAGTAGTCGGGCAGTACGCTTTCGACCTTGCCTTGTTCCTTCAAAAATTTCGCCGTCTCGCCAATCGCCTTCGCCGTGCCGCCGTCCAGCAGCGCCGTGGTCTGTTGCGCCTTGGCATCGGGGAACGCTGAACCTGCGAGCAATTCCGGGACGTCGGCGGCGTTGGCACCGGTCAGTTTGGCGATTTTCTGCACCGGCACCGAGTCGGCGGTCCAGCTATCCTTATGGGCGGCATAGTCGGCGAACGAGTCCAGCGTCACCTTGGCGAATTTGGCCACGACTTCGGGATGCTTCTCGGCAAAGTCCTTGCGTGCTACCCAGACTTCGAAGGTTGGCGCGCCCCACTGGCCGACCTGTGCGGCGTCGGTCAGGGTCTTGCCGGTCTTGCGGATTTCACCCAGCGCCGGCGACCAGACAAAGGCGCCGTCAATGTCGCCGCGTTTCCAGGCGGCCGCGATTTCTGCGGGTTGCAGGTTCACCACTTTGACTTTCGAGGTGTCCAGGCCCCAGTGCTTGAGTGCACCGAGCAGGCTGTAGTGGGAGGTGGAGACGAACGGTGTGGCGATGGTCTTGCCCACCAGATCCTCGGGTTTGTCGATACCACTGCCGTTGCGCACCACCAGCGCTTCGGCGGCATTGATCTGTGCCGAAACGATAAAGGCAACAATCGGCAGATTACGTGAAGCGGCGGCCGCCAGCGGGCTGGAGCCGAGGTTGCCGATCTGTACGTCACCGGAGGCGATGGCTGTCACTACTTCCGGGCCGCTGTTGAAACGGCGCCAGTCGATTTTCTCGCCTATGGCCTTCTCGTAAACGCCGTCGGCCTGGGGGACTTTGCTGGGATCGATGCCGGTCTGGAAGCCGACAGTGAGGCTGGAAGCATGGACAGAAAAAGAAATCAGCGCTGACACACAAACTGTAACAAATTGACTAGATAGTGCACGTTTGGCCATGATGGCGTCGCCTTTTCGATAGGGTTTGACGAATCGGGGTTTCGCCAAAGCTAAACGATCTAAAAAAAGGCTAATAAATACCATTTAGGAATGAGCTTAGGCGCCGATACGCTGTATCCCGGTACAGATGGCCACTATCCGGCCATATTCCTGAATGGTATGAAAAAGAATGAATAAATTCTTTTTGGGTTTATCTGGAAGTCTTTACCCTGCAAGGACCAAATAACTGCGATTAGACCTTGGTCGTAGACGCACAAGGTTACGATTGACTTGTCAGTCACGGTCTGGCGCTAATCGCGCATCTTAGGATCCAGGGGCATCAGACTCCGGACCAGGAACACAAGAATTAGAAACGAGAGGAGCGATACATGAACAAGTCCACCCTGGCTCTGGCCGTGGCGGTAGGGGTTATTGCGCAGCAGGCAGGCGCAGCCGGTTTCATCGAAGACAGCAAGGCCACACTGGGGCTGCGTAACTTCTACATCAACACCGACAACCGTGATGGCACTGGCCCGAACAAGAACGAAGAGTGGGGCCAAGGCTTCGATCTGCGTTTCATCTCGGGTTACACCCAGGGCACCGTCCAGTTCGGCGTTGACGCCATCGGCCTGTACGGCCTGCGTCTGGATTCCAGCCCGGACAAGAGCGGCAACTCGTCGGGTACCGCTTCCGGCGGCACCATTTTCCCGAGCGATGGCAACCGTGCCGTGCATGACTTCGCCAGCCTGGGCCTGACCGGTAAGGTCAAGATCTCCCAGACCGAGCTGAAGGTCGGTACCCTGATGCCGAACAACCCGGTCATCAAGTACAACGACGGTCGTCTGCTGCCACAAACCTTCACCGGTGGCGAGCTGAAGTCCAACGAGATCAAGGATCTGACCCTGACTGCCGGTCAGATCGAATCCGCCAAGGGCCGTAACTCCAGCAACGACGAAAACCTGTCGATCGCTGGTGCGAACGCCGGTTCGAACTACGACAAGGGCGTGTTCAGCAACAAGTTCTACTACGCCGGTGCTGACTACAAGATCACCAAAGACCTGACTGCCTCGTACTACTACGGCGAGCTGAAAGAGTTCTACTCGCAGAACTTCCTGGGTCTGGTACACAACTGGGCCATCGGTCCGGGCGTACTGAAAAGCGACCTGCGCTACTACCGCAGCCGTGACAACGGCAACAACGGTGACACGCCTGCGTACTTCACCAGCGGCTACTACGGCGGCAAGACCGTCAAGGGCAAGGTCGACAACGATCTGTACAGCTACCTGGCACTGTACTCGGTTGAAGGTCACACCTTCGGCGCCGGCTACCAGTACACCAAGGGCGACAGCGACTTCCCTTGGCTGAACCAGGGTGACGGTTCGTCCAACAGCACCATCACCGACATGCAGATCCAGAAGTTTGCCCGTGCCGGCGAACGTACCTGGCAGGCTCGCTACGCCTATGACTTCGCCAAGGTCGGCGTACCTGGCCTGACCGCCGGTGTGATCTACCTGCGTGGCGATAACATCGACACTCCGCTGGGCGAAAAAACCGAGTGGGAACGTGACCTGACCGTTGGCTACGTGATTCCGGAAGGCCCGCTGAAGAACCTCGGCGTTGCCTGGAAGAACGCCATGTGGCGCACCGACCTGGCGAACACCCGTTCCCAGGACGAAAACCGCCTGATCGTCAGCTACTCGATCCCGCTGCTGTAATAGCGCTCGAGCAACCGACGTAAAAAAGCCCCGTCCGGCATCGCGCCGGACGGGGCTTTTGCGTTTTCGGGTCAGGCCCACCCCCGTAGACCTTTCCCGACATTTCCCTCTTTACAGCAACTCAAGGCCTTCTCGAACCTTGGGGCCGATGTTCGGCGCGTTGCCGGCGAGCGTCCAGTGAACAGAAGTTTAATATTCATAAATGATCTAGATATCTAGTTATTTATTCTTTTTATGAATGGCAAATCCCGAGCTACAGTTGAGGTCTCCAACAACTCATCAGGAGCAGCACCATGAGCCTCAGACTCGGCGATATCGCCCCCGATTTCGAACAGGATTCCAGCGCCGGCAAGATTCGTTTCCACGAATGGCTGGGCAATAGCTGGGGCGTGCTGTTTTCCCATCCGGCGGACTTCACTCCGGTGTGCACCACCGAGCTGGGCTTCACCGCCAAGCTCAAGGATGAGTTCACCAAGCGCGGCGTGAAAGCCATCGCGCTGTCGGTCGACCCGGTGGACTCGCACCACAAGTGGATCGAAGACATCAACGAAACCCAGAACACCATCGTCAACTTCCCGATCCTGGCCGATGCCGATCGCAAGGTGTCCGATCTTTATGACCTGATCCACCCGAATGCCAGCGACACCCTGACCGTGCGCTCGCTGTTCGTGATCGATCCGAACAAGAAGATCCGCCTGACCATCACTTACCCGGCGAGCACCGGGCGCAACTTCCACGAAATCCTGCGGGTGATCGACTCGCTGCAGCTCACCGACAACTACAAGGTGGCCACCCCGGCCAACTGGCAGGACGGTGAAGAAGTGGTGATCGTGCCGTCGCTCAAGGACGAAGACGAAATCAAGCAACGCTTTCCGAAAGGCTATCGCGCGGTGAAGCCGTACCTGCGCCTCACCCCGCAGCCGAACAAATAAAGTCCAATTGCCAGCAGGCTGGCTCCCACAAGGGCGTGGGAGCCAGCCTGCTGGCGATGGCGGCGGTGAATGCTTCGCGCGCCTCCAATTTGTAACCACGATGCAGGGTTTCAGGCCGTTTTGACGGCCTGTTTTTTTGCCCGGAAGAAAGTGAAACGAATATCTCCATAAGGAATAACCAAATGAATAAATATGATTTATGGATATATGAATCAGCTGGTAAGGTCACTGACATCGAAGCGAGATCGCAACCCGCGAATCGCGCTGTAACGCGCAAGGAATCGTCTGAATGCTGGTCGTCTCACTTGGTGGCAGTCCCAGCCAACGTTCCCGTTCCGGGGTGTTGCTGGAGCGCTCGCAACGCTGGTTGCAGCAGCAAGGGGTGGAAGTGGTGAGTTATCAGGTACGGGACTTTCCGGCCGAAGACCTGCTCCACGCCCGCTTCGACAGCCCGAAGGTGCTCGACCTGCTGCAACAGATTGAAAATGCTGATGGCCTGCTGATCGCGACGCCGGTCTACAAGGCGTCGTTCTCCGGCGCGCTGAAGACCGTGCTGGATCTGCTGCCGGAACGCGCCCTGAACCACAAGATTGTCTTGCCGATGGCAACCGGCGGCAGCATCGCCCACATGCTGGTGGTCGATTACGCCCTCAAGCCCGTGCTGTCGGCGTTGAAGGCCCAGGAAATGCTGCAAGGGATATTTGCCGAGGACAGCCAGATCGCTTACGGCGAAGGCAGTGCCGCGGCGCAGCTGGCGCCGGCCCTGGAGCAGCGGTTGCATGAAGCGCTGGACCAGTTTGTCAGCGCCATGGCCCGCCGGCCGAAGCCGCTGGAGCCGGGGCTGTTGAACGAACGTTTGTTGAGTGCTCGCTGGAGCATTTGAGCCGCATCGAAACTTGAAGTACTGGCCTTACTCGCCCGCCAACGGGCAAGCAGGTGCAGCCAAAACCCAACAGCAAAAAGGAGAGCGCTATGCGCACTGTATTTTTGCGTCGTGGTCTGGTCGCTCTGTTTGCTGCGGCTGTCACCTTCGGCGCCATCACTCAAGCTCAAGCCGAGACCTTGCGGATCGGTTATCAAAAATACGGCACGCTGGTGCTGCTCAAGGCCAAGGGCACCCTGGAAAAACGCCTCGCCGCCCAAGGCGTCGACGTGCAATGGACTGAATTCCCCGGCGGCCCGCAACTGCTGGAAGGCCTGAACGTCGGCTCGATCGACTTCGGCGTCACCGGCGAAACCCCGCCGGTCTTCGCCCAGGCGGCCGGTGCCGATCTGCTTTACGTGGCCTACGAGCCGCCGGCGCCGAACAGCGAAGCGATCCTTGTGCCGAAAGACTCGGCGATCAAGTCGGTGGCGGATCTCAAGGGCAAGAAAGTCGCCCTGAACAAAGGCTCCAACGTCCACTACCTGCTGGTGCGTGCGCTGGAAGACGCCGGCCTCAAGTACACCGACATTCAAACCGTATTCCTGCCACCGGCCGATGCCCGCGCCGCGTTCGAGCGTGGAAGCGTCGACGCCTGGGTCATCTGGGACCCGTACCAGGCCGCCGCCGAGCAACAACTGCAAGCGCACACCCTGCGTGACGGTAAAGGCATCGTCGACAATCACCAGTTCTACCTGGCAACCAAACCCTACGCACAGAAAAATCCGGAGGTGATCAAGACCCTCGTGGAAGAAGTGCGCGCCGTCGGCGAGTGGTCCAAAGCCAATCCGCAAGACGTGACCCAGCAGGTCGCGCCGCTGCTCGGCCTGCCGGCAGACATCACCCTGACCTCGGTGAAACGCCAGGGCTACGGCGCGCTGTTCCTGACCCCGGAAGTGGTCGCCGCGCAACAGAAAATCGCCGACACCTTCTACCAGCTCAAGCTGATTCCCAAGCCGTTGAGCATCAAGGACGTGATCTGGACCCCACCGGCCGCTGTGGCCCAAAGCTCGGTTACCCAAGCCCAGTAAATCGAATCCCCAAGGAGACCACTCCATGAGCCTCAACATCTTCTGGTTCCTGCCTACCCACGGCGACGGCCATTACCTTGGCACCGCCGAAGGCGCCCGCGCCGTCGACCACGGCTATCTGCAACAGGTCGCGCAAGCGGCGGATCGCCTGGGCTTCGGCGGTGTGCTGATTCCCACCGGCCGCTCTTGCGAGGATTCGTGGCTGGTGGCGGCATCGCTGATACCGGTGACCCAGCGCCTGAAGTTTCTGGTCGCCCTGCGCCCCGGGATCATTTCCCCGACGGTGGCAGCGCGTCAGGCCGCGACCCTGGATCGTCTGTCCGGCGGTCGTGCGCTGTTCAACCTGGTGACCGGTGGCGATCCGGAAGAGTTGGCCGGCGATGGTCTGTTCCTTGATCACGAAGCGCGCTATCAGGCCTCGGTGGAATTCACCCGGATCTGGCGCCGTGTGCTGGAAGGCGAAACCGTGGATTACGACGGCGAGCACATCAGCGTGAAGGGCGCCAAATTGCTCTATCCGCCGATCCAGCAGCCGCGTCCGCCGCTGTATTTCGGTGGTTCGTCGGAAGCGGCGCAGGATCTGGCTGCCGAACAAGTGGAAATGGTCCTGACCTGGGGCGAGCCGCCAGCAGCGGTGGCCGAGAAGATCGAACAGGTTCGCGCCAAGGCCGCCAAGCTCGGTCGCACGGTACGCTTCGGCATCCGCCTGCATGTGATCGTGCGGGAAACCAACGCTGAAGCCTGGCAGGCGGCGGATCGCCTGATCTCGCATCTGGATGACGACACCATCAAGCGTGCCCAGGCTTCGCTGGCGCGGTTCGATTCGGTCGGCCAGCAACGCATGGCCGCCCTGCACGGGGGCAGCCGCGACAACCTCGAAGTCAGCCCGAACCTGTGGGCCGGCGTCGGTCTGGTGCGCGGCGGTGCCGGGACGGCGCTGGTGGGCGATGGTCCGACCGTGGCGGCACGGGTGAAGGAATACGCGGCGCTGGGCATCGATACCTTCATCTTCTCCGGTTATCCACACCTCGAAGAGTCGTATCGTGTCGCTGAACTGCTGTTCCCGCACCTCGACGTCGAGCGTCCGGAACTGCCGAAAAGCGCCGGTTATGTCAGCCCGTTCGGCGAGATGGTGGCCAACGACATTCTTCCCAAAGCCGCGTCCCAGAGCTGAGGCGCCGCCATGAAGAAATTTATCCACAGCCTCGCGCCCTGGGCGTTGCCGGTGTTGCTGCTGGCGGTGTGGCAGTTGTCGGTGTCGGCGGGCTGGTTGTCGACGCGGATTCTACCGGCGCCGGTGGCGGTGATCGAAGCCGGCGTGAGTCTGGTGCGCAGCGGTGAAATCTGGACGCACCTGGCAATCAGCGGCTGGCGCGCCGCAATGGGCTTCACCATCGGTGGCAGCATCGGCCTGGTTCTGGGCTTCATCACCGGCCTGTCGAAGTGGGGCGAGCGCCTGCTCGACAGTTCGGTGCAGATGATCCGCAACGTGCCGCACCTGGCGCTGATTCCGCTGGTGATCCTGTGGTTCGGCATCGACGAGTCGGCGAAGATTTTTCTGGTGGCACTGGGGACGCTGTTCCCGATCTACCTCAACACCTATCACGGCATCCGCAACGTCGACCCGGCTCTGGTGGAGATGGCGCGCAGTTATGGCCTGTCCGGTTTCAGCCTGTTCTGGCAGGTGATTCTGCCAGGTGCGCTGCCTTCGATTCTGGTCGGCGTGCGCTTCGCCCTCGGCTTCATGTGGCTGACGCTGATCGTGGCGGAAACCATCTCCGCCAGCTCCGGCATCGGTTATCTGGCGATGAATGCCCGGGAGTTCCTGCAGACCGACGTGGTGGTGCTGGCGATTCTGCTCTACGCGGTGCTCGGCAAACTGGCCGACCTCGCGGCCCGTGGACTTGAACGTGTGTGGCTGCGTTGGCATCCGGCCTATCAAGTGGCGAAAGGAGGTGCGGCATGACGGCTCAACAACCTCCACGTCTGCTGCGCGGGATTCCGCTGGTAGTACGCAACCTGCAGAAGACCTTCGGCGCGCGGCAGGTATTGCGTGGCATCGATCTGCACATTCCGGCGGGGCAATTTGTCGCCGTGGTCGGGCGCAGTGGCTGTGGCAAGAGCACATTGCTGCGCTTGCTCGCCGGCCTCGATCAACCCACCGGCGGCGACCTGCTCGCGGGTGCTGCACCGCTCAGCGATGCCCGGGAAGACACCCGGCTGATGTTCCAGGAAGCACGGCTGCTGCCGTGGAAAAAGATCATCGACAACGTCGGTCTGGGCCTCAAGGGCAACTGGCGTCCGCAAGCTCTGGAAGCGCTGGATGCGGTCGGTCTGGCGGATCGCGCCAATGAATGGCCGGCGGCATTGTCCGGCGGGCAGAAGCAGCGTGTGGCGCTGGCCCGGGCGCTGATCCATCAACCGCGCCTGCTGTTGCTCGACGAGCCGCTGGGCGCACTGGACGCGCTGACCCGGATCGAGATGCAGCAACTGATCGAACGTCTCTGGCAGCAGCATGGTTTCACCGTGTTGCTGGTGACCCACGATGTCAGCGAAGCGGTGGCGATTGCCGACCGGGTGATTCTGATCGAGGACGGCGAAGTCGGTCTCGACCTGCAAGTGGAGCTGCCGCGCCCTCGGGTCCGTGGCTCCCATCGGCTGGCCGCGCTGGAAACCGAAGTGCTCAACCGTGTGTTGTCCCTGCCCGGCGAGCCGCCGGCGCCGGAACCTGTTTCACCCTTGCCTACGCAATTGCGTTGGGCTCAATAACTCAAGCAAACGACAGGAATCAATGCCATGACTATCAAAGCCATCAACGTACGCAACCAGTTCAAAGGCGCGATCAAGGAGATCGTTCTCGGCGACGTGCTGTCGGAAATCGACGTGCAGACCGCTTCCGGCATCGTCACTTCGGTGATCACCACCCGTTCGGTCAAGGAGCTGGAGCTGGAGGTTGGCAGCGAGGTGATCGCCTTCGTGAAGTCCACCGAGGTGTCCATCGCCAAGTTGTAAGTCTGTGAGTAAAAACAACCCCGGAGGGTGTGAGCCCTTCGGGGTTTTTTGTTGATCGCTTGATCGTTCCCACGCTCCGCGTGGGAACGATCAAAGAGCCCGCTTGGGCAGATACGGCGGGAGATACAAGCCGATGTAGGCATCGAACACGCGCATCCCTTCCTCGGCCATACGCGGGGTGATCTGCCCGTGCTGCTGCACCGAGCGGGCGTAGACGCGGTCGCCCAGTTCCATGGCCAGCGCGAACACGTCCACGTCATCCGGCAGCTTCGGCAGTTCGAAGTGATGATCGAACAGCTTGTGCATCAGGTCGCCGAGTTCGAGGTCATGCTGACGGTCGGCCTGGGTGACTTCGGTAAGGCCGTGCTGCGCGAGGATGAGTTGGCGGGCGGCGGCGTCTTCGTCGTAGATCTCCAGCATCCGTTGCTCGACCAGCCGGGACAGGTCGCGCCAGTCGCGCAGGGCGTCGTGATCGATCGGTGCTTGCAGGCAGGCGCGGAAGGCGGCGTGGACATCTGCCGTCAGACCTTCGAGCAACGCCGGGACACTGGCGAAGAAATGATAGACCGAGGAGGGCGGGATCTGCGCCCGTTCGGCCACGCTGTAGACCGACAGGCTCGCCACGCCCTCGGCGGCCAGCAGCGTGCGCGCGGCGTCGAGTATCGAATCGATTCGTGCCTGACTGCGGGCACGGGGTTTGCGGACGGGGGCGGGACGCGTCATGAAAGTCTCCTGCGGGGCAGCGGGCATTGTACGCAGAGCTTGAATCTCTGCCACAGAGGCCAATAAAAAAACGCCGCGGGCTGTGAAGCCAACGGCGTTTTCATGTGCTGCAGTCCGCTTAAACGGTGTGCAGGTACCAATTGTACTCAAGGTCGGAGATGGAGTGTTCGAACTCCTCCAGCTCGCTTTCCTTGCAGGCGACGAAGATATCGATGTATTTCGGATCGATGTACTTGGCCATCACCTCGCTGTCGTCCAGCTCGCGCAGGGCATCGCGCAAGTTGTTCGGCAGGCTCTGTTCGTTCTGCTCGTAGCTGTTGCCTTCGGTCGGGGCCGGTGGCTCGATCTTGTTGGTCAGGCCGTGATGCACGCCCGCCAGTACCGAAGCCATCAGCAGGTACGGGTTGGCGTCGGCGCCGGCAACGCGATGTTCCAGGCGGACCGCGTCGGCGGAACCGGTCGGTACGCGCAGGGCCACGGTGCGGTTGTCCAGGCCCCAGCTCGGCGAGTTCGGCACATAGAACTGTGCGCCGAAACGACGGTAGGAGTTGACGTTGGGGCAGAGGAAAGCCATCTGCGCGGGCAGGGTCTCGAGCACACCGCCGATCGCGTGACGCAGCGCGGCGTTCTGCTCGGGATCCTCGCTGGCAAAAATGTTTTTGCCATCTTTGTCGAGAACCGAAATGTGCACATGCAGACCGTTGCCTGCCTGGCCAGGGTACGGCTTGGCCATGAAGGTGGTGTCCATTTCATGGTCGTAGGCGATGTTCTTGATCAGACGCTTGAGCAGCACCGCGTAGTCGCAGGCCTTGATCGGGTCGGCGACGTGGTGCAGGTTCACTTCGAACTGCGCCGGGGCACTTTCCTTGACGATGGCGTCAGCCGGGATGCCTTGCTCTTTCGCACCTTCCAGAATGTCCTGGAGGCAGTCGACGTATTCGTCGAGGTCGTCGATCAGGTAGACCTGGGTCGAATGCGGGCGTTTGCCGGAGATCGGCGAGCGTGGCGGCTGAGGGCGGCCGTTCACGTTTTCCTGGTCGATCAGGTAGAACTCGAGTTCGAATGCGGCGCAGATGGTCAAGCCCAGCTCGTCAAACTTTGCAACAACTTGACGGAGCACTTCGCGCGGGTCGGCGAAGAAAGGGTCACCTTCGAGTTCGTGCATGGTCATCAGCAGTTGCGCGGTCGGGCGCTTTTGCCATGGCTCGTTGCACAGGGTATCGGGGATTGGATAGCAGATACGGTCGGCGTCGCCGATGTCCAGGCCCAGGCCGGTGCTTTCCACCGTCGAACCATTGATATCCAGAGCAAATAGAGAGGCCGGCAGGTTGATGCCTTTCTCGTAAACCTTGTGGAGGCTGGTGCGTTCGATGCGCTTGCCGCGCACCACACCATTCATATCCGCAATCAGAAGGTCAACGTACAGAACCTCAGGATGTTCCTTAAGGAACGCGTTCGCTTCGTTAAGCTGAACGGCACGCGGGGGTACCGACATGATGCAACACCTTTGTTGTTAAAAATATCAATCATTGATCTTTTCTGGTTTCAGTCAACCCGAACGGCATGCCGAAGTCAAGCGAGGCCTTTTTTGCCCCGAAAAAGCGCCACGAGGGCATTTATGGGGCACTTTGGGGCATTTTTTTATCCGCGAAAGATGCGCCACCCGCAGGCTTGAGCAGGCCGTGTTGTATTTTTTACGGGGGTGTTGTGTAAAAAAATGAACAAGGCTAAGCTCGGGTCAAACCCATAACAGCAATAATACCGGGGTGCTTCATGTCTCGCCTGCCGTTAATCGGCGTCACCGACTGCTCCGTGCAGTACGGTCTGCATGCTTATCACATCAGTGGCGACACGTCCGTCCGCAGCGCAGCCGACAGCCAGGCTCGCATTCTGCCAGCGATCTCTTTGTCCATGGCGGATCAGGCGCCGGCGTCCGATATTCTGGACGCGGGGAAGGGCATCCTCTTCAGCGGTTCTCCTTTCAATATAGATCTCTTTCCTGCTCCCGGCCTGCACCGCGCCCGTCGCCGTGCCCGGGATTCTGCACACCCCGGATGTGCACAGGAAATGCAACGCCAGCGTAAAGGGCAGGTAAGCTCCTCCTTCATTGTCGATGCGCGGTGCCAGGCGTAAGCCGGTACTGCGCGCAAACAGGCCCCCTTTAACGCGACGCCCCGTGCGTCAAACCTGCCTGACATGTGTCAGGAGACTCAGCCCAGAGGCATTTATGAGCAACAACCTCGACCAGCTCACCGATTGGTTGAAAGACCACAAGATCACAGAAGTCGAATGCATGATCGGCGACTTGACCGGCATCACCCGGGGCAAGATCTCGCCGACCAACAAGTTCATCGCCGAAAAAGGCATGCGCCTGCCAGAGAGCGTTCTGTTGCAGACCGTGACCGGCGACTACGTCGAAGACGACATCTATTACGAACTGCTCGACCCGGCCGACATCGACATGATCTGCCGCCCCGACCAGAACGCCGTGTACCTGGTGCCATGGGCCATCGAGCCGACCGCCCAGGTGATCCACGACACCTACGACAAGCAAGGCAACCCGATCGAGCTGTCGCCGCGCAACGTCCTCAAGAAAGTCCTGAAACTCTATGCCGACAAGGGCTGGCAGCCGATCGTGGCGCCGGAAATGGAGTTCTACCTGACCAAACGCAGCGACGACCCTGACTATCCGTTGCAGCCGCCGGTCGGCCGTTCCGGGCGTCCGGAAATCGGTCGTCAGTCGTTCTCCATCGAAGCGGCGAACGAGTTCGACCCGCTGTTCGAAGACGTCTACGACTGGTGCGAATTGCAAGAGCTGGACCTCGACACGTTGATCCACGAGGACGGCACCGCGCAGATGGAAATCAACTTCCGTCACGGCGACGCCCTGTCCCTGGCCGACCAGATTCTGGTGTTCAAGCGCACCATGCGGGAGGCCGCCCTCAAGCACAACGTGGCCGCGACCTTCATGGCCAAGCCGATGACCGGCGAGCCGGGCAGTGCCATGCACCTGCACCAGAGCATCATCGACATCGAGACCGGCAAGAACGTGTTCTCCAATGACGACGGGACCATGAGCCAGCTGTTCCTGCACCACATCGGTGGCCTGCAGAAACTGATCCCGGAGCTGCTGCCGCTGTTCGCACCGAACGTCAACTCGTTCCGCCGCTTCCTTCCGGACACCTCGGCGCCGGTGAACGTGGAGTGGGGCGAAGAAAACCGCACCGTGGGCCTGCGCGTCCCGGATGCCGGCCCGCAGAACCGCCGGGTGGAAAACCGCCTGCCGGGCGCCGACGCCAACCCTTATCTGGCGATTGCCGCGAGCCTGCTCTGCGGCTACATCGGCATGGTCGAAGGCATCAACCCGAGCGCGCCAGTGGTGGGCCGTGGTTACGAGCGCCGCAACCTGCGCCTGCCGCTGACCATCGAAGATGCGCTGGAGCGTATGGAAAACAGCGCAACCATCGAGAAATACCTGGGCAAGACCTTCATCACCGGCTACGTCGCGGTCAAGCGGGCCGAGCATGAAAACTTCAAGCGCGTGATCAGTTCCTGGGAGCGTGAGTACCTGCTCTTCGCCGTCTGATACGCCGGGCGCGGTGGCCAGCCGCCGCGCCTTCACCGATAACAAGGAGAATTGGCATGACCAGCAACAACCCGCAAACCCGTGAGTGGCAAGCCCTCAGCAGCGAGCACCACCTGGCCCCGTTCAGCGACTTCAAGCAGCTGAAAGAAAAGGGTCCACGGATCATCACCAACGCCAAGGGCGTGTACCTGTGGGACAGCGAGGGCAACAAGATCCTCGATGGCATGGCGGGTCTGTGGTGCGTGGCGATCGGTTATGGCCGCGATGAACTGGCGGATGCTGCCGCGAAGCAGATGCGCGAACTGCCTTACTACAACCTGTTCTTCCAGACCGCTCACCCGCCGGCACTGGAACTGGCCAAGGCCATTGCCGACGTGGCGCCGCAAGGCATGAACCACGTGTTCTTCACCGGTTCCGGCTCCGAAGGCAACGACACCATGCTGCGCATGGTTCGCCACTACTGGGCGATCAAGGGCCAGCCGAACAAGAAAGTCATCATCAGCCGCAAGAACGGTTACCACGGCTCCACCGTGGCCGGCGCCAGCCTGGGCGGCATGACCTACATGCACGAGCAGGGCGACCTGCCGATTCCGGGCATCGTCCACATCGCTCAGCCGTACTGGTTCGCCGAAGGCGGCGACATGACCCCGGAAGAGTTCGGGATCTGGTCGGCCAATCAGCTGGAAGAGAAGATTCTGGAAGTCGGCGTCGACAACGTCGGTGCCTTCATTGCCGAGCCGATCCAGGGCGCCGGCGGCGTGATCATTCCGCCAGACAGCTACTGGCCGCGCATCAAGGAAATCCTCGCCAAGTACGACATCCTGTTCGTGGCGGACGAAGTGATCTGTGGTTTCGGCCGTACCGGCGAATGGTTCGGCAGCGATTTCTACGACCTCAAGCCGCACATGATGACCATCGCCAAAGGCCTGACGTCCGGCTACATCCCGATGGGTGGCCTGATCGTGCGCGACGAAGTGGTGGCGGTGCTCAACGAGGGCGGCGATTTCAACCACGGCTTCACCTACTCCGGGCACCCGGTGGCGGCGGCGGTGGGTCTGGAAAACATCCGGATCCTGCGCGAAGAGAAAATTATCGAGAACGCACATAACGAAACGGCACCGTATTTGCAGAAACGTCTGCGCGAACTGAACGATCACCCGCTGGTGGGGGAAGTGCGCGGAGTCGGTCTGCTGGGGGCCATCGAGCTGGTGCAGGACAAGGCCACTCGCAAGCGTTACGAAGGCAAGGGTGTGGGCATGATCTGCCGCCAGTTCTGCTTCGACAACGGCCTGATCATGCGCGCCGTGGGCGACACCATGATCATTGCGCCGCCGCTGGTGATCAGCAAGGCGGAGATCGATGAGCTGGTGACCAAGGCACGCAAGTGCCTGGACCTGACCCTCAGTGCATTGCAGGGCTAAGTGCTAGGCTTCGAGCGATGGAGCTGTTGCGCTGTCGCTCGGAGCAGTTGGAAAGGCTGGTCTTTTCTTGAAAGACCGCCTCGTATCTTGCCAGACTAGCCGCGGTTCCAGTTGTCCGGGTTCGGCCGCTGAACAAAGTGGTTCAAAAAAGAAAAATTTGGAGCATGACGCATGAAGGCATTAGGTAAAAAGCTTGCTGGCAAGACACTTCTGGCCCTGTCCGTCGCGGGCATGATGGCGGGCGCGGTTCACGCGGACGACAAAGTGCTGCACGTCTACAACTGGTCCGACTACATCGCTCCGGACACCATCGCGAACTTCGAGAAAGAGTCGGGGATCAAGGTGGTCTACGACGTATTCGATTCCAACGAAACCCTGGAAGCCAAGCTGCTGGCGGGCAAGTCCGGCTACGACGTGGTCGTGCCGTCCAACAATTTCCTGGCCAAGCAGATCAAGGCCGGCGTGTACCAGGAACTGGATCGCTCCAAGCTGCCTAACTGGAAGAACCTGAACCAGGACCTGCTCAAGGCCGTGTCCGTCAGCGACCCGGACAACAAGCATGCCTTCCCGTACATGTGGGGTTCGATCGGCATCGGCTACAACCCGGAGAAGGTCAAGGCTGCGCTGGGCGTCGACAAGATCGATTCCTGGGACGTACTGCTGAAGCCGGAAAACATCGCCAAGCTCAAGGGCTGCGGCGTGAGCTTCCTCGATTCGCCGACCGAAATGCTGCCGGTCGCGCTGCACTACCTGGGCCTGCCAACCGACTCCCAGAAGAAAGAAGACATCAAGAAAGCCGAGGACCTGTTCCTCAAGATTCGTCCTTCGATCACCTACTTCCACTCCTCCAAGTACATCTCGGACCTGGCCAACGGCAACATCTGCGTAGCGGTCGGCTACTCGGGTGACGTGCAGCAGGCCAAGTCCCGTGCCGCCGAGGCCGGTGACAAGGTGAAAGTCAGCTACGCCATTCCGAAGGAAGGCGCTGGCAGCTTCTTCGACATGGTCGCCATTCCGAAGGATGCCGAAAACGTTGAAGGCGCCTACAAGTTCATGACCTTCCTGCAGAAGCCTGAAGTCATGGCCGGCATCACCAACGCCGTACGTTTCCCGAACGGTAACGCTGCTGCAACACCACTGGTAGAGAAAGACATCACCAGCGATCCAGGCATCTACCCGCCAGCCGATGTGCAGGCCAAGCTGTATGCCATCGCCGATCTGCCGGCGGCAACCCAGCGTGAAATGACGCGCAGCTGGACCAAGATCAAATCCGGCAAATAAGCCGGTTTGAAGCCGCCACCGCTGGCCGTCGCCTTCACCCGGGCGGCCAGCGGTGCAATTAAATGACAGAAAGTTTTGCTGGAACGGTTTTTCGAAGGTAAGTTGCGCGCCGGTTTTGTTGCCGGGCAACCGTGACTGTCATGCAGCGCGGGGCAACTTGGGCCCAACTAAATCAGAGGACCTCCACTTGCCTATTTTTTCTTCTTTGCGCAATGCCCTGCTGGCCGCTGCCGGCCTGACGTTCGCTGTCGGTGCCCAAGCCGCCGGTACTGTGCATATTTATAACTGGTCGGATTACATCGGCGAGACCACCCTGGCCGATTTCCAGAAAGAAACCGGGATCAAGCCGGTCTACGACGTGTTCGATTCCAACGAAACCCTGGAAGGCAAACTGCTCGCCGGGCGTACCGGTTACGACGTGGTCGTGCCGTCGAACCACTTCCTCGGCAAGCAGATCAAGGCGGGCGCGTTCCAGAAGCTCGACAAGGCGCAACTGACGAACTACGCCAATCTCGACCCGGTGCTGCTCAAGCGCCTGGAACAGAACGACCCGGGCAACCAGTACGCCGTGCCGTACCTGTGGGGCACCAACGGCATCGGCTACAACGTCGACAAAGTGAAAGCCGTGCTCGGCGTCGACAAGATCGACTCCTGGAGCGTGCTGTTCGAACCCGAGAACATCAAGAAGCTGCACAGCTGCGGCGTGGCGTTCCTCGATTCGGCCGATGAAATGATGCCGACCGTGCTCAACTACATGGGCCTGAATGCCAACAGCACCGATCCCAAGGATTACGAGAAAGCCACGGCCAAATTGCTGGCGGTGCGCCCTTACGTGACCTACTTCCACTCCTCGAAATACATCGGCGACCTGGCCAACGGCGACATCTGCGTGGCCATCGGTTTCTCCGGCGACATCTTCCAGGCCAAGCACCGTGCCGAAGAAGCCAAGAAGGGCGTCAACATCGCCTACGCCATCCCGAAAGAGGGCGGCGCGCTCTGGTTCGACATGTTGGCGATTCCGAAGGATTCGGCCAACGTCAAAGAGGCCCACGCCTTCATCAACTATTTGTTGAAACCTGAGGTGATTGCCCAGGTCAGTGATTACGTCGGTTACGCCAACCCCAACCCGGGTTCGGACAAGCTGATGGAGCAGTCCATTCGCACCGACGAAGCGGTTTATCCACCGCAGGCCGTCCTCGACAAGACCTATGTGTCGATCGAGTTGCCACCGAATATTCAGCGTTTGATGACCCGCAGCTGGACCAAGGTCAAGTCGGGTAAATAACGCGCAAACCATCCTGGGTTCGTCTTGCGTGGGCGAACTGCACTCTTTTTTTTCTGGGAGTTTCGTAAATGGCAGTTGCCTCCGGCGCCTATAAGAAAGCCCTCGAGGGCGACCAGACACCGAAACAGGTGCTGGTTAAAATCGACCGGGTCACGAAGAAGTTCGACGAGACGGTTGCCGTGGACGATGTGTCCCTGGAAATCAAGAAGGGCGAGATCTTCGCCCTGCTCGGCGGTTCGGGATCGGGCAAATCCACTCTGCTGCGGATGCTGGCAGGGTTCGAACGGCCCACGGAGGGGCGCATTTTCCTCGACGGCGTCGACATCACCGACATGCCGCCGTACGAGCGACCGATCAACATGATGTTCCAGTCCTACGCCCTGTTCCCGCACATGACGGTGGCGCAGAACATCGCGTTCGGACTCAAGCAGGACAAGATCCCGGCAGCCGAGATCGACGCCCGCGTGGCCGAGATGCTCAAGCTGGTGCAGATGAGCCAGTACGCCAAGCGCAAGCCGCACCAGTTGTCCGGCGGTCAGCGTCAGCGTGTGGCGCTGGCGCGCTCCCTGGCCAAGCGGCCGAAGCTGTTGCTGCTCGACGAGCCGATGGGTGCGCTGGACAAGAAACTGCGTTCGCAGATGCAGCTGGAACTGGTTGAGATCATCGAGCGCGTCGGCGTGACCTGCGTGATGGTGACCCACGACCAGGAAGAGGCCATGACCATGGCCGAGCGCATCGCGATCATGCACCTGGGCTGGATCGCCCAGATCGGCAGCCCGATCGACATCTACGAGACCCCGACCAGCCGTCTGGTCTGCGAATTCATCGGTAACGTGAACATCTTCGAAGGCGAAGTGATCGACGACGCCGAAGGCCACGCGACCATCACCTGCAAGGACCTCGACCGGCAGATTTACGTCGGCCACGGCATCAGCACCTCGGTGCAGGACAAGTCCGTGACCTACGCGATCCGTCCGGAGAAGCTGCTGGTCACCGCCGAAATGCCGACCTGCGAGTACAACTGGTCCAGCGGCAAGGTGCACGACATCGCCTACCTCGGCGGGCACTCGGTGTTCTACGTGGAATTGCCGAGCGGCAAGCTGGTGCAATCGTTCGTGGCCAACGCCGAACGCCGTGGCGCACGTCCGACCTGGGGCGATCAGGTGTACGTGTACTGGGAAGATGACAGCGGCGTGGTACTTCGCTCATGAACATGCGCAAATTCAAACGCCGGCTCAATCGAATAATTCCCGGTGGCCGCCAGCTGGTCATCGGGGTGCCGTTCATCTGGCTGTTCCTGTTCTTCATGCTGCCGTTCTTCATCGTTCTGAAGATCAGCTTCGCCGAAGCGGACGTGGCCATCCCGCCGTACACCGAGATCTACACCTACGCCGAGCAGAAGCTGCAGTTGCTGCTGAACCTGGGCAACTACGCGATGCTCGGCGACGACGAACTGTACATCTCGGCGTACCTCGGTTCGCTGAAGATGGCGTTCTTCAGCACGCTGCTGTGCCTGCTGATCGGCTACCCGATGGCCTACGCCATCGCCAGTGCCCGCAAGGAAGTGCAGACGGTGCTGGTACTGCTGATCATGATGCCGACCTGGACCGCGATCCTGATCCGCGTCTATGCGTGGATGGGCATTCTCAGCAACAACGGCCTGCTCAACGGTTTCCTGATGAGCATGGGTTTCATCGACGAACCGCTGCAGATCCTCAACACCAACCTGGCGGTGTACATCGGCGTCGTCTATTCGTACCTGCCGTTCATGATCCTGCCGCTGTACGCCAACCTGGTGAAACACGACACCAGCCTGCTGGAGGCCGCGTCCGACCTGGGTTCGAGCACCTTCAACAGCTTCTGGAAAATCACGGTTCCGCTGTCCAAGAACGGCATCATCGCCGGCTGCATGCTGGTGTTCATCCCGGTGGTGGGCGAGTTCGTGATCCCGGAGCTGCTCGGCGGTCCGGAAACCCTGATGATCGGTAAAGTGCTCTGGCAAGAGTTCTTCAACAACCGTGACTGGCCGGTGGCGTCCGCCCTGGCGGTGGTGATGCTGGCGATCCTGATCGTGCCGATCATCCTGTTCAACCGCAGTCAGGCCAAGGAAATGGAGGGTAAAGAATGAAGCGCTTCCGTTTCTCCAGCCTGATGCTGGTGCTCGGCCTGTTGTTCATCTATCTGCCGATGCTGATCCTGGTGATCTACTCGTTCAACGCCTCGAAACTGGTGACGGTATGGGGCGGCTGGTCGATCAAGTGGTACGTCGGCCTGCTCGACAACACCCAGTTGATGGGCTCGGTGGTGCGTTCGCTGGAAATCGCCTGCTACACCGCCGTTGCGGCCGTGGCGCTGGGTACGCTGGCGGCATTCGTGCTGACCCGCATCACCCGCTTCAAGGGCCGCACGCTGTTCGGTGGCCTCGTCACTGCGCCGCTGGTAATGCCCGAGGTGATTACCGGTCTGTCGCTGTTGCTGCTCTTCGTGGCCATGGCACAGATGATCGGCTGGCCCCAGGAGCGTGGCATCGTCACCATCTGGATCGCCCACACGACGTTCTGTGCGGCGTATGTGGCGGTGGTGGTGTCGGCGCGTCTGCGTGAGCTGGACCTGTCGATCGAAGAAGCGGCGATGGATCTGGGTGCGCGGCCGTGGAAGGTGTTCTTCCTGATCACCATCCCGATGATCGCGCCGTCGCTGGCGGCGGGCGGCATGATGTCGTTCGCCCTGTCGCTGGACGACCTGGTGCTGGCGAGCTTCGTCTCCGGCCCGGGCTCGACGACCCTGCCGATGGAAGTGTTCTCGGCGGTGCGTCTGGGCGTGAAGCCCGAGATCAACGCCGTGGCCAGCCTGATTCTGCTGGCGGTGTCGCTGGTGACCTTCATGGTCTGGTTCTTCAGCCGTCGTGCCGAAGAATCGCGCCGCAAGGCGATCCAGCAAGCCATCGAAGAAGGCGCTGCCGATTCGTGGAAGCAACCGGACGTGCGCCGGGCGCAGACGCCGGAAGCGGCTTAAGTCTGCAAACACAAAAAACCTCGCGACCGGTAACGGCCGCGAGGTTTTTTATGCCCGTCAGGAAACCCAGGGCGACTGGCGAATGACCTCGACGAAATTCATCGGCTTGAACCCCGGCGCCTGATCCTTCAGCACATCGGTCTTCACATTGCCGAACGTCGTCTGCGGACGATGACGCAAGCCGTCGGCAAACGCGCAGATGATGCACTCCTTGAAACCCTCGCCCCGTGGATGTGCATGCACCACCGCCTCGCGCTGTACCGTGGTGAACGCCGCGTAGTCCATGCCCAGCACATCCATCTCGACACCCGCCGTCACCAACGCCACGGTCGGACGCAGATGCTTCGGTACGCCCGGCGTGGTGTGCAGGGCGATCGACAGCCAGACCTGCTCGATGTTGTCGTCGCTCAACCCGTAAGGCTTGAGAAACGCGGCCGCGGCGTTGGCACCATCGACTTCGAAACGTTCGTCATTGCTGCGGTGACCTTCGACCAGGCCCAGATCGTGAAACATCGCGCCGACGTACAGCAACTCCGGATCGTAGGCCAGTTGCCGGCGTTCGCCACTCAAGGCACCGAACAGAAACACCCGGCGCGAATGGTGGTAAAGCAGGTCGGATTCGATGTCGCGGATGTACTCGGTGGTGGCCCGGGCCAGGGTACTGTCGGGGATCTTGATACCGGCGATGGTTGTGGTCATGTTGAGCTTCCTCGTCGAAAACGCCGTCGTGGCGTTGATGGGGAAAGTCTGTTCCCGGGGGTAAAACCGGACAATCGATCCATGGCTGCGATCCTTGCCATTCCACCTGCAAATCGTGCCAGCTCGCTTCTGCGGCGCGGATTGGCTAGGGTTGGCGCTGATCCGCCATTCCCAGGGAGCCGACATCGCCATGAACAAAACCGTCGCCATCGTGGTGTTCCCCAGCGTGCAGGCACTGGACGTCAGCGGGCCCATGGATGTGTTCGCCGAGGCCAATCGCTTTCTGGCGGCGGAGGATCATTACCGGCTTGAAGTGATCGGCGTCGAACGCGGGCCGATGGCGTGTTCCAACGGGCTGACCCTGAGTGCGCATCGGCATTTCAGTGAGGTGCGGGAAGTTTATGACTTGCTGCTGGTGGCTGGTGGGCCGCAGTTGCCGTTCCTGGATTTCGGTGAGGCGTTCGATGCATGGTTGCGCGAGGCTTGTGGGCGGGCACGGCGGTTCGGCTCGATCTGCAACGGTGCATTCATGCTCGCGCGTGCGGGATTGCTGGACGGGCGCACGGTCACCACCCACTGGAATGACGCCGAGACGCTGGCGCAGTTATGCCCGTCGAGCCGGGTCGAGGCTGATCGGTTGTACGTCGAGGACGGTCAGCTCTACACCTCGGCGGGGGTGACGGCGGGGATCGATCTGTCGTTGTACCTGCTGGCGCGTGACTACGGTGCCGAGGTCGCATTGAGCGTGGCCAAGCGGCTGGTGGTGTTTACCCAGCGCTCGGGCGGGCAGTCGCAGTTCAGCCCGTTCCTCACGCCCCACGCCGAACCGACGTCGGCGGTGGCGATGGTGCAGCTATACGTGTTGGCCAACCTCACCGGCGACCTGACCATTGCCGACCTGGCGAATGCCGCGAACATGAGTGCGAGGAATTTCTCCCGTGTGTTTGCTCGCGAAGCGAAAGTCACCCCGGCGGAGTTCGTCGAGCGGGCGCGGGTGGATGCGGCGCGGGTGATGCTCGAAAGCACCACGGCGCCGCTGAAGACCGTGGCGTATCAATGCGGGTTTCGCGATGCGCAACACATGCGCAGCGTGTTCAACCGCCGGTTGGGGGTGACGCCGCAGCAGTTTCGGTTGAATTTTGCGGCGATGGTTTGAGCGGCGCTTATTGCGCCGCTCGCGCCGGCAACAGCTTCAAGGTACTCCGCGTATTCGCCGTAACCTCTTCCTCACTGAAATGCGCCTGCACATACAACCCGTCCACATACGCCTCCGCCTGATCGTCATAGTGGCTGTCAAACGGCACGCCGCTCTGGCCGACCGGGTTGATGGTCAGGCTGTGAGCCGGATCCGCGAAGTCCACCAGCCGCCGCGTCGACGGCCCATAGGTCACCGGCCACGGCGCCGGGCCGATCTTCGCCGAGAGGTTGTTCGGTACTTCGTGGGAGCCGGGTGCGGCGAACGGGCCGACATTGAAAATCCGGTCCAGCGGCTTCTGCTGCCCCAGCGGATGACCATGGGTCAGCGTGTGCGCCTTGCCCCATTGCCAGCCGGAGGCATCGTCGCCGAGGGTCTGTTCAAGGTGCGTCATGCTCGCCTGCCACGCGGTGCGCACGGTGTCGGCGCGGTTCTCTTTGCCCGGGGTGTTGCGGTTGTCCCACCACGGTGAATCGGCGTTCGCCGCCAGGCGTGGCAGCGCTGCATCGAGCACTCGGGTCGACAGCAAGGTCTCGAACATGTCGTTGCCCAGCTCATCGCGCATCGCCGCGTCGGCCAGGTCGTAGAGGAACTGGTTGAACACCGTGGCGCTCACCGAATCCAGCGGGTAGTCGCCTTGCCACTGCGCCAGTTGCTCGACCAGTTTCAACTGCGCCGGGTCGTTCACCACTTCACGCAATACCGGCAACAACGGCGCCAGCACGCGCGGGCCATAACCGGTGGTGGTGCCCAGTTGCAGCTTCTGGTTGGCTTCGTTATCCCACTTCACGTTCTTGTCGGCGAGCTGGCGGTTGAGTTGCTGGCCACGGTCGGCGAGGTTGTAGTAACCGGGAATCTCCATGCCGGTCGGCGATACGGGCTGGAAGTTGGCCGAGACGATATAGCCCCGCGCCGGGTTCTCTTCCTGCGGGTTGGCACTGAACGGGAAGTAGCCGTCCTTGTCCGCCTGATTGCTGCTGCCATCGAGGATGAACTCGGGTTTGACCCCGGCCGGCCGCTTGGGCAGCAGCGCCGAAGCCCACCACGCGATATCGCCCTTGGCGTTGGCGTAGACGATGTTCAGTCCCGGTGCCTGCACCTTGGCAGCTGCGGCGCGGGCCTTGGCCAGGGTGTCGGCGCGGTTGAGCTGGTAGAAACCTTCGAGGATCGGGTTCGGTGTTTCGAGGAACGCCCACCACATCGCAATCGGGGTTTTTCCGGCGGCGCTGCCGAGGGCGTCGTTGACGATCGGCCCGTGGGGCGACTGGCGCAGAGTAATGGTCACCGGCGCCTGGCCTTTCACGGCGATCTGCTGCTCGGTGCTGACCATGTCGGTCCACTGGCCGTGGTACCAGACCTGATTCGGGTTGTCCGGATTGACCTTCTCGGCGATCAGGTCCAGGTCATCGTTCTGGAACATGGTCAGGCTCCAGCCGAAATCCAGGTTGTGGCCGAGAAACGCAAACGGCACCAGCGCCTGATGATGACCGTAGAGTTCAAAACCCGGCGCCGACAGCTGCGCCTCGTACCACACCGACGGCACCGAGAAACGAATGTGCGGGTCGCCGGCCAGTAATGCCTTGCCGCTCTTGCTGCGGCTGCCGGCGATCACCCAGGCGTTGCTGCCTTCGAATTGCGGCAGGCCGTTGTCGATCAGTGCCTGCTCGCTGAGGCGGGCGAGGGTGTTCAGGTCTTTCCAGTCATCGGCAGCAAGGGCCGGTGCGGTGCCGGCGCGGCCCTTGGCGAGCACGCCCTTGGGCTGCCAGTCGAGGTCGAAGACGTTGAGGTAATCGGCGCCGAGCTGATCGCGCACGTAGGTCAGCAACGGTTCGGTGCGAAACGCAGCGGCGAAGCTGTAAGCCATGTAACCGGCGACGCTGATGGTGTCTTCGGCGGTGAACGGCCGCTTGGGGATGCCCAGCACGTCGAACTCGACAGGGGCGGCGTGCGAGTCCTGATACTGGTTGATGCCGTCCAGATAGGCTTGCAGGGCCTTCCACGCCGGTGACTGCTTGTCGAGGCCGGCCACGTAACTGGCGGCGCGTTCACGAATGCGCAGGCTGCGGAACAACTTGTCGGTGTCGAGCAGTTTCGGTCCGAGCACTTCGGCCAGTTCGCCACGGGCGAGGCGGCGCATGGCTTCCATCTGGAACAACCGGTCCTGGGCGTGCACATAACCGAGGGCACGATAGAGGTCGGTCTCGTTTTCGGCACGGATGTGCGGCACGCCGCGCTCGTCGTAACGCACGGTCACCGAGCCTTGCAGGTTGCGCAATTCCACCTGGCCCTGACGCGTCGGTTGCTTGCTGTAGAGGTAGCCGCCAACCCCGAAGGCGGGAATGACGATCAGCAACGCAAGTACGGTCAGGCCTCGTTTCATGAAAATTCTGCTCCCTGTCGTTCTATTTATATGAAGGCATTGATGGTGCGGATCTAGTTGAAGCTCGCAACCGGGATTTCATAACACAGTATTTCTCGAATAGGAAGTTTCCTTCAGGTTTTCGGGAAGTGCACTACAGGTTTGTTATTGCGGCGTTTAACGGGGCAGGCCTATAAAAGACCTCGAGAAAAAAACCGAGGACCAAAACAAAGTTTGCGAATTCGATACATGGAATAACTGACATGGAGAAGTCGTATGAGTGATGTTGGAAATTATCTTGGGCCGCACAAGCAAATCGCACCGGGGAAATATGAACTGGCACCGATACCCGTTCGGACATTTGCGCCGGTTCGATTGGGACAGGGTGGTTATTTTTCGGGAAGTTGGGGGTTGAGTGAAGGGCCGCACAGAGGCACCGGGCAAGGCTCCGGAAAACTTGATCCGTTAACCCCGTTCATTTGGGATGACTTGATGCATGAGCAGCAGAATGCTCAGGCTCATATTGATCTTGAGTACGCTGGAATTTTCAGCAATATCCTGATGACCTCTAACAATGAAGTAGAACACGCCAGGCAAGTTGCCGGTGTCGGCTTGTCTCCGGTTCAGAAAGTAAAGGCCGATCAGGAAATAACCCTTCAGGTTATTCACGCAAAGCTATTGGAATATCGCGCGCATTCCGAGACTGCTTACTCATTGTATGGCCATAATCCATTCTTTCTGATGAAGGATCTGTCCTTCAGGAAAATCCGGGAAAGTCTGGCGTCGCCCGTTCCGGATGTCTCCGTTGCGTATGCCGCCATCGACAGGGCCTACCGCGCGGCAATGGAGCTGCGGCGTCTTTCCTGGGTGATGGCGATTATCGCCAATCAGCTTCCGGCGTTGGCGGCAAGAAGAATCCAGGTCGAAACGGCGACTCAAACCACTCGGGACGCCCAGCAAATTCTTTCTGCTGAAAGGCTCTCCGTGGTCAATCTGGAAACGAATATCCGCTTCCAGTTTCTGCCGGGTTTTCTCGTTGAAAGAATGGCCGCCATTGCGGGCACAACAGGCGGCAGTCTCTCTCAAACGCTCACGAACTATAAATTCGCAGCGGACAGCATCAGCGCCGCCGAGCAGGCCGCAGTCCGGCCCTATGCAGTCGCCAACCCGGCCATCAACGCACCGTTGAGCAAGCCTGAGCTCGAAGCACTGAAGAACCTGGTGGACTTGCAGGCCTCTACGGATCTGGGCAAGCGCTGGCAGGACTATCACGCGTCACTTCTGCACTCGGAAAGTGCCCGGCACATGGCTGCGGCTGCGGATGTTTTTGCCGGTCTGATCGCCCGGGCTCAGGAGGCGGAGCGGTTACAGGAACAGATACGTCTTGCCCGGGAACAGGAAGCCCGGCAGTTGCAGGAGCAGGCGCGATTAGCTGCGGAGGCTGAAGCCCGGCGTGTTGCCGAGGAGCAGGCGCGTATACGGTAAGAAGCGCGAATTGCCGCCGAGGCAGAAGCAAGGCGAATAGCGGATGAGCAAGCGCGGGTAGCGGCGGAGGCTCTTCGTTCCGCCCATACCTTCCGCGCCCCGGGTGCCACTTCTGCGGCAGGACCGCTGTTCATGACTTCGGCGGGAGTACTGGCAGTTGCCGAGGCCGCTTCGGCCAGCCTGCAAGCGGCGGTTCGCAGCGCCATCGCGGCTTTGGGCAGTCTGGCCGCCAGCGTCGGGGCGGGCGCTGTCGTCGGTGTTTCAGCGTTGGTCTACTCGTCGAAGCTGGGCAACGGGGAGTTGCCGGACCGTTACGCGTTCAGTACGCCACTGTCGGACCTCGCGCCAGAATTTGCGCCAGATCTGTACGCCATCGCGGCGGCTGGCGGGACGGTTGATCTGCCTTACCGTGTCAGTTCAAAGGCCGACGCGAATGGGCAGTCAGAGGTTTTTGTCGTCAAGACTGATGGGCGGAGTATTCCGTCGGCCACCAGGGTGGTGGCGGCTGCTTACGACGCCGAACGCAACGTCTACACCGCAACCACCGCCGACGTTCCGCCACGCACCCTGACGTGGACCCCGATCGTCAATCCGGGCAACAGCTCGACGACCTCACCGGCCGAACCGACGGATTCACCTGCTTACACCGGAGCGACTGTAATCCCGGTGGAGGGCCGCCTCGATTCGTTCCCGGCGGTTTCCGAAGCCGGATTCGATGACTATGTCCTGGTGTTCCCGCTGGAGTCCGGGCTGCCGCCGAACTACATCATGTTTCGGGACCGGCGGGAGGATCCGGGCGTCGTGACAGGGGTGGGTCAGGTGGTGTCGGGGAACTGGCTTGCCAGCGCATCGCAAGGCGAAGGCGCGCCGGTGCCAGTGCAGATTGCCGATCAGTTGCGAGGGCGGGAGTTCAGGAATTTTCGGGCGTTTCGGGAGGCGTTCTGGAAGGCGGTGGCTGGGGATCCGGAGTTGGGAATTCAGTTTGATCCCAGCGCCCTGGCTAGTATGAAAGATGGCCAATCCCCTTTTGTTAGAGAGAGTCAGCAAGTTGGGAGACGTGTAAAGGTTGAACTGCACCACAGGAAATATATTTCTGAAGGTGGCGGAGTTTATGAGATTGATAACATAGTCGCAATGACTCCTAAGAGACATATTGATACGCATAGAGGGGCGGGTAATGATTAAGCTGATTAGTGAAATGTCAGAGTCGGATTTTCTGAAGTTTGTTACGGGGATATACGAAAATGACTATGACACTGAAGAGGAACACATCGATGCTGTTCTCGAGTTCAAGGCTTTGAGTGAGCATCCATCTGGATCGGATCTTATTTTTTATCCAGAACCAGGAAAAAGTGGGCCGGAAGTCGTGGTCGCGGAAGTAAAAGCGTGGCGAGTTGCTAACGGAAAACCTGGTTTCAAGGTGGATTGAGTATTTAAATTGAAAATGCTCCTGGTAAATATTTTTTGTCAGGAGCATTTTTGATAGGAGGGTAGTGACTTGCCAAGTATTTCGGACTATACGGAAAAAGAGTTTTTGAATTTTGTAA
The DNA here is from genome assembly GCF_003576265.1 of Pseudomonas sp. 91RF. NCBI lineage: Bacteria > Pseudomonadati > Pseudomonadota > Gammaproteobacteria > Pseudomonadales > Pseudomonadaceae > Pseudomonas > Pseudomonas sp. 91RF. The sequence continues at coordinate 86,650 of NZ_QWFC01000044.1, forward strand.
TTTCAATTTGTGATGCTGGGGCTCGAACGGAAGAGGAAGATATAAAAATGGTGTTGGAGTTTGAAGCACTAACAGAGCATCCGGAAGGCTCGGATCTGATCTACTACCCAAGAGATGATAGGGATGACAGTCCTGAAGGGATTGTAAAAGAGGTTAAAGAATGGCGCGCTGCTAATAACAAGCCTGGATTCAAGTCGGTTTAGTTTTCGGTTATCAGTATGTTTCTGGCGTCTTTTGGGTTGATGTAATTTCTATCGTGGACCGAGACTGTTCACTCCCCACTCACCCACGGACAATAACACCCCACCGCCAACGTATGAGTCGCATTCACCGGACGATCATCACTCAACGCTTGCAAAATCGGTTCGATAAAACTGTTGCTGGAATTACAGGTCAGCCCTTCGCTGTAGGGGCCGAAGTACGCCAGTTTGCCGCTTCGGTCCCAGATCGCCACAGCGGGGCTGGCGGGGATCTGTTCGGAGCCGGGCAGCACCGCGATGGTTTTCAGGTTGCTGAGGGTGGCGGGCAACTGGCCGTGGCTGCCGGCCTTCTGCACGGCGAAGAACTCCACGCCCTTGGGGCCGAACTGTTCGACCATCTCGGTCAGGTGCTGTTGATTGCCGACGTTGCACGGGCAGGCCGGGTCCCAGAAGTGCACCAGGCGGATACTGCCGGGGCCGGCGAGGTCGTCGGGCAGGCGCAACGGGTCGCCGGAAAACACCGCGGTGTGTTCGCTGAACGCCCGCAGATAACGGCCCTGAAACCAGTCGTACGCCACCCACAGCACGCCGGCACACACGATGGCGAGCAGGCTGGCAAACAGTGCGGTGCGGTAGGGCGGGCGCATGGAATTGGTTCCTCGAGAGCGCGCTAGCTTGCCATGCTTGCCGCGACAGATGAATATCGCAGGCCGATAAAGTCTGTTTACCGTTCTGGAATTGCCCATGTCTGTTGCTTTCGATCCCGATCATCTGCGCGCGAGCCTCAAGCCGTTGGCCGAGTGGCAGCCGTTGTCCGAGGAGGCGAAGGCGTATCAACGGTTCTACAAGACCGACTTCCCGGAGCGCGATGTCTGGCGCGGCATGGGCCGCTTCGATGTCGATGGCTATGAACTCGTCAGCCATTGCTGGTGGCCGGCGGAAACGGCCAAGGCCACGCTGTTTCTGGTGCACGGTTTTTATGACCACACCGGCCTCTACCGGCATGTGATCGAGTGGGCGCTGGATCTGGGGTTCGCAGTGATTGCCTGTGACTTGCCCGGGCATGGTCTGTCGAGCGGGCCACGGGCGAGCATCCGCGATTTCTCCGAATATCAGGATGCGCTGCAGGGGCTGTTCGCCGAGGCGCGCTCGATTGCGTTGCCGCAACCGTGGCATCTGTGCGGGCAAAGCACCGGCGGGGCGATCATTGTCGATCACGTGCTCAACCACGGTGAGAACAGCCCGGCCCAGGGCCAGTTGATTTTGCTGGCGCCGCTGGTGCGCCCACGGGCCTGGGGTTGGTCGCAATTCAGTTATTACCTGTTGCGTCCCTTCGTCCGGGGCATTGCCCGGCGTTTCAGCGAGAACTCCAACGACCCGGATTTCCTGCCGTTCCTGCAGGCCGATCCGTTGCAGCCAAAACGCCTGCCGACCGCGTGGGTCGGGGCGTTGTCACGCTGGATCAAACGGGTGGAATACGCGAAGAAAAGTCCGCGCCGGCCCCTGATCGTCCAGGGGCAGGCGGACATGACCGTGGACTGGCAGCACAACTTGCAAGTGATGAAATGGAAGTTCGACCGGCCGCAGATTCTGCTGCTGGCCGAGGCGCGGCATCACCTGGCCAATGAAACGGCAGAGATGCGCGATGAGTATTTCGAGTTCTTGAACAAGCGGATCAAGGGCCGCAACCCCTAGCTCACTGGCTGAGGTTCGAGGTGCTTTGCCCCACGGCCAGCCCGGCGCGAATCGCCGCCAGCGCGGCCTGATAGTAGGCCTTGCCTTCGGTGGACTCGGCAAAGGTCGCGAACTCTTCCAGTTCTTCATCCGACAGATCGCGATAGACGTACAGCAGCGTGTTGTTCAGGTCGGCGCCGATCTGATCCATCAGGCGCTGGCGTTGCCCGTTCAACATGCCTTGGGCCTGACCGCCGCCGAGCAGGCCGGGAATCATCGAACTCAAACTGTCCGCCGCCACGCCGGCAATCGCCAGACTGACTTCGGCACCGGCTTCGCGGGCAGGCAGGGCCTGGGCGAGGTGGCCGATGATCAGCAGGCGGCTGTCGCTGGCCGGCATCTTCGGCAGGCCCTTGGCGTTTTTCGCCAATTGATCGCGACGGGTCGCCAGCAGTTCGGCGGCGACGATCTTCTTGCCCAGCGGTGACTGAAAGAACGACAGGGCCGGTTTCGGATCGGCGAGGTTCTTGCGCAGTTGCGCTTCGGCGCGTTGATCCACGGCCTGTGGAGCAAAGCGCTGATTGCTGTTGTTCACCAGCGCCTGAAACACCGCCGGCGGCAGGCTGCTCTGGTAACGCTGTTGCGCGGCGCTCAGGGCGTCATTGAAATGCGCACGTTGGTCCGGCCAGCCGGCGACCTTGTACAACTGGTCGTGGCCGTCTGCCCAGGCGGGCAAAACGCAGAACATCAACAGTGAAAAAAGCAAACGGCGCATAGGGACTCCTGTCGGCAGCGGACTATTCTCCGTGCGGTGCCATTACTTGTCGAGAATTCGTATCAAGCCGCCGCGTGGCTCTGTCGGAATTCTTGCCGCAGGCATACTATGCGCGCCATGCAAATATCCTCTGAACACCCGCTGCTGTTACGTATCGTCGACGACCTGGCCGAGCGTGGCTGGTCGCAGCAGAACATATTCCTGCCTGCGGATCTGACCCGCGCGCTGGCCGCCGAGTGCCGTAAACGTGAGGCCGAAGGTGAACTGGCACCGGCGGGCGTCGGACGCGGGCCGTTTTCGGAGGTCCGCGAGGGCATTCGCGGCGACCATATCCAATGGATCGATCCCGGCCAGGCCGAGGCCAGCGACCGTTATCTGAACCTGATGGACAGCCTGCGCGAGGCGCTCAATCGTGGGCTGTTCCTCGGTCTGGAAGACTTCGAATGCCATTTCGCCCTGTACCCGCCGGGCGCGTTCTACCGCAAGCATGTCGACCGTTTTCGCGACGATGACCGGCGCATGGTCTCGGCAGTGATCTACCTCAACGACGGCTGGCTGCCGGAGGATGGGGGGCAGTTGCGCATGTATCTGGAAGGTGATCGGGTCCATGACGTGCAACCCACCGGCGGTTGCCTGGTGGTGTTCCTCTCCGGCGAAGTACCTCACGAAGTGTTGCCGGCGCAGCGCGAGCGCTTGTCGTTGACTGGCTGGTTTCGTCGTCGCGGCAACGAGCCGTTCTGAGATGCAGCAAATCCTCGTCAGTCGCTGCCTGCTCGGCCATCGCGTGCGTTACGACGGTGGGGCCAGCGGGCCGTTCGATCTGCTGGAACAGTGGATTGCCGAGGGACGCGTCGTACCGTTGTGCCCGGAAGTGGCCGGCGGCTTGCCGACGCCCCGGGCGGCGGCGGAGATTCCGGGCGGGCAGGGCGGTGAAGTGCTGGAAGGCCTTGCGGCGGTGATCACCACTGAAGGCGAGGACGTCAGTGCGCAGTTTCTCGATGGCGCCCGCCAGGCGCTGGAACTGGTGCAACAGCACGGGATTCGGGTGGCGGTGCTCAAGGCCAACAGCCCTTCGTGCGGGAATCTGCTGACCTATGACGGGACGTTCAGTGGGGTGAAGGTGAGTGGCGAGGGTGTCACGGCAGCCTTGCTCAAGCGCCATGGCGTGCAGGTCTTCAGCGAGCTTGAACTGCCGCAGGCTGCACAAGCGCTCAAGGCGCTCGACTAGACACCGTCACTTCAGGTCTTCAGAGGCCTGCACGCTCAACCACTTCTGCGACAACGCCTCCAGCCGTCCATCCGCCCTGATCCGCTGCAACGCATTCTCAAGACTCGCGTGAAACGCCGGGTTGCCCTTCTGAAACGGAATCGCCAGATCCACCGGCGGGCCGACCTTCGGTTTCTCTTCCGTCAGCGCCTGGACCAGCACCAGCGGGCGGGGCTGTTCATCCTTTTTCGCTAACAGCTGCGCATTGACCTGACTGTAAGGTGCGCTGAAATCGAAACGATCCTTGAGTTCCGGGGTCAGTGCTATGTGGTTGAGCGCGACGTCGTACTTGCCGCTTTCGACGCCCTGGAGCAGATCGGCTTCGTCGGTGACGATGAAGTCGGCGCGTACATCCAGCTCGTTGGCCAGCTGTTGCCCAAGCTCGACCTCGAACCCCGTGAGTGTGTCGCCGTCCTTGAAATTGAAGGGCGGTGTATTAGCCTCTAGGGCTATGCGCAACTCGCCACGGTCGTTGACGTCATCAATCAGTTCGGCGTGAGCCAGAGGGCTCAGAAGGGGTAGCAGGCAGATCAGGCCAGGCAGAAAACGCATGGTCACTCCTTTGAAATCATTGTCGCGGCCTGTTGGTCAGGCTCGCTTTGCTATGGTTGTCGAGTGCCTTCGACAACGAATGGTCATGAAGTTGTCATGACCGCGCGGATTTTACGGAAAAACTGGAGAAGAGAATGAAAACATTCATGTCACGTGCTGCTTTGGCTGGTTTGCTGATGGGCGTTTCGGTGCTGGCCAGTGCGGCCACACCGGCGCCGAAGGGGGCCGAAGTGTTCATCGTTTCTCCCGAAGACGGAGCAAAGGTTTCGCAGACCTTCACCGTCAAGTTCGGCACCAAGGATGTCGCGCTGGCACCGGCCGGTGATGCCACGCCGAATACCGGTCACCACCATCTGCTGATCGACGCCAAGGAAATCGTTCCGGCCGGCGCAGTGGTGCCGACCGACGCCAACCACATGCATTTCGGCAAGGCCCAGACGTTCGCCGAGATCAAACTGGCGCCAGGCAAGCACACCTTGCAGCTGGAGCTGGGCGACAAGAACCACATGGCTTTCGATCCGCCCGTGGTCTCGAAGAAAATCACCATCACAGTGGAGTGATTTTTCCACCGGCATGAAAAGGGAGCCCCGAGGGGCTCCCTTTTTTGTGGCTCAGCGCCGGATCAGAACAACACGCGGCTACGGATGGTGCCGTTGACGTGTTGCAGCTTCTCTTGCGCCAGCTCCGAGTACTCGGCGTCGACGTCGATCACCACGTAGCCGACCTTCTCGTTGGTCTGCAGGAACTGACCGGAGATGTTGATGCCGTTTTCGGCGAAGACCTTGTTGATCTCGCTCATCACACCCGGGATGTTCTCGTGGATGTGCAGCAGGCGGTGCTTGCCAGGGTGAGCCGGCAGGGCCACTTCCGGGAAGTTCACGGACGATACCGAGGTACCGTTGTCGCTGTACTTGACCAGCTTCTCTGCCACTTCCAGACCGATGTTGGCCTGCGCTTCAGCGGTGGAGCCGCCGATGTGCGGGGTCAGGATCACGTTGTCCAGGCCGCGCAGCGGGCTTTCGAACTCTTCGTCGTTGGAGCGCGGCTCGACCGGGAACACGTCGATGGCGGCGCCGATCAGGTGTTTGTCCTTGATCGCAGCGGCCAGGTGATCCAGCTCGACCACGGTGCCGCGTGCCGCGTTGATCAGGATGCCGCCCTTCTTGATGGCGCGGATTTCCTTCTCGCCGATCATCCACTGGGTCGCAGCGGTTTCCGGAACGTGCAGGGTGACGATGTCGGACATGCCCAGCAGCTCGTGCAGGTTGCCGACCTGGGTCGCATTGCCCAGTGGCAGCTTGGTCACGGTGTCGTAGAAGAACACCTGCATGCCCAGACCTTCAGCCAGGACCGACAGCTGAGTACCGATCGAGCCGTAGCCGACGATGCCCAGTTTCTTGCCACGGATCTCGAAGGAGTTGGCTGCGGACTTGATCCAGCCACCACGGTGGCAGGAAGCGTTTTTCTCAGGGATGCCGCGCAGCAGCAGGATCGCTTCGGCCAGCACCAGCTCGGCCACGGAGCGGGTGTTGGAGTACGGTGCGTTGAACACGGCGATGCCGCGCTCGCGGGCCGCTTCCAGGTCGACCTGGTTGGTGCCGATGCAGAAACAGCCGACTGCCACCAGCTTCTTCGCGTGATCGAAGATCTCTTCGGTCAGTTGGGTGCGCGAACGAATGCCGATGAAGTGAGCGTCAGCGATCTTTTCCTTGAGCTGGTCTTCCGGCAGGGAGCCAGTCAGGTATTCGATGCTGGTGTAGCCCGCCGCCTTGAGGACGTCGACAGCCGATTGGTGGACGCCTTCGAGAAGAAGGAACTTGATCTTGCTCTTATCGAGAGAAGTCTTGCTCATCTGCGTAAACCTGTATCCCGGAGAAAAATGGCAGGAAATGGTCAACAGACATTGACCTTGACGACAAGAAAGCCGTCACCGCAGAACCGCCGTTGGGCACTGGCCTGCGGGGTCGGTATGCTAGCATAGCCGCCCCGCTAATCACTCATTCCTGCGACGTGAAGCGTTCTCAGGATGACCATGAATTGTTCGAGAGTTCTGTCGATGACCAATCCTGCCCTGATTGATGAACTGAAGACCCTGGTCGAGCCTGGCAAGGTCCTGACCGATGCCGACTCCCTGAACGCGTACGGCAAGGATTGGACCAAGCACTTCGCCCCGGCGCCGAGCGCCATCGTGTTCCCCAAGACCATCGAGCAAGTGCAGGCCATCGTCCGCTGGGCCAACGAACATAAAGTGGCGCTGGTGCCATCGGGCGGCCGCACCGGCCTTTCCGCCGCTGCCGTCGCCGCCAATGGTGAAGTGGTTGTCTCGTTCGACTACATGAACCAGATTCTCGACATCAACCTCACCGACCGCACCGCCGTGTGCCAGCCGGGCGTGGTCACCGAGCAATTGCAGAACGCGGCCGAAGAACATCACCTGTACTACCCGGTGGACTTCGCTTCCGCCGGTTCCAGCCAGATTGGCGGCAATATCGGCACCAATGCCGGCGGGATCAAGGTCATTCGCTACGGCATGACCCGCAACTGGGTGGCGGGCATGAAAGTGGTCACCGGCAAGGGCGACGTGCTGGAACTGAACAAGGACCTCATCAAGAACGCCACCGGTTATGACCTGCGCCAGCTGTTCATCGGCGCCGAAGGCACCCTCGGGTTTGTGGTCGAAGCCACCATGCGCCTGGATCGTGCACCGAAAAACCTCACCGCGATGGTCCTCGGCACCGTCGATTTCGACTCGATCATGCCGGTGCTCCACGCCTTCCAGGGCAAGCTCGACCTGACCGCATTCGAATTCTTCTCCGACAAGGCATTGGCCAAGGTCATGGGCCGTGGTGATGTCCCGGCACCGTTCGAAACCGATTGCCCGTTCTATGCCCTGCTGGAATTCGAGGCGACCACTGAAGAAGTGGCCAACAGCGCCCTGGAAACCTTCGAGCATTGCGTGGAGCAGGGCTGGGTGCTGGACGGCGTGATGAGCCAGAGCGAAACCCAGTTGCAGAACCTGTGGAAGTTACGCGAGTACATCTCCGAAACCATCTCCCACTGGACGCCGTACAAGAACGACATTTCTGTCACCGTGTCGAAAGTCCCGGCGTTCCTGCGGGAAATCGACGCGATCGTCGGCAAACATTATCCGGATTTCGAAATCGTCTGGTTCGGCCACATCGGCGACGGCAACCTGCACCTGAACATCCTCAAGCCGGACAACCTGAGCAAGGACGAGTTTTTCGCCAAGTGCGCCACCGTCAACAAGTGGGTGTTCGAAACCGTCGAGAAGTACAACGGTTCGATCTCCGCCGAACACGGTGTGGGCATGACCAAGCGCGATTACTTGACCTACAGCCGCTCGCCGGTGGAAATCGAATACATGAAAGCGGTCAAGGCGGTGTTCGACCCGAACGGCATCATGAACCCGGGCAAGATCTTCGCGGTTTGATTGGCAATCCCTGATGAATCAATGAAGGCAGGAGTCGGTAATGAGCTATCAGCACCAGTATGTCGACGGTACGCGGATTCATTTTCCGCTGGGGAAAGTGGTGTGCATCGGCCGCAACTACGCCGAACACGCCAAGGAACTGGACAACCCGGTCCCTACCGAGCCGCTGCTGTTCATCAAGCCGGGCAGTTGCGTGGTGCCGCTGGAAGGCGGTTTCAGCATTCCGACCGAGCGCGGCTCCGTGCATTACGAAGCGGAAATCGCCGTGTTGATCGGCAAACCGCTGTCGACCAAACCGAGTCGTGAAGAAGTGCTGGACGCGATCTCCGGTTTCGCCCCGGCACTGGACCTGACCCTGCGCGACAAGCAGGCCGAACTCAAATCCAAGGGCCTGCCGTGGGAAATCGCCAAGTCGTTCGACGGCGCGGCGGTGATCGCACCGTTCGTGGCCGGCAGCACCTTTGCCGACCTGACCGACATCGGCATCCGCCTGACCATCAATGGCGAAGTGCGCCAGGACGGCAACAGCAGCGCGATGCTCAACCCGATCGTGCCGATGATCCAGCACATGGCCGGCTGCTTCTCGCTGCAGGCCGGTGACGTGATCCTCACCGGCACGCCGGTGGGCGTGGGGCCGCTGAACGTCGGCGATGACATCGTGCTGGAACTGCCGGGCGCCAGTCGCTTCACCAGCAGCGTGCGCTGACAGCAACACTGAAATACCTTTGTGGGAGCCAGCCTGCTGGCGATGACGGACTGTCAGTTGATGTTTCATTCGACTGATACACCGCCATCGCCAGCAGGCTGGCTCCCACATTTGTTTTTGTGGTGCCGCCCGCAAAGGCATAAGGCAATCCGGCCATTTGCCGTTTTTTTCACATCTTGTCCGGATAATTCCGGTCATCCTGGCGTCTGAGCCGGCCTCTTTGTGCTATTACCCATAGCCTGAATTTTCGGAACGCGTCCTCTGATGTCATCTCAAACTCAGCTCAACCCTGCCCGTCGCTCACGTTTCGCCCTGCGCTGGTATTACTGGCTGTTGCTGGTGGTCGCTGCCGCCTACGGTCTGGCGCATGCCATGCATTGGGATGACCGCGGCCTGCTTTGGGTGCGCGAGCGCTTTGAAAGCCCGACCGAGCGCAAGGAAAGTATCTGGCTGCCGGACTATCGGGTGGTGATCGACGCCAAGCTGCTGCCGGGCATGGAAAAAGACGAGGCCTCGGACCTGTCCTACGACGCGCAGACCAAGACTCTGTTTTCGGTGATGGGCAAGAACCCGTTCCTGGTCGAGCTGACCTTGCAGGGCGACGTGCTGCGCAAGATGCCGCTGGTGGGCTGGAGCAATCCGGAAGGCGTGACCGTGCTGGGCAATGGTCTGGTGGCGATTGTCGATGAGCGCGAGCACATGCTGTCCATTGTCAAGGTCGATGCCGCGACCCGCGAACTGAAACGTGACGATTTCCCGAAATACGATCTCGGCCCGTCGAAGGACCAGAACAAGGCCTTTGAAGCGATTGCCTGGGACCCGCGCAATCAACAGTTGTTGCTGGGCGAAGAGCGTCCACCGGCGCTGTTCACCTGGAAAAGCGACGGCAGTCAGTCCCTCACCGGCAACAAGCAGAAGCTGCCGAACGATGATCTGGATATCCGCAACCTCTCGGCGCTGGCAGTCGATCCGCGTACCGGGCATACCCTGGTGCTGTCCGCCGACTCGCACCTGCTGCTGGAACTGGACGAGAAGGGCGAGCAAGTCAGCTTCATGACCCTGCTCGGCGGTTTCAACGGCCTGAAGAAAACCATCCCCCGCGCCGAAGGCGTGACCATGGACGAGCAGGGCACGCTGTACATGGTCAGCGAGCCGAACCTGTTCTACCGCTTCGAAAAGCAGAAATAACCAACCCGCCGCCGCAAGGTTGTCGTTCGGGGCAAGTGGCCTTTAAGCTTCGATTCAGACAGGCGTGATATTTCATCCGCCTGTTTTGATCCCGAGCCCGGCCCGCATGCGTCGATTTGCCCGTCCCAAGCCACTTCTGATCATCCTTTCGGTGATTGCCCTGATCGCATTGATTGCGATCGGCCAATACCTGCGTCTGTTCGAGCGCGCCTGGTTCAACCTGCAAAGCCACTGGCAGCCCCACAGCATTGAAGCGATCAATCTGGATCAGTACCGCGTGGACATCGAGGCCCGGACTATTGAGGGGTTGAACGACGATGTCTCCGCGCTGACCTACGATCCGGTGCGCAAGAGCCTGTTCACCGTCACCAACAAGAATGCCGAGCTGATCGAGCTGTCGCTGGAGGGGCAGATCCTGCGCCGGGTCGCGCTGATCGGCTTCGGCGATGCAGAGGCGGTGGAATTCATCAGCGCCGATACCTACGTCATCAGCGATGAGCGTCAGCAGCGTCTGATCAAGATCCATCTGGAGCAGGGCACGACGTTCCTCGATGCGGCGGACGCCGAGCAGATGACGCTCGGCGTGCACATGAGCGGCAACAAGGGATTCGAAGGCCTGGCCTACGACTCGGTGGGCAAGCGTCTGTTCGTGGCCAAGGAGCGCGACCCGATGCTGATCTACGAAGTGCACGGCTTTCCGCACTTCAACCCGGAAAAGTCTTACGCAGTGCATGTGATCAACAACCCCAAGCGCGATGCCGGGATGTTCGTGCGTGACCTGTCGAGCCTGCAATACGACGAGCGCAGCGGCCATTTACTGGCGCTGTCGGACGAGTCGCGTCTGATTCTCGAGCTGGATGTGGACGGGCGCCCGTTGAGTACGATGTCGTTGAGCGGTGGCCGGCAAGGGCTGAAGAAAACCGTGCCGCAGGCGGAAGGCATCGCGATGGATGATGACGGGACGTTGTATCTGGTGAGCGAGCCGAATCTGTTTTATGTCTTCAGAAAGCCAGAGCAGAACTGACCAACACTCCAAAACCACTGTGGGAGCCAGCCTGCTGGCGATGAGGGAATGTCAGACGACGGCTACGCAGACTGATACACCGCTATCGCCAGCAGGCTGGCTCCCACAGTTCTAACTTCTACCCGCGAATTGCGGGCAGCCTGAGATTATTCGGCCTTCAGGGTCTTCACACCTTCGCTGGTACCCAGCAACAGCAGATCCGCCGGACGCGCCGCGAACAGGCCGTTGGTGACCACGCCGACGATCGCATTGATCTGCGCTTCCAGCTCCACCGGGTTGGTGATCTGCAGGTTGTGCACGTCGAGGATGATGTTGCCGTTGTCGGTCAGCACGCCTTCACGGTAGACCGGGTCGCCGCCCAGCTTCACCAGTTGGCGGGCGACGTGGCTGCGAGCCATCGGAATCACTTCCACCGGCAGCGGGAATGCGCCGAGCACCGGCACCAGTTTGCTGCCGTCGGCGATGCAGATGAAGGTCTTGGCCACGGCCGCGACGATCTTCTCGCGGGTCAGGGCTGCGCCGCCGCCCTTGATCAGGTTCAGGTGCGCGTCGCTTTCGTCGGCGCCGTCGATGTAGAACTCCAGGTCGCTGACGGTGTTCAGCTCGTACACCGGAATCCCGTGGCCCTTGAGGCGCGCGGCGGTGGCTTCGGAGCTGGCGACCGCGCCGTCGAACGCACCCTTGTGCCGGGCCAGGGCATCGATGAAGCAGTTGGCAGTGGAGCCGGTGCCGACGCCGATGATGCTCTTGTCGTCGAGTGTCGGAAGGATGAAGTCGACGGCGGCCTGGGCCACGGCCTGTTTGAGTTGATCCTGGGTCATGCGGGCTCCGGAAGCGGGCAAGGTAAGAACGGAAAGGCCGGCATTATAGCCGCAAGCCGGGGTAAAACCTCTGCAATCGTGTGGTCGTCCGGCCGAAAGCCGGGTTAGACTCGTTGGTCCCGCTCAACCGCCAGTGATGCTTTCCGATGCTCGAACAGTACGTCAAGAAGATCCTCACCTCGCGCGTTTATGACGTTGCCGTAGAAACCCCGCTGCAGAACGCTCGCCAGCTCTCCGAGCGGCTGGGCAACGACATCTGGCTCAAGCGCGAAGACTTGCAGCCGGTGTTCTCGTTCAAGATTCGCGGCGCCTACAACAAGCTGACCCAGTTGAGCGACGAAGAACGCGCCCGTGGCGTGGTCACCGCGTCGGCCGGCAACCATGCGCAGGGCCTGGCCCTGGCGGCGAAAGTACTGGGCGTGAAGGCGACCATCGTGATGCCCAAGACCACCCCGGAGATCAAGGTCGAAGGTGTGCGTTCCCGTGGCGGCAAAGTGGTGCTGCACGGGGATTCGTTCCCGGAAGCCCTGGCCTACTCGCTGAAACTGGTCGATGAAAAAGGCTACGTCTACATCCACCCGTACGACGATCCGCACACCATTGCCGGGCAGGGCACCGTGGCGATGGAGATTCTGCGCCAGCACCCGCAGCCACTGGACGCGATCTTCGTTCCTGTGGGCGGCGGCGGTCTGATCGCCGGCATCGCGGCGTACGTGAAGTACCTGCGCCCGGACATCAAGGTCATCGGCGTCGAACCCGACGACTCCAACTGCCTGCAAGCGGCGATGGCCGCGGGCGAGCGCGTGGTGCTGCCGGCCGTGGGCATCTTCGCTGACGGCGTGGCGGTGGCGCAGATCGGTCAGCACACCTTCGAAATCTGCAAGGATTACGTCGACGAAGTGATCACCGTCAGCACCGATGAAATCTGTGCGGCGATCAAGGACATCTACGACGACACCCGTTCGATCACCGAGCCGGCCGGCGCCCTGGGTGTGGCGGGGATCAAGAAGTACGTCGAACAGCGCGGCGTCAGCGGCAAGACCTTCGTCGCCATCGATTCCGGGGCCAACGTCAATTTCGACCGCCTGCGCCACGTCGCCGAACGCGCCGAGCTGGGCGAGGGCCGCGAAGCGATAATCGCCGTGACCATCCC
>NZ_QWFC01000031.1:0-82894 GCF_003576265.1 Pseudomonas sp. 91RF
AGATGTGTATAAGAGACAGGGAATGGGGGGCGGCTCGGAGGCGTCTGAATAGTTTGCGCACGTTTGTCGCAGCCTAAAGGAGCAAGACGAACCAGTCCTCATCTCATAGGAATTGAGTCGACTTGGTAAACAAGGCGTTTCTTTTTTGCCTTTATTCGATCAGATGTATGTATATACATGCTCTGTTAAGAGTCAGCCTCAGAATAATGGCCGCCGTAATAAATATTGTCTCCAGTTGTGCCATGCAGCTTGAAAGTTAAGTTTTCAACAATCTTTCGGAGTCTGGTGTTTTCATCTTTTAGTTTTTCATTTTCTCGTGTCTTTTCTTTTGCTTCTACTATTGACTTGCGCAAAATTTCTTTGATCTCGGAGTGGCGTTTTCCTCCCTCAATGAAATCTTGACTTTGCTGAAGAAGCGCTAATTGTGACTCTAGCTCGAGATTCTTTTTGTGAGCGGCCTTTAAATAGATCTGCAGCGTTTCTATTATTGCTTTATTGGGTGTGCTCTCTTTTGTTCTTTTTTCCTCTTTTCTTTTTTTTGCTTTTTCTCGTTTTGAGAGTAGCTCGGCTTTAACTTTTTTCGGTTTTGCCTGAGTTGAAGAATTTACATCGCTAGGGAGTGAACGTTTTGGAATTGAAAGTGTTCTTGATGTTTTTTCGGAGTTGCCTGATGTGGCTTCCGCTTCTATTTTTTGGCTAAGTGTCGGGGATATGGTTTCCTGTATGGCAGATGATTTGCTCTTCCCGCTCTCTAAAGCTTGGCGGAGTGTTTCAGCAAAAGCTGAAAAGTTTTGATGTTGCTCCGAAAAACATTGGTTGCTCACATTATTCCCCTGTCGTGTCGTTTGGATCGAACTCAAGGCTAGGGTGAGTTTCGCATTCAGTGCATGTTGATTTTTGGATGGTAAAAGAAAAATCGTTTCTCTAGAGGTTAGCTCAGTTCATCCATTTGTGCGAGTTTGCAACGAAGAGGGTAAATGGAACAGATTTATTTATTTTGGATTTTAAGGTGATAAATAAATCTGTCTAAATTGTTGTTTAGCTCGAGGCGCTTATCGCTCTCGTGTCACTGAAGGACAGTGTCGGGGTTGGTAGCAGGCTTCGTTTTGGATAATAAATTAGTCCCAATTTTTTGGATGGTCGACTACTCTTGGTTGGCTTTTATCATAAATTTTTCACGTTTTATGATTCTGATGCCTTTTGCACCTTTAGTGATCAGTCCGTTGTTTTCTAGCTTTGCGAAAGCGTCATTAATAAAGCCTTGCCATTGTGGGAATGAAAAAATTTCAAGTTTTTTATTCCAGTTGTAGGTGTTTTTTGAAATTTCACCTATTTTGAATTCGGTTCTGTTCTTATTGTATCCGATAGTCAATTCTCTAATTGCTAATGCCATGGCAACTCTACCTTCAAGGCTCAATTGGCTAAAGGCTGAAATTAGTTCGCTTTGGGTAGTGTTGTATCTGCTTTTTAGCAGTGTGCCTATTGAGTATATTTGAATGGGTAGGTTTTCAATAGCTTCGGTGGAGTGCATTTTTCTATTGGTGAGTATGCTTAGTAATTGAAGTATATAATTTTCAAAATTTGGATTTCGCTCATTGTGAGGGTTTGTGCACACATTGCATGTTCCAGCAGGCGGATTGCCGACATTGTGAGGTGTTGGTTCTAGGCATATGTGGCAGTGCTTTAGTTCTAAAGTTAACGGATAAGTATTTTCTGCTTTATCTATCATTGAGATTGTGCTTCTTGAGTCTGGCGCCCAAGTGTATATTTTCGGAGTGTCTGAATGGATAAAAAAGGCTTCAAGCAGTAATCTGGTTACTTCGCATTTCTGGACGGGAAGTGTGTATGCATGCCAGGTTTTCGACCATGAAATATGGAATATGTCATTTTGTAGCGTGATGTCGATAGTCGGCTGGTTTTTGATTATTGTTTGTGTGAGTGACTTGGAGCTCTCTGAATCCACATGATCTTTATTGTTTAAATAAAGTTCTCTACCTAGATTTTCGTATTTTCCTTTTTGTACTTCATAGGCATCTAGAATTACGATGCAGCGCGATGTAGAGCGTGAGTAGGCGCAGAAAAATTCTAAATTTGACATGTCTGTAGCGGCCAATATGATGATGACAGGGCTTTCCATGCCCCTGAAACGTCCTATAGACTCAACTTTGATCCCTTGAGGTACTAAGCTTTCGGGTATTCCCATATAAGTAGGTGTTAATACAATAATTTGCCCAGGCAATAAGCCTTGAGATAATATTTGGGCAATTGTTTGGCTTAGGGTGTTTTTGGGGTTGCTGGTTATTATCTCTGTAAGTGTGTCCTCATCATTTTGCCTTAAGTTTGTAATGGAGTGCGTCGGTTGTTGAAAGATTTTTAACCGTTCGCAAACGCGTTTAGGCATGCGAAGACTTTCAGTAAGGAAGAACGCTTGTGCCTGAAGGTATTCTTCTATCTGCGCAAGGCTGACTGGCTTTTCATATGGAAAAGCTTGAGTTGCATCGCACATGGCGATAATTTTTTTGGATGAAAAGTGCTCTACTAATATTTCCCAGAGCTCTCTTCGGATTACTTGGCCTTCATCAATGATGAGGGCTGAGTATTTATTCAAAAAGCCATTGTTGCAGGCCTTTTTTAGGCTGGTCGCTGCTTGTTTCTCAAACCAATCTGCCGTGAAATTTGCTTTTTCACCATTATAAGTTGAGGCCTTCGAGCATAATGAGTAAATGGTTATTGCTAAGGTGTTGGCGTGGTCAAGTAGTTCGCTTGATATTTTTTGAGCAAGAAGTGAGTTGAATGTAATGCAGAGTACTGAAGTTCCGGAGGTAGATAACCTGCGTGCAGTTTCAATTGCTATAATTGTTTTTCCGGTGCCTGGCCAGCCGCTAATTAAAAATCTATCTTTTTTTAGTGCCCAATCGATGCACTCTTGTTGTTCAGGTGTCAGTCGGAGCCATAGTTTGTTGTCGCTGCTTATTTTTGAGTACCAGCAAGGGGTATAGCTAATTGTCGGGATCAGCATTTCAATTATGGTTTCAATTTTTGATTTGCTGATCGGTACAGTATTTAGTAGTAGTTTGAAGTAGTTCATGATAGAGCGTACTCTCTCGTCAACTCTATCTAGATCTTTGATGTCGAGGATTAGTTTGATTGGTAGAAGGTGGTTATTGTCCACAACGCTGGGAGGCAGTTGTGAGGTGTTCATTTCTGAGCCGGGAAAGAAATAAGCACGCCCAATTTGAACCGTAACGCCGTTGTTTCTCAACCATTCTTGAATGGCGAATATGCCGCGGTTCAATTGGGCTACGGGATCGACGTTTGTCTTGCTGTAGTAAAAACCTGATGAGTTATGTCCAATTACACCTCCTTTTACCTCAAGTGCAAGTATTCCGAGGTCAGGATGTAGTATGAGGAAATCAATTTCCCCAACAGGGCTTTTGTTGTTTTGTAGCTCATCTACAAATGAAGATAGCCATGGAATGCTATGGATTATTTGGAAGTCATCATTTAACTGTTCTTCAAGTAGTCTGTAAACAATTGGCTCTGCCACATGGCTGTCATTGAATTTCGGTCCGTGAGGGGGGTGCATTATTGCCATGTGATTGTCCGTATCAATAAATACAATGTTATATGCGTGGAGTTGTTGCGCTTTGCTTAGGGTGCCTAAGCAACTATTTATACGATTCTCTGAGCATTTTGTAGGGGCGTGAGTCGTCTGAATCTTAGTCACTTTCATGGGATTCTATGTTGCTTGGTTTTCATCGTCCAGTCGGAAGTCTTTTTGCCATTTATTTAAAATTGTTACTGGTACGGTGATGTTGATTTTTCAGTCCCTACATGTGACAGCCCCCAGCTCGCGAGTGGGTGGAAGACGCTGACGGGGTCATTGAATTGCCGCGTTATTTCAATCTAAACAGAAGAATGGGCTGATGTTTAAGATGTGCCAGTCTGCGTGATCCCTACCCTACACATCCTTGCGCCACCCCCTACACCTAAGACAGAATCCGCCGGCTTGTGCGTCTAGGCCGTGGCTTTTATCGTTCTCGGGTCACTGAAAACCAGTGATCGGGTTTGGTAGCCCGGATTCCGTCAGAAGCACAAGACTACTGTCTTGCGGAGGCTTTCAGTGCCTTCGTTTTATGGTGGTCATGCGCAGGGCATTTTCGGATGCGCCGGGGTTCCTGACGGCCGGTCTACCAACCTGCGTATGGCCTCCGCCTTTCGTTTGGTAGCGAAGGTGATGGCTCCTAACCTTTATCTGTCGGGAGTTTCACTATGTTCAAACCTACACCCAACCCACCCGAAACCGATCCGGTTTCACCTTATCAATTCCCAGATTCCAAAAAACTCAACGAAGCCGCCGAACGCGCCCTCGACCATTACCTCACCCCGCAACAACGCATCATGGGCAGTCACACCGAACACGACCCCATGTTCCTGGCCAACCCTGCCTACACCAGCGAATCCCTGTTGGCCAACGCCAGCGAATCCCTCGATTCCGCCAGCGAAATGCTCAACAACTTCGCCGCTGTACTGGAACCCTCCCACCGCAAAACCGCGCTGGGTATCGCGCAGGTGGTGATGGTGGCGGGGCTGGCGGTGAATCAGGCGCTGGATCACGTCGAGCCGAAGTCGTAAGTGCAAACACCTTCCGTGGCGAATGCCGCCACGGGAGGGCAGTGTTTCTTCAGATTTCCCCGACATGGACGACAACTTACGCATTCCATTCCGCGTTTTGAGTTGTCCATGAAAAAACTAGTTGTCGTGATGTTCGCCGTCCTGTTTCTCGCAGGCTGTGCCAATCAGAAGTTCAAACCCGAATACCGCACCCAGATCCACACGGTGAAAGTCCTTCCGGTGACCTGGAGCTTCAAGGAAATGACCTACATGGGCCGCGAGCAGGCCTGGGGCGCTGCAATCGGCGCCGGTGTCGGCGCGGGTGTCGGAATGGCGTCCCATGCCGGGAAGTTGGGGACGGCGGCGCTCAGTGGGGCCGGGTTTGCGGCGGGGTTGAAGGCCGGGGATCTGGCGTCGATGTCCACGGTCGAGGCGATTCAGTACAACATGACGAGTGCTGATATCGACCTGGGCAAACTGGTCAAGAAGGGGTTCGAGGATCAACTGGCGGCCAGCGGTCGTTTCAAGATCGTCGCCGATAATGAGCCGGCCGATGCGCAGATCGAGTTGACGGTGGTCACCTGGGGCTTTGCGCTGACGCAAGGTTTCAGCAGTGTGGTGTATCCGACGATTGCCGTGAACGGTGCCCTGAAGCGTGGCGATGAGTTGATCTGGCAGCGCAAGGAACCCATCACTCCGTTCAACGGCGCCAACACCTATGGTTACGAGCCGCTGCGTTATCGCACCGAGCCGGAGCTGGTCCGTGAGGCGTTGACCGGTGTTTCGCAGATTGTTGGCACTTACCTGGTCAAGGATCTGAACGAGTAATCACCGCTCTGCCTGAACCCGCGCTGTCGATGGCGAAAGTTTCATGTTGTCGGCGTGCGCGGGCGCCTAGGATGCAGCGATAAGATCGTTTCATCCAAGGGGAGCCGTGCCATGAGTGCCAATGTCGTCAAAGTGCTGTTGATTGCTGCAGCTGTCTCGGTATTGAGTGCCTGTTCGGGCTCCGGTGGGTTGACCACCACCAGTTGTTTTTCTTCGGATTGCCAGTCGCCGGAAGGGCGCGCCAGCGCCAATACGCTGAAGTTCGGCGGCACCGGTATTGGTGCCAGCCTCAACCAGTACAGCTCCGGCATGTTGCATGACGATTGAATAGAAAAGGGCGCCCGTCGCGGGCGCCCTTTTTTCGTCTTGAAGCGTTTTACTGCGGCCCTGCCAGCCACTCGCCAATGACCTTCTGATACTTCCCGGTCACCTTGCTCAAGTGCAGCCACTGATCGACATACAGCTTCCAGCTCATGTCATCGCGGGGCAGAAGGTAAGCCTTTTCCCCGTACTGCATGAACTGCTCCGGGTTGACCGCGCACAAACCGGGTTTCTGCTTCTGCTGATACCGCGCCTCGGAAGCGTCGGTGATCATCACGTCGGCCTTGTTGTCCAGCAGTTGCTGGAAGATCGTCACGTTGTCGTGCAGGGCCAGTTGCGCCTTGGGCAGGAAGGCGTGGACGAAGGCTTCGTTGGTGCCGCCGGCGGGTTCGACCAGACGCACGTTCGGCTGGTTGATCTGCTCGATGGTCTGGTACTTGGACTGGTCGGCGCAGCGCACCAGCGGGATCTTGCCGTCGACGTCGAGGGTGTTGCTGAAGTAGGCCTTTTTCTGCCGCTCCAGCGTCACCGAAATCCCGCCCATGCCGATGTCACATTTGCCTGCCAGCATGTCCGGCATCAGGGTTTTCCATGTCGTCTGCACCCAGTCGATTTTCACGCCAAGGCTGTCTGCCAGGGACTGGGCCATGGCGATATCGATACCTTCGAATCCGCCGTCCGGGCGTTTGAAGGTGTAGGGCTTGTAGTCGCCGGTGGTGCAGACGCGCAGTTCACCTTTCTGAGTGATCAAGTCCAGATGCGAAGTTGATTCCTGAGCTTGAGCAATGCCTGTCAGTAGCAGGAGTGCGGCGAGTAATTTCGTTTTTTTTGTTTTCTTCATGTGTAAGGTCTTGTTGATGGAGAAGAGGAGGGGGATTTGAGTCGCCGGCTCAAGTTTCTGTTTTATATATCTTTTTTATTATCCGAAAACACGGCGGCCGCCAGTGATCGATTAAAGGTCGACAGGGGGGCGATTGAAAGCTAAAAACAGTCGCAGCAATAAGCATGGGGTCGCCGCATTTGCCCATGTCGAGTTCATGCAGTACACGATTTTCGAGTTGTTGTCGGTGAGCTATTTATAACAAGGATATTTATAAATGTTGCACAGAATTGCTCAAGCGTTAGGCCGTAGAACATCTACGTTGTCGTCACGGTTTCATCCCCCTCCGGCGATTCACCGCGATTTTGCGGACCCGTCGCTTTCGAGCAGTTTTTTGCTGGACGAATCCGGCCCGTTTGTCGTGAACCCTGAGGTGAAACTCTCCCATCACCCGCAATGGATGTATCCGACGCATTTGCGCGAGCCTCGGTATTCGTTGGTCCTGGCCGCCGGTGAAAGCCTGGAAACCCGTGCGCTGCAGGTGTATTCCGATTCCGTCATCTACCTGCGGTTTGCGGCGGCGTTACCGCAAATCAGCGAGGACGGGCTCGTCTGCGAAATCAGCTTTGTGAATGACGTCGGCCAGTCCCGGTCGTCGGTGGGGACATTCAGCGTGTTGGGTGGCAAATCGTCGACGGAATGGCGGGTGGTCGAGCTGGACGTGGCCTTTTTGGCGGGACTGTCGGGACGTTTGCTGATCGAGTGCGGGCCAGGCCCGCAAGATGACGCGACCGCAGACTGGCTGGCGCTGGCAGACGTGTGTGTGGCCCGTGAGTGTGATTTGAAAGCGTTGCTGGCCAGGACCCATCACGCCTTGCGCATCAAGAATGAGATTGCCCATTTCAGCGCCGCGTATCGCAACGACATGTATTCCAAAGTGCAGGACAAACAGAGTGAAGCGTCCAAGGGTGGTGCGCGGGACGTTCGCCAGTTGGCCGCGCTGCCCTGCGGCGGACGCCTTGCAGACGTCGATCTGCATATTGAGCCACCCTTCGAAGACGAAGTGGCCTACGCCTATGCGACGCGGTTGCTGCGGGCCAACGTGCCGCAAACCCCGCCGGATTTTGAAGCGAGACTGCGCGAAAAAGTACGTACTCACGGGTCGATAAAAGTCTTGTCGATCTGCAGTGGTGCCGCGCGGATCGAAGCTGGCATGGCGCTGGCCGTTCCCGAAGGAATCGAGTGGTCGTTGCTCGATATCAACGAAGACTTGTTGCAGATGGCGGCGCGACAGTTCACCCCCGGCACAAAGCTTGACCTGATCGTGGCAGATGCCAACGACCTGGCCCCGACCGGGGAGCAGTGGGATGTCATCATTTGCATTTCAGCGTTGCACCACCTGGTCGAACTGGAAAAGGTCATGCTGTTCATTTCAAGCAGCCTGAAGGTCGATGGCGAGTTCTGGAGCATTGGCGAGGCGGTGGGGCGAAACGGCAACCGTTTGTGGCCGGAAGCGATTGTCGCGGCCAACGAGGTGTTTTCGGCACTGCCGGCGCAATACCGGTTCAATGCCAATACCAAAGTGACCGATGCAGTAATTCCCGACAGGGATCATTCCATCGGATGTTTCGAGGGTATTCGAAGCGAGGAACTCTGCGGGTTGCTCGATAGCTGGCTGGAACCGGTGGAACTCTATCGGCAAAACTGTTTCCTCTGGCGAATGATCGACCTGGCCTACAGCAACAACTTCGACTTGAAACTCGCAGAAGACCAGGAGCGCGTGGTTGCGATGGTGAAAGCCGAAGTCATTCACTACAGAAGTGGCGGACGAGGTACAGAGCTCTTTGGCGTGTACAAGCGGCGTCACCTGTAACGCCCCGAAGGGTGGGCGACCGGCTGCGGTCGCCCACTTTGCGTCTCAGAACCAGAGTCGTACACCGAGCACCATTCTTGTCTCGCTGCGATCTTCGCCTTCTTCCCGCGCGTAACTGGCGGTGTTGCCGTAGGTGCGGTTCCAGGTCACGCCGATGTACGGCGCGAATTCGCGGCGGATTTCATAGCGCAGACGCAAGCCGGCTTCGGTGTTCGAGAGGCCTGAGCCGATCCCGCGTTGCGGATCGTTTTTGCCGTAGACGTTGAGTTCGGCAGTGGGCTGCAGGATCAGCCGGTTGGTGAGCAGGATGTCGTAGTCACCCTCCAGCCGTACCGCGCTCTGGCCGTTTTCGCCGAGGAACGCCGTGGCTTCGGCTTCGAAGTTGTACAGCGCCATGCCTTGCAGACCGAACGCGGCCCAGGTTTGCGGGGCGCCGGGTTTGAAGTCCTGGCGCACGCCGCTGACCACGTCCCACCACGGCGAAATCGCGTGGCCCCAGAGCGCCTGGATCTCCGCGTCTTCGGTCTTGCCGTTGCTGCGTTCGCCTTCGGAGCGCAGCCACAGGCGATCAATGTCGCCGCCGATCCAGCCGGACAAATCCCAGGCCAGGGTGCTGGCGTCGTCGCCGTTCTGCCATTCGAGTTTGTCGGCGAGGAAGTAAGTGTTGATGACGCTGTCGTGCACCTGGTGGCCGCCGTGACTGGTGAACACGGCGGCGCGGTCGGCGTCGGTCAGCGCCGGGATCGGTGTGTGGCTTTCAGTCGATGCGGCGGGTTTCATCGCGGCGTGGCTCATGCCTGGCATCTGGCTATGGTCCATGCCCGACATCTGACTGTGATCCATGCCCTGCATGTCGCTGGCGGCCATCGCCGTCGACAGGGAACCGCCGAGGAAAAAGGAAAACGCTGCAAATCGAGTCATGGTCGGCGTCCTCATTCTTCCACCCGCACTTCACGGAACATGCCCATTTCCATGTGATAAAGCAGGTGACAGTGAAAGGCCCAACGGCCCAGCGCATCGGCGGTCACGCGGTAGCTGCGACGGGTGCCGGGGGGCATGTCGATGGTGTGTTTGCGCACCTGGAAGTTACCGTTTTCGTCTTCCAGATCGCTCCACATGCCGTGCAGGTGAATGGGGTGGGTCATCATCGTGTCGTTGACCAACACCAGCCGGATGCGCTCGCCGTACTTCAAACGCAGGGGCTCGGCGTCGGAGAACTTGATGCCGTTGAACGACCAGGCGAATTTCTCCATGTGCCCGGTCAGGTGCAGTTCGATCGTGCGGCCCGGGTCGCGGCCATCGGGGTCTTCGAACGTGCTGCGCAGGTCGGCGTAGGTCAGCACGCGGCGCCCGTTGTTGCGCAGGCCGAGGCCGGGGTCGTCGAGTTTCGCGGCGGTGGTCATGGCTTGCATGTCCACCAGTGGATTGTCCTTTTCGCTGTCGGGATGCGACTGCATCGGGCCCATGTTCATGCTGGCGTGGTCCATGCCGCTCATGTCCATGGAACCATGATTCATTCCACCAGAGCCCATGCCGCCCATGCCCATGTCGTCCATGGTCACCCGCGGGCGCGGGTCCAGCGCCGGCACCGGGGCCGACAACCCGGCGCGGGCGGCGAGGGTGCCACGGGCGTAGCCGGTGCGGTCCATGGCCTGGGCGAACAGGGTGTAGGCGTCGGCGGCGGGTTCGACGATCACGTCATAGGTTTCCGCCACGGCGATGCGCAACTCATCGACGGTCACCGGTTTGACGTGCAGGCCGTCGGCGGCGACCACGGTCATTTTCAAACCGGGAATGCGCACGTCGAAGTAAGTCATGGCCGAGCCGTTGATCAGCCGCAGACGCAGCTTTTCACCGGGGCGAAACAGGCCGGTCCAGTTGGAATCGGGGGCGTGGCCATTCATCAGGAAGGTGTACGTGGCGCCGCTGACATCGGCGATGTCGGTGGGATTCATCTTCATCTGCGCCCACATCGTGCGATCAGCGACGGTGGCGCCCCAGCCTTTTTCACCGACGTCCTGGATGAAATCGCCGACGGTGCGCTTGTGGTAGTTGTAGTAGTCGGACTGCTTTTTCAGGGTTTTCATCAGGCCGGCCGGGTCTTCGTCGGTCCAGTCGCTGAGCATCACCACATGCTCGCGGTCGTACTGGAACGGCTCCGGCTCCCGGGCGTCGATCACCAGCGGCCCGTAGACGCCGGCCTGTTCCTGCAACCCGGAATGGCTGTGATACCAGTAGGTGCCGTGCTGGCGCACCTTGAATTGATAGACGTACACGCCACCGGGCTCGATGCCCTTGAAGCTCAGGCCCGGCACGCCGTCCATGTTGGCCGGTAGCAGAATGCCGTGCCAGTGGATCGAGGTGTCGGCCTTGAGCCGGTTGCGCACCCGCAGCGTCACGGTGTCGCCTTCGCGCCAGCGCAGCAGGGGACCGGGGACGCCGCCATTGATGGTCATCGCGGTACGCGACTGGCCGGTGAAGTTGACCGGGGTTTCGCCGATGAACAGTTCAAAGTCGGTGCCGGTCAGTTCGTTGAGTTGACCGGGACTGTTGAGTGCCCACACCGGCGTGCGCCACAGGCCGAGGCCGCCGAGCAGACCGCCGGCGGCCAGGCCTTTGACGAAGGTGCGTCTTGAGGTGTTGGAAAGCATGCGCTGGAAGTCCCCGTTTGACGAATGACGGGGAGGCTAACCAGCGGCAGCTTTCAGTTGGCTGAGGCGCGGATTACAGTTGCGTCAGGTTCGACCTACAACCCGAGTCCCTCCTGGACCACCAGCAGCAGGTTGTTTTCCGTCAGCGCAATAGCATCCAGTTGTTGACCGGTCTCGATGGTCTGCAACCACCAGTGACTCTCGCCGTGTTCGTCGACGGTGCGCAGCAGTGAAGTTTCCTTTCCCGGCAGGTTGATCTGCACACGACCGGCGCCGTCTTCGGTGAATCGTGCAATGGGATCGAGCGTCATGCTGTGATGGTTGGCTTCGATGACCAACTGGTCGATGGCGTAGTCGTGGGGCTCGCCGTCCGGTGAACTTTCGCAAACATGGGTAGGATTTCGCCGAATCTTCAGTCCCACCTCGGTGACCGGTTGCAACCAGCCCTCGATGCGGTGATACAGGTCGTAGACCACCGCCGGCCAGCAATCGATTTCCAGTTCGGCGCAGGTGATGTCGTCCGCGTGAGTGTGCCGGGTTTGCTTGAGCTTCGCGGCGAGTTCGTCTGCTTTACTCATTTCGGGGATCCCTGTTTTTGGTGTCTGCTTGTTAATCGTAGACCTTTCAACGTAGTACAGCTTTGCCTTGCGTCATGCGCTTGCAACACTGGCATGACTCAATCAGCCCCTGACCATTTGACGGTCAGACCACAGAAACCACGGACGCACGCGTCCCAAGGAACGGGAACATGAAAAAGCTTTTTACAATTATGGCGCTGATTGCGCTGACGGTCGGTAGCATCGGCCTGAGTTCGGCACGCCAGTCACACGCCAACAAGGCACCAACGGAGTCGGTGGCGGGGGTGTTCGATTACTACCTGCTGACGCTGTCCTGGTCGCCGACGTTCTGCCTCACCCACAAAGATGACCCGCAATGCACCGGCAAGGGCTACGGTTTTGTCCTGCACGGCCTGTGGCCGCAATACGCCAAGGGTGGCTGGCCGGAATCCTGCCCGCCAGTGACCACGCTCTCGGCCGCCGAAACAGCCAAGGGCATGACGCTGTTCCCGACGAAAAAACTCCTCGACCACGAATGGAGCAAGCACGGCACCTGCAGTGGTCTCGGCGCAATGGGCTATTTCGACGAAGCAGACAAAGCCGTGGCAGCGGTGACAATCCCGCAAGAGCTGCAACCGTTCAGCAACTCTTATTACTTCGAAGCACAGGAAATCGCCGACCTGTTCCGCAAGAGCAATCCGGGCATCCCGGCCGACGGCATCGCCGTGATCTGCAGCGGCCCGGAACTCTCGGAAGTGCGGGTGTGCATGGGCAAGGATCTGCAATTCGGTGCGTGCGGCAAGGGCGTGAAAACCCAATGCCGGGCGGGGGACATCCGGGTTCCACCGTCGCGGTAACGCAATCGGTCACCGGCCATAAAAAGCAGGCGCCTTTTCAGGCGCCTGTTTTTTTTGCGCGCAGATTTGATCAGCGTCGCGACTTTGTTCATGCTGCGCGCCCCACGGATGATGACGCGATACTGCAAGGAGCTTTTTCATGAGCGGAAAACCCGCTGCCCGAGTGACCGACCCGACGGCCTGCCCATTACCGGGACATGGCACCAACCCTATTGTCAGTGGTTCGCCGAACGTGAATTTCGACGGGCTGCCCGCTGCGCGTATGACGGACAAGTCGGCGTGCGGCAGCCCGATTACCGGTGGCGTTTCCTCGACGGTTTTCATCAATGGTCTGAACGCCGCCACCCTGGACAGCACCGGTGGTCACGGGAATGTGGTCATTGGTGGATCCGGCACGGTCATCATTGGCGATACCGTGACGAACGCACCCTTTAGCGGCCTGCTGCCAATGCCGGTGCACTTCACCGACAAATTGCAGCTGGTGAACGACACCACCGGTGAACCAATGCCGAATCATCCGTACATGATCCAGCGTGCGGACGGTCGGATGGAGCACGGCGTGTCCGATGCTGGCGGTTTCACCCACACGATCAGTTCGCATCTTCCGGAATCCATCAAACTGTTTCTGGAGGAATGAGGCATGTGTGCGGAAACGGTTACGTGCGAGAAAGGCAACAATTACAAGCTGTACAAGGAACATACGTTGACGGACAAGAAGGACGTCAGTGTGAAGGCTGTGCCGGTGGAGAGTACCAAGGCGGTTGTTGTGTTTGTGGGAGGTGCTGGGGATAAGGAGAGTTACTATTTTTCTGGGCCATATGGAAACATTCAAGAAGCACGTAAGTACTTCGATGAGCGCGTTCAGGATTTGGCAACGGAGGGGAAATATAAATCGGATTGGCTGGGGTACAACCAAGTCAAAGGAAAGAAAGATATTCAGCGGTATGTTCTGGGCCTGATCCCTTACAAGAGCTGCCCCGTATATATCGTTGGTCACAGCCTCGGTGGCTGGAATGGCGCGCACCTGACAAAGATCATGTCTGAATGGGGATACCGGGTTCAGATGCTGGTTACCCTTGATCCTGTGGGTGAGGGCGCTTTGGTCTGGTTGGGCTCAGATATTTATTTTGATCGTCCTGACCCGGTTGCGGCCAATTGGGTGAACATCAAGGCTACGCCTAGTAAAAGAGACTCTTCAGATGGTGTCGCCGACTTTGGCGAGAAATGGCTTATCACTTGTGGCCCGTCACTGAACGTGAATGTGGATACCAATCATGCAAACGCTTTGGGTCTGTTTACCGCACGTATCGCTGGAAACAAGTCTGCTGGTGATCTGCTGTTTGACTCGATCATGGAGGAATTTTCCTGATGTTTAGATTGTTCGTTTGCCTGCTTATCGTAATCTGTTCGGGTTGTGCAAAAGACCATGCATGGCCTCCAGCGAACTTGAGCTATGTCTCAGTTGAGAGAGACAGGTCTTTATATGTAATCAGATATCAGTCGAATGTTGATGTCTTGGATCTTTTTGGCCGGGGAGAAAGGGTAGGAATGGCTTCAGGCATGCTTCATTGTGCCTTGGCTGAAGATCAGGATTTCTCGGTTGGTAAAGCGATTCGGTTTTCAGCGTTTGGCCTGATATCGCCCGATAAAAGAGACGGAGCCCCAGCGGGATACTCTTATCTGACCCATGCTTTCATTTCCGAAACCTCTAGCGACCGAAGCTCGGAAAGATACTTGTCAGTGGCAGAAATCAACCAACTCCTCTCAGGCAAACAACAAATCCCCTGCAAAGTCGTCGTCACCGCTTACGGCTACAAACCCTACTACTCAAACACCATGAATCTCCCGGTCGCAGACCTGCTGCGCGAAGTCAACAAGCCCTGAACCGGCTTGAGTCGTGGAGCCTGAAAAATAAATCGCCGCGCAGGTCATCCATTTCCACTGCGCGCCGATATCAACGGGGTCGGGATTGTCTCGGTGGCACTTGGTTGCCCCGTACTATCCGGTGGGCTACGCTCACAAAAAACAAGGGTTTCGGGCCTTTGCCCCTGTCGTACCTGCCCAGGACACGCTTTTGCCTATCCCCATTCACGATCCGCATCAGGCCCCCGGCGGCACTCTAAAGCGTTTGCCGCTGCGCAAGGCGGCGGTGCTGTTCATCGTTGCCGTGTGTCTGTGCCTGTCCGGTCTGCTGTATCTGCAGATCGAACAGTCGCGGCGGCAGGATCTGGCGAATGCGCAGATGGCCTCGGCCAACCTGACCCGGGCGATGGCGCAGCAGGCCGAAGACACCTTTCTCGCCGCCGATCTGGTGATGACCAGCCTGGTCGACTGGATTCAGGAAGACGGCTATGGCGCGGCGCAGAGACCGCGTTTGCAGAGAACCTTCGCACGCCGGGTGCAGCAGCTGGAGCAGTTGCACGGCATGTTTCTGTTCGATCGCGAAGGGCAGTGGGTGATCACCTCATTTCCTGACCTGC
Organism: Pseudomonas sp. 91RF; assembly: GCF_003576265.1. Taxonomy (NCBI): domain Bacteria; kingdom Pseudomonadati; phylum Pseudomonadota; class Gammaproteobacteria; order Pseudomonadales; family Pseudomonadaceae; genus Pseudomonas; species Pseudomonas sp. 91RF. Next base: position 15,002 of record NZ_QWFC01000031.1, read on the forward strand.
CCCGTGGCAACGGCGTGGCGGATCGCGAGTACTTCAAATATCACCAGCAGAACGTGTCGTCCGTGGCGCACATCGGCCCGGCGATTCGCAGCCGTGAAAACGGCGATTGGATCATCCCGATTTCCAAGCGAGTGAACGACCGCGCCGGCAATTTTCAGGGCGTGTTGCTGGCCGGCATCAAGATGTCGTACTTCGACAAGTTCTTCAAAAGCTTCAGCCTGGACGACAACGGCACCATGTTTCTCGGCCTGACCGACGGCACCTTGCTTGCGCGCCGGCCATTCGACGAGTCCTTGATCGGCACCTCGCTGGCCAAGGGCGAGATCTATCAGACGTTGCTCCCCAACGCCTCGGCCGGCACGGCAATGATCGATTCGGTGGTCGACGGGGTCACGCGCCTTTATGGCTATCGGCAGCTCGACAGTTATCCGCTGGTGGTGTCTGCCTCTTCATCGCGGGACACGATTCTCAAGGGCTGGCATGACCGTGCCTTTCAATCCAGCGTGATCGTGGCGCTGGTGATGCTCGGCGTGGGGCTGTTTGGCTGGGTGTTCATCCATCAGGTGCGCGACGGTGAGAGGATCGAGAAAAACCTGATCAAGGCCCAGCGGGCGCTGGAGCTGATTGCCACGCACGACAGCCTGACCGGGCTGGCCAACCGGCGCCTGTTCGAGCAGTCGCTGGAGATTGAGTTCGCCCGGGGCGCCCGGCAGTCGAGCCCGGTCAGCCTGATCATGCTCGATATCGATTTCTTCAAGCGCTACAACGATGCCTACGGCCATGTGGCCGGCGACCATTGCCTGACCCAGGTTGCCCAAGTGGTGAAGAACTGCTGCCAGCGCAAATCCGATCTGGCGGTGCGCTACGGCGGCGAGGAGTTCGCAGTGCTGTTGCCGGACACGGACATCAATGGCGCGCTGGCGATTGCCGGGCAGATCCGCCGCAGCGTCATGGACAAACACATCACCCACAGCGGCTCGCCCACCGGTTATCTCACCGTGAGTCTGGGCTGTTATTCGTTCATTCCGCTGGGCAACGACAGCCCGGAACTGTTCATCCAGCGTGCCGATGCGGCGCTGTATCAGGCCAAGAACGCGGGTCGCAATCGCGCGGCGGTATTGTCGATGGACGGTGGCGTTGGCGAGTTGATGCGTTCGGATCGCTGACGGAAAACGGGTTCAGACACAGGCCATGATGCGTTCACCATGGCCTGCTCTTGTTCGTTCAGCCGCCGGTACCGGCCCCGGATCCACCCGTTCCGCCACCTGCTGCGCCCGTTCCGCCACCGGCGCCCGAGCCTGAGCCGCTGGCGCCGCCGTTGGTTCCGGTACCTGTTTTCATCCCGTCGGATGGGCCGTCGTTAGGTCGTTTAGTGGTGTTGTCCGGCGGCATGCTCGTTCCGCCGTTGGCGCCGGACTGGGTGCCCGACGTGTTGGCACCGTCATTGGCGGCAAAACTGGCGGCGGACGCTGTGGCCAACAAACCGGCCAGCAGCATCGAGGTCAATGTGCGCGTATTCATGGTACGTCTCCAGAAAGGGGATTTACCTGATATTGGTCTGAAGCGCGCATCGCTTGGTGCCGACCGGGTGACCAGCGGTACTCAGAAATCCACGGTGGCCGAAACCTTCAGCGTGCGCGGCGCGCCCTGGGTCAGGTAACCGCCATTGGCCGAGGCCCAATAGGCTTCGTTGGCGACGTTTTCCAGGTTGGCGCGCAGGGTGATCTGTTTTTCATCGAGCTTGAAGGCGTAGCGCGAGCCGAGGTCGAAGCGGTTCCACGACGGGATGCTTTGGGTGTTGGCTGCGTTCAGGTATTGGCCGCCGGTGCGCAACATCCGTGCACTGAGGGCTGCGCCTTCGAGTCCCGGAACATCCCAGTCGGCGCCGATGTTGAACTGGAAGCGCGGCACGCCGATGGCGCGGTTGCCGTCGTTGACGCCGTTGCTGCTGCCGTCGAGTTCGGTCTTCATCACGGTCGCGCCGCTCAGCAGGCGCAGACCGTCGACAGGTTCACCGTAGACGTTGAGTTCCACGCCCTTGTTGGTCTGCTGGCCGTCGACCCGGAAGATCCCGTCCTGGGTGTAGCTCGACGGTTGCTCGATGCGGTAGACGCCGAGGCTGGCGCCATAGCTGCCCATGTCCAGCCGCACGCCGGCCTCGACCTGTTTGCTGCGCACCGGGGCGAAGGTTTCGTCGCGGTTGATCGCGCTGGTCGGCGGCGTCGGGCCCTTGGCCAGGCCTTCGATGCGGTTGGCGTAGAACGACACGTGTTCCCACGGCTTGATGACCAGGCCGTAGACCGGAGTGGTGATCGATTCGTCGTAACTCGAGGTGCGGGCGCCGGTGGCCGTGGCCCAGCCATCGACCTTCATTTGCTGGCGGCGCAGACCGAGGGTCAGCAGCACGCGGTCGTCGAGGAAGCCGAGGGTGTCGGAAATCGCTTCGCTGCGCAGGGTGTTCTTGCCGACGACACGCGGATCGTTGATGTCACCGGCGAACGAGGTGGCCGGCGGGCGCGGCTTGTCGGTGACGTTGTACAGATTGGTGGAGTAGCGCGAGGCGTTGCCGATGGTTTCGAACGCCGAGCGTTGCTCGCCCCAGATGCCCGCCCAGCCGAGGTTCAACTGATGGCTGACGGGGCCGGTGTCGAAGTGACCGTTGAGGCCGGCCATCGCACTTTGATTGTCCTCGTCGTGGGGCGGATACAGCATGCCGCCACGGGCGTTGCCGTTGAGGTCGGTGACGGTCAGCGACGAGTACACGCCGTTTTCCCGGGTGTGCTTGGCGCCGCCGGACACGTAGGCGGTCCAGTTATCGTTGAGGTCATATTCGGCGCGGGCCATGCCGAAGGTGTCTTCGAGCTGCGAGTAGCTCCAGCTCTGGGCGTAGCTGGCATTGGCGTGCGGCACCTTGGGGGCTTTGCTCAGGCTTGAGTCGACGTAGATCACCGAGCGGCCCTGATTGATCACCTGCTTCTGATAGCCGAAATCGGTCGAGACCCGCAGACGCTCGCCGCGATAGTCGAGGCCGACGCTGAACAGCGACGAGCGCTGGTCTTCTTCATCGACGGCGGTGTCGCCTTCGCGCTGCATCAGGTTGACCCGGGCGCCGAAGCGGTTGTCTTCGCCAAAGCGCTGGCCGAGGTCCAGATGCGTGCCGACCCGGCCGTCCGCGCTGTAGTCGAGGGTGACGCTGCGGGTCGGGGTGTCCAGGGCGCGTTTCGGTTGCAGGTTGATCCCGCCGCCGATGCCGCTGCCACTCGGAGTGACGCCGTTGACGAACGCGTTCGGGCCCTTGAACAGCTCGACCCGGTCCAGCGCTTCGGTGGCGATGATCTGCCGGGGCAGCACGCCGTACAGGCCGTTATAGGAAATGTCATCGGAGGCCAGCGGCAGACCACGGATCATGAACATCTGCGAGAAATTGCCGAAGCCGTTGGACTGGCGCACGGAGGCATCGTTGAGCAACACATCGCCAATGGTTTGCGCCTGCTGATCGGCCATGGTTTTGGCGGTGTAGCTGGTGACGCTGAAGGGCAGGTCGTTGACTGCCTGATTGCCGAGCATGCCGACCTGCGCGCGGCGGGCGACCTGTTCGCCGCCGTAGGTGTCGTCGCTGCTGTCGTGCAGGGCGCTGACGGTGGTGGCGCCCAGTTCCAGCGCGCCGTCCGCCGCGACTTTCGGCGCCACGGTGTAGCCGTTGTCGCCGGTGCTGATCAGTTCGAAACCACTGCCTTCCAGCAGCCGGGCAAAACCGCTTTGCGCGGTGTAATTGCCTTGCAGGCCCGGGCTCTGGCGATTACCGAGTTGTGCCGGGTCGAACGACAGCGGCACGCCGACGCTGACCGCAAATTGCGCCAGCACGTGGCTGAGCAAGCCCGGGCCGATGTTGACGTTCTGGCTGGCACTTTCGCTGACGCTGTTGGCGGCGTGGCCGACAGTCGGCAACAGTGCGCTGAAAGCCAGGGCCAGGCCAAGGGCCTTGAATGGAAAAGTGGCGGGGCGGGACGTGGGCAATGCGGTCATTCGGCGATCCTGTCGGGCGCGTGGAATTAAAGGTCTATCCACTCACCGGACGAAGCGCGAAAAGGTATCAGTGAACATTGAAAGTTTTTTCCAAAGGCTCAGACGCGAGGCTCCACCGACAGCCAGTAACGGGTCAGGCTGTTGATGTTCAGTGGCAGGGTGTCGCTGAGCAGGCGCAGGCTGGCGTCGGTGTCGCGCAGGGAAAACGCCCCGGACACGCGCATCGCCGCGACGTCCGGATGACAGCGCAGCACACCCCGGCGATAGCGGCTCAACTCTCCAAGCAATTCATCCAGACGCATGTTGCTGGCCAGCAGCATGCCCTTGTCCCAGGCCAGGCTGGCGGTGTCGAAGGTTTCGGCGCTGTCGAAGCCGTTCAGCTTGAAGCGCTGGCGCTCGCCGGCCTTGATGATCGCGTTTTGCTTGAGCAATTCCGGGGTGATTTGCACCTGGCCCTCCAGCACCGACACCAGGCTGCGCGAACCCTCGGTGCGCACGCAGAACCGCGTGCCGAGCGCGCGGGCGAGGCCTTGCGGGGTTTCGACAATGAACGGGCGGGCGGCAGCATCGCTGGCGGTGTTGATCAGCACCTCGCCGTTGAGCAGCAGCACTCGGCGCTCGACCGGGCTATAAGCGATGTTCACGGCGCTGTCGGTGTTGAGCAGCAATTGGGTGCCGTCCGGCAATTGCAGGTTCTTCTGCTCGCCGACGGCGGTGCGCTGGTCGGCGGTCCATTGCTGCCACGGCACATGTTGCGAGGCGATGCCCAACGGCCCGGCCATCAACAGCAGGCCGAGGCGGGTGAGGGTCTGGCGACGGCTGAGGCCTTCCTTGCGCGAAGCCCGTTGCAGGGTCTGGATCGCGACGTTGGCCGGCACACTGCGCAAATCACCGAGCAGGGCTTCGGCCCGTTGCCAGGCAATCGCGTGTTCGGCGCTGCGGCTGCGCCATTGGGCGATGGCCTGATGATCGGACGGCGAAGCGGTGCCCGAATGCAGCTGCACCAGCCAGTCGGCGGCTTCACCGAGAATCTGCGGATTGATCATCGACGAACTCATCAGGCGACACTCAGGCAGGCAATGAACGCGGCACGCATGTGGCGTTTGACGGTAATCAGCGAAACATTCAGGCGGGTGGCGATCTGCGCGTAGGTCAGGCCTTCGATCTGCGACAGCAGAAAGGTGTCGCGGGTCTGCGTCGGCAACTCGCGCAGCAAGGCTTCGATGCGCCACAGGGTTTCGAGAATCAGGTAGCGGGTTTCCGGTGACGGCACTTCGGCGGCGGGCAGGCTGGCGATGGTTTCCAGGTAGGCGCGTTCGATGTCCTGACGCCGCCAGCGGTCGATCACCAGACCTTTGGCGATGTGCGTCAGCAGCGCCCGAGGTTCGCTGCCCAGCGGTTTGACCACCTGACGGCTGAGCAGGCGCAGAAACGTATCGTGCGCCAGGTCAGCCGCATCGCAGCGATTACCCAGCTTGCGCTGCAGCCAGCCCTGCAGCCACCCGTGGTGTTCGCTGTAGAGCGTCTGGACTTGCTGATTCAATGGCGGATCGAAAGACGACATGGGCGGCAGATACTCGTTGCGGGCATCCGATGCCTGGCTGCAATTAGAGTGCAATTAAGAATTGATCGCATTCTAGTGGCGCGGAACGAGCGCTGGCAATTGCCCTGTTGCACTTTCTTTTCTGACGCCAGAAAGGAGTGGCCTACCCGTCTTCCGGGAGATTGGCTATTTGTTTGGCCCGGCCCCGGGACTAACGTAGCCACACATTCACTCGCCCCGGAGAACCACCATGAAACCTCGTGCCGATTTCTACACCGCTTCCCCAGATGCCCTGAAAGCGATGATCGCCCTGGAAACCGCCGTCTCGAAACTGCCGCTGGAAAAGACCCTGATCGAACTGGTCAAGCTGCGCGCCTCGCAAATCAACGGCTGCGCGTTCTGCATCGACATGCACACCGCTGACGCGATCAAGGGTGGCGAAACCCCACGCCGGCTGTTCGCCGTGACGGCCTGGCGTGAAGCGCCGTTCTTCACCGACCGCGAACGCGCCGCACTGCTGTGGACCGAGTCCCTGACCCAACTGAGCCTGACTCATGCCCCGGACGAAGATTACGAAGCCGTCGCTGCCCAGTTCTCGCCAAAAGAAATGGTCGACCTGACTGTAGCCATCAGCACCATCAACAGCTGGAACCGTCTGGCCGTGGGCTTTCGCAAAACCCCACAGGCCTGATCGATCAATGTGCATCGGCACTCGGCGCGGCCGGTGGTTGCACCTTGCGCATCAAGGGCACCATCGCCGTGGCGATCACGAAGCACACCATGATCATCAGGAAGGTGTCGCCGTAGGTCTGGGTCTGCGCCTCGCGGTAGGTCAGCAGCCATAACTGATGCAGGCCGGCGGTGATGCCCACGTCACCGCTCTGACCCAGTGCTGCGAAGTTGCCACCGACCTGGGCCAGCCACTGATTCAACGCTTCGTTACTGCTGTTCAGATGCTCGGCCAACCGGGTGAAGTGCAGGTTGGTGCGGTCGTTGAGAATGGTCGCGCACGCGGCAATCCCGATTGCACCGCCCAGGTTGCGCATCAGGTTGAACAGGCCCGAGGCGTGTTTCAACCGTGCCGGCGCCAACCCACCCAACGTCAGCGTCACCGCCGGCGGCACCGCCAGTTGCTGGGCAATCCCGCGCAGGGCTTGCGGCAACATCAATTGCCCGGCACCCCAATCGTGGGTGATCGGACTGAACTCCCACATCGACAACGCGAACAACGCCAGGCCCGCCATCATGATCCAGCGCAGATCGAGTCGGTTGGCCAGAAAGGCGTACAGCGGAATCGCCATAATCTGGAACACCCCGGTGGAAAAAACCGCCAGCCCAATGTCCAGCGCCCCGTAACCACGCACGCGGCCGAGAAACAACGGCGTCAGGTAAATCGTCGCGAACAGGCCGATGCCGGTGACGAAGGAAAAGAAACAGCCGAGGGCGAAATTGCGATCCTTGAGCGCGCGCAGATCGACGATCGGATTGGCCACGTGCAGCGTGCGGCCGACAAACGCCACACCGGCCAGCGCACTGATCCACGCGGTGGTGAGGATGGTCTGGTCGCTGAACCAGTTCCAGCGCGGGCCTTCTTCGAGGGTGTATTCCAGGCAGCCGAGAAACAGCGCCAGAAACACCATGCTCAAATAGTCCGCGCCCTTGAGCAGCGACAGTTCCGGCTGGTCGATCTTCACGAGCATCGGCACCGCCACGGCGACGAAAATCCCCGGCACCAGATTTATGTAGAACAGCCAGTGCCAGGACGAAACATCGGTGATCCAGCCACCGATCACCGGGCCCAGTGTCGGCGCCAGCGAAGCCACGGCGCCGATGGTCGCGGCAGCAATCACCCGCTGTTTGCCAGTGAAGAAATAGAACGCGGTGGTAAAGACCAGCGGAATCATCGAGCCGCCGAGAAACCCTTGCAGCGCCCGAAAGGCAATCATGCTCTGGATGTTCCAGGCCGCGCCGCACAACAGACTGGCAAGGGTGAAACCGATCGCCGAGGCGCAGAACAGCCAGCGCGTGGAGAACACCCGTGACAGCCAGCCCGACAGCGGAATCACGATGATTTCGGCGATCAGGTAACTGGTTTGCACCCACGCCGTTTCATCGGTGCCGGCGGACAGCCCGCCGCCGATATCCCGCAGCGAAGCCGAGACGATCTGGATATCCAGCAGCGCGATGAACATGCCGATGCACATCGTGGCGAAGGCGAACACCTTGGTCGCCGTCGCCATTTCGGCGGCATTGAACGGCTGTGCAGGAACGGCGAGGGCGCGGCTCATGGCGCGCTGGCCACGGCGGTGGTTTCTGGCTGGGCGCGGGTGTCGACTTCAGCGGTCACTGACAGGCCTGGGCGCAGGTGGCCGAGCACACTGTCGGCGGGGTCGAGCAGGATCCGCACCGGTACACGCTGGACGATCTTGGTGAAGTTGCCGGTGGCGTTTTCCGGCGGCAGCACACTGAACTGCGAGCCGGTGGCCGGGGCGAGGCTGTCGAGGCGACCGTGGAATTCCTGGCCGGACAACACGTCGGCGCGGATGCTTACGCGCTGGCCCGGTTTCATCCGCGCCAGTTGGTCCTCTTTGAAATTGGCATCGACCCACAGACCGCTGGCCGGTACCACCGACAACTGTTGCGAACCTGCCTGGGCATAAGCGCCAACCCGCGCGCGACGGTTGCCGATCACGCCATCGACCGGGGCGCGCAGTTCGGTGTAGCCGAGGTTGAGTTGTGCCAGATCGCGCTCGGCCCGTGCTTGCTGAAGGGCGGCGCGGGCCTGTTGTTTCTGGGTTTCGATCACCGAGAGCTGGCGTTGCGCAGCGAGCAGTTCGGCCTGGGCTTTTGCGCTCAAGGCTTGGGCTGTCTTGAAGGTGGCGTCGGCCCGTTGCGCGGCTTCCACCGAAACCGCATTGGTGGTGACCAGACGTTTGTAGCGTGCGTTGTCGTCCCGGGAACGGGCGGTTTCGGCGCCGGCGGCATCGATGCCGGCGCGGGCCTGACCGATCACCGCTTGCTGCAATTGTTCGGTGGCGTCGAGGTTGGCCAGCAGCGCTTCTTCGGCGGCGACAGCGCCTTCGGCCTTGGCCAGATTGGCGCGATAGTCCCGGGCGTCGAGGCGGATCAGCACGTCGCCGGCCTTCACGGACTGGTTGTCGCTGACCAGCACTTCTTCGATGTAACCGGCGACTTTCGGCCCGATCACCGTGACGTCGCCGCCGATGTAGGCATCGTCGGTCTCTTCGAGAAAGCGTCCGGCGCCCCACCAATGCACGGCGTACAACCCGGCGAACACCAGCGCGGCCAGACCCGCAGTGGGCAACAGCAGGCGTTTGAGCAGGGGAGGTTTGGGAGCGCTGACCGGAACGGCGAGATCGGGTTCAACGGTGGGCATGCTGGTCATGGCGTAATACCTGCGAAGCGAGGGTGTTATTACGGCTGTAATATGACGCGAGTAATATTTTGTGGCAATTGATTTTTATCGCCGGTCGTCAGTTGCCTATCTGAGCCAGGTGCCGGGTGTGCTGCCGGTCATGGATTTGAAGAACGCAATGAATGCGCTGTCGCTGGCGAAGCCCAGTTCAAACGCGCAATAGCCGAGGTTGCGTCCGGTGGCGAGCAATTCCATGGCACGCATCAGTCGCCATTGCTGGCGCCATTGTTGATAGCTCATGCCGGTTTCGCGCTGGAAGATCCGGCCGATAGTGCGGCTGCTGGCGCCAATCTGTTGCTCCAGCACTTGCAGTTCCGGGGGGAGTTGTTCGGGGCGTGCAAGCAGGGGCGCAAGACGCTTGTCTTGCGGTAATGGCAACAGCATCGGTTGCTGCGCCGCCTCGCGGATTTCACTCAGGCACAGCCCCAGCAGATGGACGAATTTGCCCTGCTGCCAATCGGTATCGAAATCGGCAGTCGCCATTGGCTCCAGTACAGCGCGCAGCAGCGGGCTGACCTCGATCACGCAAACCTGTTGCGGCAGCTCGCGGCACAACTCGGGCGTCAGGTAGATGGAGCGGTAATCAACGCTTTGCTGCATCACCGCCCGATGCGTGACGCCACCGGGAATCCACGCCGCCCGCGACGGCGGCAGCAGGCACAACTGCTGCGCCAGCGTGATGCGGGTGCATCCCTGTCGGGTGTAGAGCAATTGCCCGCGCTGATGCCGATGCAGGCCGGAGTCGTGATCGTCGAGGGTGGACGCGATGCCGACTACCGGCGCCGGGAAGCGATCCGGGTCAAAACGGTCGTGGGCTTCAAGCCAGGCCATGGGTTGTCCGATTTCAACGATAAATTGTCAGGGTTTGGATAATACGCCAGCCACGGCTTTTTAAACTCCTCGGCGTTTTTGTTGAGGAGTCATGGTGATGAGCCATAGAACGTTTTTGATGTTGGCGATTGCGCTTCTGATGTTTCCGCAGATCGCCCAGACGTTGTTCAGCCCGGCGCTGGGGGATATCGGCCGGGCGTTCGATGTCGGTCCGCAAGTGGCGGCGCAGACATTGTCGGTGTACTTCCTGGCGTTTGCCTTTGGCGTGGTGACGTGGGGGCGGGTGTGTGATTGGATTGGCCGGCGGCCTTCGATGCTCGCCGGTCTGGCGATTTATGCGCTTGCCTGCGCATTGGGCTTGAGCGTTCGCAGTTTCAACGGCTTGTTGATGGCTCAGGCACTGGCGGCATTCGGCGCTGCTGTTGGCTCGGTGGTGACCCAGACTTTACTGCGCGACCGTTTTCGCGGGACCGAACTGGCCCAGGTATTTTCTCTGGTGGGCATGGCGCTGGCGGCCAGCCCGGCCATTGGTCTGTTCAGCGGGGCGAGTCTGGTTCAAGGCTTCGGCTATCGCGGCGTGCTCGTTGCGTTGTTGCTGCTGGCATCGATCTTGTGGATCTGGAGTTGGCGCAACCTACCGGAAACCCGTCCGTCGCAACACACCTCCGTCGGCCTGTTCGCAACCATGGGCGACATGTTGCGTGATCCCGGTATCTGGCGTTCGGCACTGTGGATCGCATCGTTCAACGTCGCGTTGTTCAGCTATTACAGCCTCGGACCTTTCCGGTTCGAACGTCTCGGCCTGAGCGGCGAGTGGTTCGGCTACAGCGGCGTGATGCTCGCACTGGCCTCAGGGTTTGGAGCATGGCTCAACAAAAAGTTGCTGCAAATCGGTTGCCATCCACTGCAGTTGATTCGCCTGGCAGCGCTGACCGGTTTGCTCGGCGGTATCGGTGTGTGGCTGTTAGAAGTGCACGCCTGGTTCGTGCTGCCGATGCTCCTAGTGGTACTGGCGTTCGGCATGGCAATCCCGAATATCCTCGGCGCAGCGTTGCGCAATTACACGGATCGTTTGGGCACCGCCGGCGCATTGCTGGGGTTGTTTTATTACTTGCTGATAGGTGCGGGATTGATGTTGGCCGCATGGTCTCAGGCCCTCGGGGAAACCCTGATGGTCTGCAACTTGCTGGCGTTATCGCTGGCGATCCGTGCTAAAAGCGCATTTGTTTAAGAAATGTAAGCGATGTAGGAAGCGTCTTGCATTTGTGTAGGAAGGCTCTGACTATCACTGCAATTGATGGGATGGCATTAAGCCATTTGATTGCAAGGATGTTGAGTGCCGTATTCGATTCGCGCTGTTTCTCGTCGTAGTTATCTGCCTCGTCCGCTGTTGTCGGCCTTGTTGTTGAGTGTGTGTGCGCCCAGCGTTTTCGCCGCCGAACCGTCGAATCCAGGCCAGGAAGTGCTGCGCCAGCAGCAACAGCAACAGCGCGATCTGCAACAACTGCAACTTGAACAGCGCAAGCGGCAACTGGAGCGCGGCGCGTTCGGCCCGACGCCTGCCACCCCGGCCATTGCCGATTCGATCAAACCCGACGAACGCTGCTGGCCCCTGAGCGGCACGCGCATCGGCGGCGTCACGTTGATCGACAAAGACCAGCTCAACGCGCGCATCCAGCCACTGCTGGCGCCGTGCATGGGCGTCGGCCAGATCAACCATCTGCTGGCGACCATCACCGCGCTCTACGTGGAGAAGGGCTACATCTCCAGCCGGCCATATCTGAGCAGCGCGCCGGCAGCGGGGCAGTCGCTGGATATCCTGATCGACGAAGGCTACATCGAGTCCATCGAACTGGCCGACCAGAGCCTGCCGGTGTCTCTCGGTGGTGCGTTCCCGGGCATGCTCGGCAAACCGCTGAACCTGCGGGATCTGGAGCAGGGGCTGGATCAGTTGAACCGTCTGCGCTCGCTCGATCTGACCGCTGACATCGCCCCCGGCAGCCAGCCCGGTGCGTCAAAAATCATCCTGCGTTCACGGACCTCCGGGCAGTCGCGTTGGGCCCTCGGCGCCGGTTTCGACAACCTCGGCAGCGCCAGCACCGGGCGCGATCGCAACACGCTGAGCCTGAGCCTCGACAGTCCTCTGGAACTCAACGATCTGTTGAGTGTGAGTGCCAGCGACACCCTCAACCAGGGCGACCGCTACAACCGCAACGCCAGCCTCTATTACGCAATTCCCTACGGTTACTGGACGTTCAGTACGTTTGCCAGCCACGCCGAATACCGTGCGCCGTTCAAACTGCCGGGCACGACGCTGTACAGCACCGGCATCACCGATCAGCTCAGCCTGCGCGCCGACCGCGTGTTGTGGCGCGACCAGAGCTATCAGCTCAGCGCCAACCTGCAACTGGCGCACAAGAACGTCGACAGCTATCTGGAAAACGTCCGCCTCGGCATTCAGAGCCCGACCCTGACCGTGGCAGAGGCCGGGCTCAATCTGTTCTGGCTCGACCGCGCGGTGTGGAACCTCGACTTCAACTACGCCCAGGGCCTGCGCTGGCTGGGTGCCGACGACGATGCCGATCATCAGGTCAGGAACCTGCCCAAGGCACAGTTTCGCAAGTACCGCGCCGGCCTCAGCCAGTGGCGCAACGGCCAGTTGGGCGCGCAAGCCTGGCAATGGCAGAGCCAACTGAACGTGCAATACAGCCCCGACCCGCTGCCGGCGATCGAACAACTGCTCGGCACCGACGATTCCGCCGTGCGCGGTTACCGGGTCAGCAGTGCGTCCGGTGCCAGCGGTGCGATCTGGCGCAACACCCTGCGCCTGCCGCTGCGCAGCGATTTGCCGATGCAGCTCACCCCGCGTGTCGGTCTCGACCATGGCTGGATCAAGGCCGATCACGGCGCCCCGGTTCAACGCCTGAGCGGCGCCAGCATCGGTCTCAATCTGGGCTGGAAAAACCTGCAGGTGGATGTCGATTACCAGCGCAGCCTCAATACCCCGACCGGCCTGCACCGCGAGCCTGAAACCTGGTTGATGCGCGTCGGATTACAGATATGAACGTCAGTGAACAACAGCCATCGGACCTGAGCGCGACAGCCGTGGCCTTCAACTCAACGCGCAACGTGATGCCGCACTACATGGAGAGTTTTTTATGCCAATGAATACCTTTGCGTTTCATCTTTCCCCACGGGGCAAACTGCGCTGGGCCATCGCCAGCCTGTTCCTGGTCGCTCACCTGCCGGGCGCCATGGCCGGTGGTGTGGTGGTCGCGCCCGGCCCCGGCGGCACCGCGCAACTGCAAACCCAGGGCGGCGTCCCGATCGTCAACATCGTCGCGCCGAACGGCTCGGGCCTGTCGCATAACCAGTTCCTCGACTACAACGTCGACCGTCAGGGCCTGGTGCTGAACAACGCCTTGCAGGCCGGGCAATCGCAGCTCGCCGGGCAACTGGCGGCCAACCCGCAATTGCAGGGGCAAGCCGCGAGCGTGATCCTCAACGAAGTGATCAGCCGCAACCCGTCGGCCATCAACGGCGCCCAGGAAATCTTTGGTCGCGCCGCCGACTATGTGCTCGCCAACCCGAACGGCATTTCGGTGAACGGCGGCAGTTTCATCAACACGCCGAACGCCAATCTGGTGGTCGGTCGTCCCGAGCTGAACGACGGCAAACTGCAAGCCCTGAGCACCCGCGACACCACCGGTCAGTTGCAGATTCAGGGCGGCGGCCTGCGCAATGGCGAAGGCTCGATCAACCTGATCGCACCACGCATCGACAGCCAGGGTGCGATCACTGCGCGTGATCAACTGAACCTCACCGTCGGGCGTAATCAGATCGACTACGCCAGCGGCCAGGTGAAAGCCGTGGACCCGGCGGGCAACACCACCGATCAACGGATCGACGCCAGTCTGTTCGGCGCGATGCAGGCCGGACGCATCAACATTGTCAGCACCGCTGAAGGCGCGGGCGTGAAAGTCGGGGCGGTGCAAGTCGCCGGGCGTGACGGCGTACAGATCCGTTCGGCTGGCGACTTGAACGTCAGTGGCCAGGCGATCCCGGACAGCCTCGACGTGACCCGTGCCGGCATCCGCAGCAGCCAGGGCGACGTCGGCCTGCACAGCGGCAAAGACCTGACTTTGGCCGCCACCGATGTCAGCGGTCGCGACGTCAAGGTCGATGCCAAGCGCAACCTGACCCTGACCACCGTCGAAAGCCGCAAGCTCCAGGAGCAGCGCGAGAACTGGAACAACAGCACTATCGGCATCACCTGGGAAACCTACGAACGCACCAAGACCGACAGCGATTCGCGCCAGCACGGCAGCCAGATCGTTGCAAGCCGCGACGCGCAACTGTCGTCCGGCAAAGACACCGAACTGAAAGCCGCCAAGGTCGACGCGAAGAACAACCTCAGCGTGCAAAGCGGCGGCGATCTGCGCCTGACCGCCGCCACTGAAAGCCATGTGCAAACCGATCAGGGCAAGCACCGCAAGCACCTGTGGAAAGCCGACTGGGACAGCAGCAGCGAAGAGCAGCGCAGCGTCACCAGTCAGTTGAAGGGCGGCAACATCGCCCTGCAAACCGCCGCACTGTTGCGTTCCGAAGGCGCCGAAATCGACAGCGCCGGCGATCTGCAACTGGCCGGCAAACAGGTGGAAATCACCACCGCGACCCGCACCAATCGCAGCAGCGACAACCGTTATTCCGGTGATCTGGTCGGCGGCGGTTTCTTCGGCAAGACCGGCGACGCCGACAAGGGCCAGACCCAGCATCAGGGCAGCAAGATCAACGCCGCCGGCAAGCTGCTGGTCAAGGCCGACGACGTGCGCATCAGCGGCAGCCAGGTGCGTGGCGCCAAGGACGCCAGCGTGATCAGCGACAACGGTTCGCTGACCATCGACGGCGTGCAGGACACTTCGCACAGCAACAATCACGACAAGGACAGCAAGTTCTTCGGCATCACCAAGGACGAGTCCCGGCAGAACAGCAAGGACAGCACCACGGTGCGCAGCGAGTTGGCGTCCGACAGCAACCTCAAGTTGAAAAGCGCCAAGGACATCGAAGTCGCCGGATCCACGGTCAAGGCCGGTGGTTCGCTGACGGCGGATGCGGCCGGTGACGTGAATGTGCATTCGACGCAGAACACCCACGACAGCAGCAACAGCACCCAGACCCGTGGCTTCGACGCCTACGCCAAGGAGCAGACGGCGGAGCAGTATCGCGCCGGCGTGCATTACGAAGACAAGGCACAAACCGTCACCGCCAACGACGTCACCCAGCAGGGCTCCAGCCTCAGCGGTGGCACCGTACAGGTGAAGGCGGGCGGCGACGTGACGCTCAAGGGCGCCGAGGTGAAATCCACCGCTGGCGACACTACCCTGAGCGGCAAGAATGTTTCGTTGCTGGCTGAGCAGGACAGCCACAGCACCTCGACCGAGACCCGCAGCACCGGCGGCGGTTTCTACTACACCGGCGGCCTCGACCGCGCCGGCAGCGGCGTGGATTTCTCGCACAGCACCTCGCAAGACACCACCGGCAAAACCACCGCGCAAACCACCGGTGTGCAGAGCAGCGGCAGCCTCAACATCAACGCGGACAAACTCGCCACCGAAGGCGCGCAACTGAAGTCCGGCAACGGCCTGAACGTCGCCGCCAACGAAGTCGACAACCGTGCCGCCAGCAACACCGAGAGCAGCACCCACAAGGAGAGCAACTGGTCGGCGGACATTGGCGCCAACGTCGAGTACAAAGACATCGCCCGGCCGATTGCCGGCGCGGTGAAAGAAGTGCTCGACGGCAAGTTGCCGGACAAGGACGCACTGGCCAATCTCGGTCAGCCGAACGTCGGTATCGACGTGGCGGTCGGTCATGCGAGCGCCGATAAAACCGGGCAGAGCAGCAACGCCGTGGTCAGCCGGTTCGACGGCCAGACCGTGGACGTGAAGGTCGGCGGCACGCTGCACGACCAGGGCACCCAGTACAATGCCAGCGCCGGCAAAGTGAACATCAGCGCTGACAAACTGGTGGCCGATACCGCGAACAACACCCACAACAGCACCGAAAAGTCGGTGGATGCCAAGGTCGATGTGCGCGTCTACACCAAGACCGGTGAAGACGTGAACGTGGCCGGCAGCGGCGCGGGTGGCAGCAGCCAGTCGAGCAAAAACAACTCCACGGCGGTGGTCGGCGTTTACGCCGGCAATCAGGGTGTGAACATCAATGTCGCCCGTGACGCACAGTTCGAAGGCAGCCGTTTCGATGGCGGGCAGGGCGGTGTCAACGTCAAGACCGGCGGTGATCTGGCGCTGAACCAGGCCAATGATCGTCAAAGCAGTGACAGCTCCAGTCTGCGCGGCAACGGCTCGTTGACCGTCGGCACCTTGCCGGGCACCGACGGCACCAACGTCGATCTTGGCGCCGGGTTCCAGCTCGATCACAAAGGCAACCAGACCACCGATACCCAGGCGCACGTCGCCAGCCTCAGCGGCAGCGGTCCGGTGCAACTGAGCAGCGGCGGCAATCAGGTTCAGCAGGGCACGAAGATCGACAGCGCTGGCGCAATCGACCTGAAGGCCGGCGGCAAGCTCGACCTGCAAGCGGCTACTGATTCGCACATCGCCACTGGCAGCAATCTCGGCGGCGGTCTGAAGGCCGGCGGTAGCAAAACCAACAGCGAGAAGAGCCGCGATCAGGGCGGCAACCTCAGCGGCAACTTCAACATCGGCCGGGTCAACGAGAACACGCAGACTCTTACCGGTGGCCAGCTCAACAGCCAGAACGGCATCGCGTTGAGCGGTGATTCGGTGCGCCTGCAAGGCACTCAGGTCACTGCGCCAAACGTCGGCATCGACGCGCAGAAGGGCGGCTTCGTTCAGGAGTCCGCGCAGTCCACCGACAGCCGTAACAACTGGAATGTTGCGCTCAACGCCGGTGGCAATCTGAGCAAAAGCACACCGACCGCCGCCGATGAAAAAGTCAGCAGCGACCACGGCTTCAATGCCGGGGCCAAGGTCGGCGTGGATTACCTGCAAGGCACCACTCAGCAGAACAGCCAGATCAAGGCTGACACTGTGGTGCTGAACAGCGCCGGTGATGCGAGCCTGAGCGGTGCGCGGATCGATGCGCGCAATGTCAGCGGCAACGTGGCCGGTGATCTGTCGGTCGAAAGCCGTCAGGACTCCAGCAGTCACGCCAAGGTCGATGTCGATCTGGGCCTGACCGCGAAGAAGACTCCTGCAGACGACAAAGGCAAACTGGCCGGCACCGACTACAAGCCGACGCTGAAAGCCGAAGGCGAATACGCGCACAAGGACAGCGTGAAACAGGCGTCAGGCATCAGCGGTAGCCAGGGTGTGAATCTCACGGTCGGCGGCGCTACGCAGCTGACCGGTGCGCGGATTTCCGCCACTGAAGGCAAGGTCGATCTGGGGGGGGCGAAGGTCAGCAGCACCGACCTGAGCAACCGCGACTACGGCGTGAAAGCCGGCCTGGACCTGCCGCACAAAACCGAAGAAAACGCACCGAAGGTTTCCCTTGAAAACGGCAACCTGAAAGTCGGCCCAGTGACCCTGAGCGGTCATCTGGACAGTCAGTCCCTGCAAGCGGGGATCGACGAAAGAGGTTGATTCACCGTCAGTGAAACCGGCGGGGGCGAGCCAGCTCGCTCCCGCTTCTGATGTGCGTCTCTCTCAAAACGGCAGCCACTGTCGTTTCCCGTCAAGTCGATGAATGCATGCGCTCTACACTCGGATGAAACCGGGAGGCCGCGCCATGCACGACAACGTCGAATACCTGAGAATCCAGCTGGCCTGCGCCCTGCGCTGGGCCGCGCGCTTGAACCTGCACGAATCCATCGCCAATCATTTCAGCGTGGCCACTTCAGCGGATGGTCGCGAGTTTTTGATCAATCCTTACGGCAAGCATTTCTCGCGAATTCGCGCCAGTGACCTGCTGTTGCTCGACGCCGACGATCCGGCCAGTCTCGACCGTCCGGACGCCCCGGACATCACCGCCTGGTCCTTGCACAGCGCTTTGCACCGCAACCAGCCCCAGGCCCGCTGCATCCTGCACACCCACAGCAAATACGCGACGACGCTGGCTTGCCTGAAGGATTCGCGGCTGCCACCGATCGAACAGAACAGCATGCGGTTCTTCGAGCGGGTGGCGATTGATGACGGCTTTGATGGCATGGGGCTTGGTGATGAGGCGGAGCGGGTGAGCAAATTGCTCGGCGACAAGCCGATCCTGCTGATGGGCAATCACGGCTTGCTGGTCGCGGCACCGAGCGTGGCCCAGGCGTTTGATGAACTGTATTACTTCGAGCGGGCTTGCGAGGTTTACATCACCGCGTTGGCGACCGGGCGCGAATTGCGCGTGGCCAGCGATGAAGTGGCGCGCAAGACGTGTCGGCAGTGGCTGGAGTATCCGGGGTTTGCCGATAAGCATTTTGCGGCGCTGATGCACATCCTCGACGAAGAAGAGCAGCAGTATAGGCAATGACCTGAAACACACACCTGTGGGAGCGAGCCTGCTCGCGATGGCGGAGTGTCATTCAGCACAGGTGTCGACTGATCTGGCGCTATCGCGAGCAGGCTCGCTCCCACTGGGATGTGTGTCAGGTTTGATGCTTGCTCAACGGCTGGCGCATCACCGGCGCGCTCCACGCCTGACGCCGGTCCTCGCTCGGCGGGCAGCCGAAACGTGCGCGGTAAGTGCGGGAGAAATGCTCCAGCGAGCCAAACCCCGAACACGCCGCCACCTGGGCCACGCTCATCTGTGTCTGTTGCAGCAGGTTGTGCGCCCGGGCCAGGCGCAGGGTGATGTAGTACTTGAGCGGCGAGAGCCCGGTCTGATGTTTGAACTGGCGCTCCAGTTGCCGCCGCGACAGGCCGACTTCGCTGGCAATCGCCTCGCAGTCCAGCGGTTCTTCCAGCGCCTTTTCCATCAACTGCACGGCACGGCGGATCTTGTTGCCGTACATCCCGCTGTTGCCCAGGCCGCCGTCGAGCTGATTGTCCGCCGGGGCGCGCATCTGGCCCATCAACAGGTGCAGGCCGATTTCCCGGGCCAGATCCGCATCGAAGCGCTGGCCGATCCAGCCCAGCAGCATGTCGAGAATGGTCGTCGCGCCGGCGCAGGTCAGGCGCTGACGTTCGAGGGTGTAGAGCTGCGGTCGGGCGCGGACCTTGGGGTAGCTTTCCTGAAAGCCTTGCAGGTTGTCCCAATGCACCGCCGCTTCGTAGCCATCGAGCACACCGGCAGCCGCCAGCAATTCAGTGCCGGTTTCCACGCCGATCAACACCGCACCGAACAACGCCTGCTTGCGCAACCAACTCTTGAGCGCGGGGTTGCGACTGTGTTGATGCACCTCGAAACTGGCCAGCACCACGCAGGCGTCGAAGGCCTGCTCAGTGTTCAAACCGTCCTCGGCGATGCTTGCCAGACCGTTGCTGGCCGTCACCGGGCCGGGCTGCAAGGACAATAGTGTCCACTCGAACAGCCTGCGCTGGCTCAGCCAGTTGGCGATGGCCAGTGGTTCCAGCACCGCCGCCAGACCGAAATTGGAAAACGCCGGCAGCAACAGCACCGCCACTCGCAGCGGTGCTTCATGGCGCGGTACAGCTTCAGCGGATCGGGTCATCGCCATCTCTGCTTTATCGTTGTTCGGTCTGCCAGTGCGGATGGGTCCACACCGGTACATCGGCGGCTGGCAGCGGGGCGAGGTTGCGGATCAGGTCGCTGGCCTTTTCCGCGATCATCACCGTCGGTGCGTTGGTGTTGCCGCTGACGATCACTGGCATGATCGATGCGTCCACGACGCGCAAACCGTCGAGGCCGTGCACCCGCAGTTGTGGATCGACCACCGCTTCAGGGTCGTCAATCGGGCCCATCTTGCAGGTGCCGCTGGCATGGTAGCCGGTTTCCGTGACTTGCCGCGCCCAGGCGTCGAGCTCGGCGTCGGTCTGCACCGAACGGCCCGGCACCAGTTCTTCACCCTTGAACGGAGCCATCGCCGGTTGTTCGAGGATCTCGCGCACCAGCCGTGCGCCGGCGCGCATGTCGGCACGGTCCTGCGCGGACTTCAGGTAGTTGAACAGAATCCTTGGCGGCCGCCGGGGTTCGGCGCTGTGCAACGTCACGCTACCGAGACTGGTGGGGCGCATCAGGTCGATGTGGATCTGGAACGCGTGGGTCGGCACCAGTTCGACGCTGCCCGGTTGCACCGCCAGCGGCATGAAGGTCAGTTGCAGGTCCGGGTGCTCGACGCCGGCCCGGGAGCGCAGGAACGCGCCGGCCTCGAAATGGTTGCTCGCCGCCAGACCATCGTGACGGACGAACCAGCGCGCACCGATCCACCATTTGCCCGGCGCGGTGGTCCAGCGATACAGCGACACCGGTTGCTTGCAGCGATATTGCACGACCGCATCCGGGTGATCGTTGAGGCGTTTGCCGACGCCGGGCAGGTCGTGGATAACGCTGATGCCGAGGTCGCGCAATTCTGCCGCCGGGCCCACGCCCGAGAGCAGCAGCAACTGCGGGGAGTTGATCGCCCCGGCGGTCAGCAGCACTTCACGCCGGGCGCGGACAGTGTTCGTTTCGCCGTTCTGTTCATAGTCAATCCCCACCGCTCGCCGTCCCTCGAACAGAATGCGCAGCACCAGTGCATCGGTGACCACCCGCACATTGCCCCGGGCCAACGCTTTGCTCAGATAACCGCGCGAAGTGCTCCAGCGCCGACCGTTGCGTGTGGTGCGATCCACCGGGCCGAAGGCTTCCTGACGATAACCGTTCAGATCCTTGCTGACACCATAACCGGCCTCGGCCCCGGCCGCGATGAACGCTGCGCACAACGGTGTGCCGACGTCGCCAGGGGTGACGTGCAAATGGCCGCCGGCACCGCGATAGTCATCGCCGCCATCGGCGTGAGTCTGCGCACGCTTGAAGTACGGCAGCACCTCGCGATAGCTCCAGCCGGTGCAGCCCTGTCCTGCCCAGCCGTCGTAATCCCGGGCATGGCCACGGATGTAGACCATGCCGTTGATCGACGATGAACCGCCGAGGGTGCGGCCTCTTGGCGTGCCGATCCGCCGGCCGTCGAGGTATGGCTCCGGCTTCGACTGATAGCGCCAGTTGTAGCGCGACCCGCCCACCACAAGGCCCACGGCGGACGGCATGTCGATCGTCCAGCTCTTGTCCTCGGGGCCGGCCTCCAGCAGCAGGATGCGCACGCTCGGGTCTTCGCTCAGGCGATTGGCCAACACGCAACCGGCCGAGCCGGCGCCCACGATCAGGTAATCAAACCCGGTGTCGTCCATGGTTTGCTCCGTTCTGACAAATGACGAGGGAAGGGCGGATCAGTCCACGCAATGGCCGTGAATGCCGTTGAACACCAGGCGATGAAAGTGATGCACCAGATGCTCGCTTTCATTGCTGCGCTGGGCGTCGATCATGTAGCGGCCCTGGTCATAGCCGAGCGAGCGCAGGCCTTTTTGCACCGAGATGTTCAGGGCGATGTCTTCGGGGCCGAGGTCTTCGTTCATCCACTTCATGCACGCCGTGCTGACGGCGGCTGTCTCGGGGTTGCTGGAGTAGTAACCGAAGCGCAGCAGCGAGCGCTCGGCATCCAGTGGAATCATGATGAACGAGCCGAGAAACTCGGAGAACGGGAAGGTGTAGAAGGTGTTGTTCGGCCACAGGCCGATGTTGAAGAAGCATTCCTGCGGATTCAGCTCGCTTTTCAGCGGCACGCCATAGGCCTCGGTCGCCGACAGATTGGCCGGTGCGGCGTAGGTCCACCAGTGGTCGCGTTTGATCAACTGATAACCCTTGAAGTCGATCAGCCGGGCGAGGTCGATGTGGCACGGGCCGGACAGCTTGAAGTGATAGCCCTCGATGGAATTGTCCATGATCACCTTCCAGTTGGCCGGCACGATCACGTCCTGTTCCTCGATCAGGCGCATGTCGGTCAGGTCCGGGAACACCCGGCGCATTTCTTCGTCGGCGCCGGGGAACAGATCCCGCAGCGACGGCGCATTCGGGTCGAGGTTGAAGTAGATGAAACCGCCGAGTTCTTCGGTGCGCACCTGGGGAATGTTGAACTGCGCCAGCTCGAAATTCTTCATCCGCTCGCAACGCGGTGCACCACGCAGGCTGCCGTCCATCTCGTAGCACCATGAGTGATAGGCGCAGCGCACCACGCCGCTGGTGGTACCACGGCGCTCTTCGAGCAAGCGATTGCCGCGATGCTGGCAGACGTTGTGAAAACCATGGATCTGCCCCTGCCGGTTCTTCGCCACCACCACGCTCTGATCGAACAGATCGGTGACCACGAACTGTCCCGGCTCGGCGAATTCACTGACATGCCCGGCGACATGCCAGGCCTTCATGAAAATGTTGTCGCGCTCGGCACGGAACAGGCTGTCATCGTAGAAATAACGCGAGGGCAGGGTGAAGGCCTGCTCCGGATCCTGCTGATCCCAGGCATCGACCGGGCTGTGCTGCTTGCGGGTCTGGAAACTGTGCATGAGGCGATCTCCACGGCTTGTTGTTGTGGGATCTAATCTAGGGTGCGGGGCGGTGTGGGGGTTGATGGATTGCGACCAGTTGCTGGACGGAATGATCAATCGCACGCTGGACCGGGGAGGCCTTGACAGCCCTGCGATAATGAAACTTCACCGCGATCATGATGCAGAGGAGTTTTCCATGGACAATCAGGCACTCAAGGCCTTGTTCGACCAGCAGTCCGCTGTCTATGACAAACAGTGGAGCGGCATGGCGCCCATTCGTGATGCTCTTTATTTGCTGCTGGATTCGGTATTCGCGGGCCGGCCGGAAAATGCCCGGATTCTCTGTGTCGGTGTGGGCACCGGTGTGGAAATGGCGCACCTGGCGCAGCGGTTTCCCGGCTGGCAATTCACCGGGGTCGACCCTTCGGGCGCGATGCTCGACGTGTGCCGTCAAAGAGCGACCGAAGGCGGCTTCCTGGCCCGTTGCCGTTTTCACGAAGGCTACCTCGATACGCTGACGGATGACTGCGCTTACGACGGGGCGACCTGTTTTCTTGTGTCGCAGTTTTTGCTCGACCCGCAGGCCCGTATCGGCTTTTTCCACGAGATTGCTCGTCGTCTGGTGCCGGGCGGGGTTCTGGCGAACGCTGATCTCGCTTCTGACACCGCCTCGCCGGCCTATGAAGCATTGCTGCGTCACTGGATGACGCTGATGGCTTCGGCCCAGGTGCCGGCGCAAATGCTCGAACGAGCGCGAGCAGCGTATGCCAGCGATGTGGCGATCCTGCCGGCGCCACAGGTCGCCGGACTGATCGAGTCGGCCGGGTTCGAGGCGCCGGTACAGTTCTTTCAGGCGGGGTTGATGCATGGGTGGTTTTGCTTGCGCAAAGCGGAGGTTGTCGCGGGTTAGAGCGCTGGAGGTGTCGTGGGCTGCTGGAAAAATCCCGGATGACGGCTAGCGTCATGAAACGGATGCTCACTGCAAGGGACTGACGGAGTGCAATTTCATGGGCAAGAAGTTCGGCAGCAGTTGGTGGATCGATGAAGGGGTGTTGATGTCGGATGAGCGGGCGGAGGATCTTGCAGCGGCCGCCAAACATTTTCCGGATGAGTACGACCCGATGATCTTTCTCACCGGCGATGCCCACCGGGAACCGCCGTTTCAGTGGGCGGCTCAGGGTGTATGGGCAGACTTCTTCGGACCGCTGATCGAAGACAACAAGATCGTCTGCCATGTCGAGCAGTATCCAAGGGACGTCACGCGTCAGTCAGTGCCGCCGTTGTTCGCGCCGGTTTTCGACCGGGGCAAGGTTTTCGGCTGGGAGCACCCGGTTTTCCCGATCCTTGAAAACCTGATGAAGAATTACTACAACAAAGCGCAAGACTTTCCCGCCAATGTCATGGTTGCATTCGTCCAAGGCATGCTGGACGACTGCAAAAAAGTCGCGGACATGGGATTTCTAAAGGCCGAGTACAAGGCCCTCACAGATTTTGCCAGGCCCTACGTGGGAGAGAGGACGGGGTTCGAGAAGTTTCAGGATCTGTTCAGTGCTCCTCCATCGCCAACTACTCGGCTGCCAGCCAAGGACGGTGGCAAGTTCAAGGAACTCTATTCGAACTATGTGAAGGCCGGCATGGGATTGCGCACTGGCATTCATCCCTACATCGCGCCTTCGATCCAGCACCTCATCGACACTTACCGTGACCACATGCACTTGATTACTTGCGGTGATGCGCACCTGCTGGTCAATCCCCTGTATCAGTACCTGCACCCACCGGTGGGCTGCTTCGGGATTGTCGACCCGGATCAGGGAAAAGGTATCGGCAAGGCCAAAGGCAAATAGGGTGTTTGCATCCTCTTGTCGAGGGGCCCTGGAATGATTTGCCGGGCTTAATAGGAAGTATTACCATTCCCGCCCCTTTCCTCAGCACGCCGCAATGATCCCCATGCTGCCCCGCAGACCCGGCTTTCTCGAGCATTACGAAGAGTTGATCGGCACCTGGACCCGTCGCCTGCGCAATCGCTCGCAGGCCGAGGATCTGGCGCACGACACCTTTGTGCGGGTGCTCGAATCCGATTCGTCGGCGGTGCAGCAACCCCGGGCGTATTTGCATCAGACGGCGCGCAACATCGCGGTGGACGGCTATCGGCGTGAGGACCGGCGGGGCGCCATGGAGTCGGAGGCGATCGATCTCAGTGAGTCGCCGACCGGTGACCCGGAGCATTACATGCATGCGATCCAGTTGGCCGATTCCATCGAACGGGCGCTCACCGAATTGCCGGTCAACTGCCGGCGGATTTTCGTCTGGCAGAAGATCGAAGGCCTGACCCAGGCGGAAATCGCCGAGCGCCTGGGCCTGTCCAAGAACATGGTGGAAAAGTATATGATCCGCACCCTGCGGCATCTGCGTGATCGCCTGGACGGGGCGCAATCATGAGCCGCGGCGTCTTTTCATCCCCAGCCAAACAGGACATTCCATGATGGATACTCGTGATTGCGCGTGCGGGCAAACAACGGTGCGCGATGAGGCGGCACGCTGGTTTGTGCGTTTGCAGGAGCCTGCTGTCGACGCCGAACAATATCGGAACTTCGAAGCCTGGCTGAACGAACATCCGCAGCACCGTGACGAATTCCAGTTGCTGCAAGGCCTGTGGACGGCGGCGGATCTGCTGCCGGCGCCACGGCTCAAGGCCCTGTGTGAAACTCCGCCAGCCCGTCGCGAACGCCGTCCGCTGCTGCGTTATGCAGTGGCGGCCAGTGTGGTCACGGTGGCCCTCGGGCTCGGTCTGTTCAGTGGCTTGAATCATCCGGCGGGTTATAGCGCCGAATTCGTCACCGCGCTGGGCGAGCGCAAGCATGTGGCATTGCCGGACGGTTCGGTGATCGACCTCAACAGCCGCAGTCGTTTGCAGGTGCGTTTCGAGAAGGATCGGCGCCTGATCGAGTTGACCGAAGGCGAGGCGATGTTCAGCGTCGAGCACGACACTTCGCGACCGTTCGTGGTCGAGGCCGGCAGCGGCAAGGTCACGGTCACCGGCACGCGCTTCGATGTGCGCCGCGACGTGACGCAAACCCGGGTCGCGGTGGAGCAGGGCACCGTCAAGGTGCAGGGGCGGCATGCGCCGGAAAACCAATTCATCAACCTGACGGCCGGCCTCGGCACCCATGTCGACGTCCATGGCGTTATGGCTCAGGCTTACGCGGTCAACCCGGCGGAATTGACGGCCTGGCGCAGCGGCAAACTGGTGTTCAATAACGCCAGTCTCAGTGAAGTGGTCGAAGAAGTGTCCCGTTACCGCGACAAGCCGTTGACCGTCGCCAACCCGGCCGTGGCAAGTCTGCGCCTGACCAGCGTGTTCAAATCCGACAACACCGACGCCTTGCTCAAGGCTTTGCCGAGCATCCTTCCGGTGGCCGTGCGGACCCACGCCGATGGCAGCCAGGAAATAATTTCAAAATAAAATTCAGGTTTTTTTCGAGTTTGTCGTCTTCCTGTTCAACTGCAACTGGTTTGCATTAACAGCCGCACACTCTTGCGATCCACAGGACTCCGTACGACGTGAAAAACACCACTGCCAACAACAAAAAATCCCCTTGGTTACCGCTGGCGCTTGCGCTGGCGGTCAACGCCGCGATGCCGCTGGCATTCGCCGCCGACGCCATTCATATCCGCGCGCAGCCACTGGGCCAGGCGCTGAGCGAACTGGGTCAGCAAACCTCGCTGCAGGTGTTTTTCAGCCCGGACCTGGTCGCCGGCAAACAGGCCCCGGCCGTCGATGGCAATCTTTCGCCGGAGGATGCGCTGCGCCAGTTGCTGCAGGGCAGCGGCCTGAATTATCAGATCAATGAAGGCTCGGTGACCCTGTCGCCAGCGCCGACCGCAGCCGCCAGCGGCCCGCTGGAACTGGGCGTGACCGACATCAAAGTGGTCGGTGACTGGCTCGGCGACGCCGATGCCGCTGTGGTACAGAACCACCCGGGCGCGCGGACGGTGATCCGCCGTGAGGCCATGGTCGAGCAGGGCGCGATGAACGTCAGCGACGTCCTCAAGCGTGTACCGGGCGTGCAGGTGCAAGACTCCAACGGCACCGGTGGCAGCGACATCTCGCTGAACGTCGGCGTGCGTGGCCTGACTTCGCGCCTGTCGCCGCGCTCCACCGTGCTGATCGACGGCGTGCCGGCGGCGTTCGCGCCGTATGGTCAGCCACAACTGTCAATGGCACCGATTTCCTCCGGCAACCTCGACAGCATCGACGTTGTGCGTGGCGCCGGTTCCGTGCGTTACGGGCCGCAGAACGTTGGTGGCGTGATCAACTTCGTGACCCGTGCGATTCCGGAAAAAGCCACCGGTGAAATCGGTACCACCCTGGAAACCACCCGCTACGGCGGCTGGAAACACATCGACACCGCTTTCCTTGGCGGCACCGCCGACAACGGCATGGGCGTCGCGCTGTTGTATTCCGGCGTCAACGGCAACGGTTACCGCGAGCGCAACAACGGCAACGATATCGACGACGTGCTGCTCAAGACCCACTGGGCGCCGACCGATCAGGACGATTTCAGTCTCAATTTCCACTACTACGACGCCAGCGCCGACATGCCCGGCGGCCTGACGCAGAAGCAGTACGACGACAAGCCGTATGACTCGGTGCGCGACTACGACAACTTCAGCGGCCGCCGCAAGGATGTGTCGTTCAAGTGGATCCGCCAGATCGACGAACGCACCCAGGCCGAAGTGCTGACCTATTACACCGACAGCTTCCGTGGCAGCACCATTGCTGCTCGCGACCTGAAAACCCTGAGTTCGTACCCGCGTTCCTACTACACGCTGGGTATCGAACCACGTGTCTCGCGGGTATTCGATGTCGGCCCCACCACGCAGGAAGTCAGCGTCGGTTATCGCTACCTGAAAGAAGCGATGCACGAGCAGTCGAGCCGTCTGGCGCTGGTCAACAATGAGCCGGTGGTCACCAAGACTTCCGACGGCCACGTGTTCCAGGACCGTACCGGCGGCACCGAGGCCAACTCGGTCTACGTCGACAACAAGATCGACGTCGGCAACTGGACCATCACCCCGGGCATTCGCTTCGAGCATATCAACACCGACTGGCACGACCGCGCCGTGCTCGACACCGCCGGCAAACGCGTGCCGGAGAAAAACCGCAGCATCGACAGCAATGAACCGTTGCCCGCGCTGAGCGTGATGTATCACCTGTCGGATGCGTGGAAGCTGTTTGCCAACTACGAAACCTCGTTCGGCAGCCTGCAGTATTTCCAGCTGGGACAGGGCGGCTCGGGTGACCAGACCGCCAACGGCCTGGAGCCGGAAAAGGCCAAGACCTACGAAATCGGCACCCGCTATAACGATGACGTGTGGGGCGGAGAAGTGACGCTGTTCTACATCGACTTCGATGACGAACTGCAATACATCAGCAACGATGTGGGCTGGACCAACCTCGGCGCCACCAAGCACCAGGGTATCGAGGCTTCGGTGCACTACGACATGGCGGCGCTGGATCCTCGTCTCGATGGTCTGACTGCCAACGCCGGTTTCACTTACACCCGCGCGACCTACGAAGGCGAGATCCCAGGCTTCAAGGGCCGTGACCTGCCGTTCTACTCGCGTCAGGTGGCGACCGTCGGTCTGCGCTACGACATCAATCGCTGGACCTACAACATCGACGGTTTCGCCCAGTCCAAGCAGCGTTCACCGGGCACCGGCGTGAATGCCGACGGCAGCTTCAGCAACAACTACATCACCGAAGGCACGGCGGACGGGCAGTACGGCGACATCCCGGGTTATGTGACCTGGAACGTACGCGGCGGCTATGACTTCGGTGCGCAGCTGTCGAACCTGAAGCTCGGCGCCGGGGTGAAAAACATCTTCGACAAGCAATACTTCACCCGCTCCAGCGACAACAACTCGGGGATGTATGTCGGCGCGCCGCGGACGTTCTTCGTGCAGGCCAGCGTCGGGTTCTGACCTTGCCCGGATCGCTCTCACGCAATGCGTGGGAGCGAGCTGGTTCAGACCTTCAGTGCTTTCCCGCCAATCGCCACCGCCACCAGCAGCGTCGCCATCAGTCCGAAGGCGAAACTCAGGCTGCTGGCATGGGCGACAAACCCGATCACCGCCGGCCCCGCCAGAATCCCCGCATAACCCAGCGTGGTGATCGCCGGCACCGCGATGCTTTCCGGCATCACCGTCTGTTTGCCCACCGCCGTGTACAGCACCGGCACGATGTTCGAACAGCCGGCGCCGACCAGTGCATAGCCGATCAGTGCGGCTTCCCAGCTTGGGGCGAACGTCGCCAGAAACAAACCTGCTGCCGCCAGCAGTCCGCCAAACAGAATGATCCGCGTCGCACCCAGTGCGCGAACAATCCGGTCACCGGTCAAACGACCCGCAGTCATCGTCAGCGCGAACGCGGCATAACCCAGCCCTGCATAAGCCGTATCGATCCCGCGTTCCTGCGCCAGAAACACCGCGCTCCAGTCCAGCGCCGCGCCTTCGGTGAGGAATACGATGAAGCACATGCCGCCGATGAACAGCACGACTCCGTGGGGCACCGCGAACGCCGGTCCCGAACTTTCACTGCCGTAAGGCAACATGTGCGGCACAGCCTTGAACAGCGCCGCAATCAGCACCACGACCACCACCAGCATCGCCGCAAGTGGTGACAACCCAAGGCCGAGCAGGGCGCTGACGCCTGCCGCGCCAACGATCCCGCCGAGGCTGAACAGCCCGTGAAACCCCGACATCATGTTCTTGCCGCTGGCCCGCTCGACGATCACCGCTTGCAGGTTCACCGTCGAGTCCACCGTGCCGAGCCCGGCGCCGAACATGAACAACGTAGCGATCAACGCAGGTATCGACGACACCGTTGCCAGCAACGGCAATGCCGCGCAGATCAGTAAGGTGCCGCCGGTTGCCACACGCCGACAGCCGAACCGCGTGGCCAGGATCCCCGCCAGCGGCATTGCCAGAATCGAACCCACACCCAGACACAACAGCAACAGACCCAGCGTCCCTTCATCGAGCCCGGCCCGCGCCTTGGCATACGGCACCAGCGGCGCCCACGCCGCGATGCCGAGCCCGGCGATGAAGAAGGCGATGCGCGTGGACATCTGTTGCAGGCGTCCGGGGACGAACGTGTCGCTGGGCGTAAGACTGGTCATTGGAATCCTTGGCAAAAAACGTTTCAGCAGGGGACATCCTTGCACAGCTCTTCTGTGGGAGCGAGCCTGACTGATACACCGCCATCGCGAGCAAGCTCGCTCCCACAGGGAATTGCGTTTTAAAGTGGCGCTTCAGAAAACAGGAAAACACGGGGCGGTTCATGACGCAGTTCTACGATGCACGGGGCAATATCTACGGAGTGATTTCACCCCGGGCGCTGCGGGAGTCGGGCATCGACCTGCCCACCGATGCCGCGCAATGTGCCTTGTCCCGACAGGCGTGGAGCCGCGCCGCGATCACCCTGTGTTGCGACTGGTCCGACGGTCAGCGACCTGCCGGCAGCAAGTCCCACCGCAGCGATGGCTTGCTGATCGGCCCGTTTCAATCCTCGCCACCCTTCGATCTGCTGATCGTCAATACCGATGGCACACTGGCCGAGCGCAGCGGTAACGGTCTGACGATTTTCTCCCAGGCCCTGCTTGAGCAAGGGCTGATGCCGGAGCAGGGCGCATCGTTGCAGGTGCATCACGACAAGCTGGATGCGTCATCGCCGGTGCCCGTTGCCGTCAAACCGGCTGAGGTGGCGGGTGTGCAAGGCTTCTGGCTGGATCTCGGGCAACCCGGTTTCGGTCCGGCAGCTGTCGGTGCAGTCGGCGTTGAACCCGTGCAGTTCAACAACGTGGAAGTCAGCCGCGTCCGGCCATTGGCGCAACTCGATCCTGCCTGGGAACACAGCCAGTTCGTGCGCATCGGCAATCCCCATTGCGTGACACTGGTGCAGGACGAAGCCGCACTGCCGGGCAACGCGCAGATGCTTGAGTCGCCGCTGGCCGATAGCCTGACCGCCATCGCCTTCGCCATGCCCGTTGGCGCCGGTCAGCCGTGCCCGGCCGGGGTCAATCTGCAATGGGCGATGCACGCAGGCGATCAACGCATCGCCGCGCGAGTATTCGAACGGGGCGAAGGCCCGACGGCGTCTTCCGGCACCAGCGCCAGTGCAGTGGCGTGTGCGGCGTGGCGGGCGGGCTGGGTGTCGGCAGGTGAGGTGCAGGTGGTCATGCCGGGTGGAACGGCACCGGTATTACTGGAGGAACAGGGCGGTGATCTGACTGGCGTGCGTCTGTTCGGCACCGCGCATCAGACAAAAAGGTGAAGTCCCTTTCATGATCGTCCCCCCGGGAACGATGGATCCCTTGGATTTCACTGTGAGCTGGTTCGCTGCGGTTGTCGCCTGTCAGATCTGACAGGGCGGCTCTATCGTTTTGCAATAAGACCGCCGCGAACCATAACCGCCGCTCACCCCTCGACGAACTCCACCACCGGCATCTGCCGCTTCACCAACACCTTGCCGTCACGGATCGAATACAGCGGCAGACCCTGGCTGCGGATGACTTCGTAATCGCTGTCCGCCGACAGGATCAGCAGGTTGGCCGGGCGACCCTGTTCAAGACCGTAGCGTTCGCCAAGGTGCATGGCTTTGGCGCTGTTGTCGGTGACCAGATCCAGTGCGCTTTGCAGATTGCGGTAACCGAGCATGTGGCAGATGTGCAGCCCGGCTTCGAGCACGCGCAGGATGTTGCCGTTACCCAGCGGATACCACGGATCGACGATCGAGTCCTGACCGAAGCAGACGTTCATGCCGGCTTCGAGCAGCTCGTTGACGCGGGTCACGCCACGGCGTTTCGGGAAGTTGTCGAAACGGCCCTGCAGGTGAATGCTTTCGGTCGGGCAGGAGACGAAACTGATGCCCGAATGCCCGAGCAGGCGGAACAGTTTGGCGCAGTAGGCGTTGTCGTAGGAACTCATCGCGGTGGTGTGGCTGGCCGTCACACGTGCGCCCATGTCGCGGCTGCGGGCCTCTTCGGCCAGCACTTCGAGGAAGCGTGAGTGCGGGTCGTCGGTTTCGTCGCAGTGCACGTCCACCAGGCAGCCGGTGCGTTCGGCCAGGTCCATCAGAAATTTCACCGAGCTGACGCCCTGATCGCGGGTGTACTCGAAATGCGGAATCCCTCCGACCACGTCCGCGCCCATGCGGATCGCTTCTTCCATCAGCTCGCGCCCATTGCGGAACGACTCGATGCCTTCCTGGGGGAACGCGACGATCTGCAGGTCGATCAGATGACGGCTTTCCTCGCGCACTTCGAGCATCGCCTTGAGCGCGGTGAGTTGCGGATCGGTGACGTCGACGTGGGTGCGCACATGCTGGATGCCGTGGGCGGCCAGTGTCTGAATGGTTTTCTTGGCCCGGTTTTTGGTGTCTTCCTGGGTGATGGTGACCTTGCGCTCGCCCCAGCACTCGATGCCTTCGAACAGCGTGCCGCTCATGTTCCAGCGCGGCTCGCCGGCGGTCAGGGTGGCGTCGAGGTGAATGTGCGGCTCGACGAAGGGCGGTACCACCAGATTGCCGTCGGCGTCGAGGTCGTCGGGGCCGAGGGTCGGCGCTTCGGTCTGGCGCGCGATGCTGCGGATCAGGCCGTCTTCCAGGTGCAATTCGTGCAGACCTTCCTGGTTGCGCAGGCGGGCGTTGATGATGTGCATCAGGCAAATCCTTCTTATAGGTCTTGTAGTGGCGCGCTGGCGCGGCGGGCGCCCAGCAGGCCGGTGACGATGACATACGTTAGCGCGGCAGCGGCGATCCCCACCAGCGGCGCTATCCACGGCGAGTGAAACGCCGCGAGGGTGCCAACCGCGTAGGCCCCGAGCCCCGGCCAGTTGAAGGCCGGCAGCCGTGCGTCGGCCAGGCGCGGATAGTGACCGCGCCAGCGGAAGAAAAAGTCGGCCATGATGACCCCGCCAATCGGCGGAATCACGGTGCCGAGCAGGATCAGATAAGGCACCAGCATGTCATACATGCCCAACAGCGCGAGCAGCGTGCCGATCACCGCACCGGCCAGGGTCACGGTCTTGCGGCGCCCGGTGCGCAGCAGGTTGCAGCCGGCGACGGCGAAGTTGTAGATGGTGTTGTCCTGGGTGCTCCAGATGTTCAGCAACAGCATGGCCATCGCTGCCATGGCGAAACCTTGCAGCAGCAACACCTCAACCACGTCGGGCTGCTGATAGACGATCGCGCCATAGGCACCGATCAGCACCATCAGACCGTTGCCGATGAAAAAGCCGATCAGGCTGGCCAGCACCGCTACCCGCGCCGAACGGGAGAAACGCGTCCAGTTGGTGGCCTGGGTCGCGCCGCTGACGAAGGTGCCGAACACCAGCGTAATGGCGGTGGACCAGTCCAGCGAACCGGTCGGCACCACGGCCAGCAAACCATCAAGGCCGCCGACCTTCACCGTGGCCACCCACATCGACAGCATCAGCAGCAACATCATGGCCGGCACCGCGATGTACGACAGAATCTCCAGCCCGCGATAACCGACATACGCCGTGGCGCAGAACACCAGGCCGAACAGCACCATGAGCCCGAGCACCGTGCCGTCGTCCAGGGCGAAATATTTGCCGAGCACCACCGCTGCCGTCGCAGTACCCCAGGCGTACCAGCCGATCTGGGTGAAACCCAGGATCAGGTCGCTGAGCTTGCTGCCGACTTCGCCAAAACAGAAACGCCCCATCAACACCGAGTTCAGGCCGCTCTTGAAGGCGATGTAACCCAGGGCCGCGGCGTACAGGCCCAGCAGCAGATTGCCGATGATGATCACCGCCATCATCTCGCCAAAGTCGAACGCCACGCCGAGCTTGCCGCCGGCGAACATGGTCGCGGTGAAAAACGTGAAGCCCAGCAGCACCATGGCCGTCGAGGCCAGGCCTTTGCGGGCGTGCATAGGGACTTCGCTCAGGGGGTAATCGTTGCCGGGATCGTTCTGCGTCATGGGGGCGTTCCTTGCTGGAAAGGGGAGGACGCGGGGGATGTTGCAGTGGTCGTGCCAGTCACGGATTGACGGGGTTATGTATAGACGAGGTGGCGGATTTGGCGCGAAAGCGGTGCGCCTGCACTCACCAAAGCACAATGTGGGAGCCAGCCTGCTGGCGATGGCGGTGTGTCAAACAACGCGAATGTTGAAAGTGCCCGCCCTATCGCCAGCAGGCTGGCTCCCACGGGTCATGTTTCGGCTCACAGGAAGCGCAGCAGCGCGGCAACAATGGCCTCGGGTGCATCTTCCTGTACCAGATGCCCGGCATTCGGGATCGGATGAAACTGCGATCCGGGGATCATCTGGTGCAAGGCCCGGCCGCGTTCAATGGGAATCCACTGATCTTCCTCGCCCCAGAGAGTCTGCACCGGGCAGCGGATTGTCGGGTACAGCGGTTGTACTTCCTGCGTGTAGCGCTGGTCCATCTGCGCGATCTGCCGGTAGAACGCCGCTTGCCCCGGATCACCCAGCCACGGCTGCACGTAAGGGGCGAGTTCATCATCGGGAATATCCCGGTGAATGGCCCCGCGAATGTAGGTCGGGACGATGGCGCGCTGGATGTAGTCCGGCAGGCCGCTGAACGCCGCTTCATGCTGGCGCACGTGCTGTACGAATGGCGAGCCCCAGGGCGTCAGCGCCACAGGGTCGATCAGCGTCAGGGTGCGGTAATCCTTGCCGTTGAGCAGGTGCGCGCGCAGGGCGGTGGCGCCGCCGAAGTCGTGGGCGACCACGTCCGGGCGTTGCAGGCCCCAGTGATCCAGTAGCTGCGCGAGCAGTTCGTTCTGCACGCCGAGGGAGACGTCGGCGTCCGGTTGCTCGGAGCGCCCGTAACCCAGCAAGTCGAAGTAATGCACCCGATGCGTGGCGAAAAAGTGCGGCGCGATGCGGTGCCACACACAGGAAGAGAAGGGCGTGCCATGCACGAACACCAGCGGCGGGCCGTCGCCGCGCACCCCGTGGCGAATCCGTCGCCCGTTGAATTCAAAGACCTGATCCAGCAGCCAGTCCGTCATGGACCTGTCCTCTTGGCGGTTCGAGCCAAAAAGCATAGGCGTAAAAAAACCACCGGTCTCGGTGGTTTTTTGTGTCGCGGGATTTACTCGCCGCGATAGATACAACCGCTGGTGCAGGTCTCGTGGATGCGGATCGCACTGAGCTCCGGCAGCAGGGGCTTCAATTCATTCCAGATGAACTTGGCCAGCACTTCGCTGGTCGGGTTCTCGAGGCCCGGAATGTCGTTCAGGTAGTTGTGATCCAGACGCTCGTACAGCGGCTTGAAAATCGCCTTGATCTCGGAGAAATCACGGATCCAGCCGGTGTGCGGGTCGAGGTCGCCGCTAAGGTGAATCGCCACTTTGAACGAGTGACCGTGCAGGCGTCCGCACTTGTGGCCGTCCGGTACGTGAGGCAGGCGGTGGGCGGATTCGAACGTAAATTCCTTGAAGATTTCCACAGTGATTTCAGCTCTGTTCAGATGGCGTTCGCCGCAGCGAATTCGGGCAGGCGGCGAGTTTACCAGCTTGTCCCCGGCTGTGCTGACTAAAGGGTCAGCAAGCGCTCGGCGAGGCGACCATTGGCAGTCAGTTCGAGGAATTCGTCGCCCAGCCGGCGGCTCTCGTCCATCGCCGCGCGCCAGTATTTCTGCCGGCTCGGTGCATCGCCCATGAAGCGCTTGAAGTCGTTGCGGTCGGGGAGTTTGCCGTAGGGCAGGCGCGCCAGGTATTCCTTGGACGGCGCGAGCAACAGCACGTCCTGCAAACGCTCGGTCGAGGCTTTGCGCCACGGCAGGGTCTTGTCGAACCAGCCCGGAATCACGCGGTCGGTGAAGTGCGGATAGAGCACGATGCCGTCGCCGCTGTAGGGCAAGTCGAGGTGATAGTCCAGCAGGCCACCGTCACGAAAGGTGCCGGCGCCGGCACCCGGCAGGTCGCGCACGCCTTCCATGACCATCGGGATCGACCCGGACGCCAGCAGCGCCTGACGCAGGTTGCCGGCATTGAGGGCGACGAAGCGCGACGGAAAATCGTTCAGCGCGTGCACCGGCGGCGCCAGGCGCGGGTCGTGGATGATCAGCCGTTCGAAGTGCCGCGACAGCCGCGCCCGACCCCGCAAGTTGTCGGCGATCACCGACCCCAGCGCCAGCCCGAGCCGGCCACGATGGTCGTCCGCCAGCCCGCCGTGGCTTTTGACCACCATGATGTTCAAGCGGTAATGGGCATTGTCGAGCAGTACCGCGTCGCGGCCGTCGAGCAGGTCATCGAGCATGCGCTGCGAACTGCGGCTGACGTCGCTGATGGTCACGCCCTTGTTGAAATTCTGTTCGGTGTACAGATGACCGAGGCGGCGAATGCCTTCGGCGGCGTCCGGCAGACAGGCGCTGGCGAAGCGCCAGGAACCCACCGATGCGCCGATCAGCGAACGCTCACGGGGAGCCGCCGGCAGCCACTCGCCGAACAGCGCCAGATCCAGCCCCTGAATCCCCAGCGCCTTCGGCCCGCCGGCCGCACCGGGCAGGGTGCTGACGTCGGCAGCGTTCAGACCCTGGGCGCGGATGCGTGCCATGGCCCGGGGGCCGGCCTTGAGGGTCAGGGAGGGGAACTTGATGTGGATGGCTGTCATACCGGTCTCGATCGTTAGCAAGCGAAAGATTATAAGCACATGTTGCCGACGCTGCTGAAGCTGGCCCGGTGATGGCCATTCAGTTTCAGTTAAGTTCGCACCGTTATGGTGCTGTCCGTAGCGGCACTGAAAACACGGAGACCCCATGAAAACCCTGACTGCCCTGAGCCTTGCCTCGTTCATCGGTCTGGGCGCGAGCCTGGCCCACGCACGGGATCTTGGCCCGGATGAAGCCCAACGTTTGCACGACGCTGGTACTATCGTGCCCTTCGAGCAGCTCAATGCCACGGCGCTGGCCCGGCATCCGGGTTCCACCATTACCGACGCCGAGCTGAAAGAGAAGTACGGCAAGTACCTCTACCAGCTCGATCTGCGGGATCCGCAGGGGCTGGAGTGGGATGTGGAACTGGACGCGGTCAGCGGGCAAGTGCTCAAGGATCATCAGGATACGTAATGAAGGTGAATGCTCGCGCCACCGGTCGAACCGCGTTGGCGCTTTTGATTTTCTGCTCGGTGGCCGGGGCTCGTGATCTCGATCAGGACGAAGCGCTGCGCCTGCGCCAACAGGGGGTGATTCTGCCGCTTGAGCAAGTGCTGCATAACGCACTGGATCGCTACCCCGGTGCGAAACTGCTGGAAGTCGAGCTGGAAGAAAAGCACGACGTCTACATTTACGAAGTCGAGTTGCTGACCGTCGACGGGGTGACCCGCGAACTCCATCTCGAAGCCGCCACCGGCCGTTTACTG
The DNA here is from genome assembly GCF_003576265.1 of Pseudomonas sp. 91RF. Taxonomy (NCBI): domain Bacteria; kingdom Pseudomonadati; phylum Pseudomonadota; class Gammaproteobacteria; order Pseudomonadales; family Pseudomonadaceae; genus Pseudomonas; species Pseudomonas sp. 91RF. Next base: position 51,761 of record NZ_QWFC01000031.1, read on the forward strand.
AAAGACAAGGAAGATTGATCGATGCGTTTGCTTCTGGTGGAAGACCACGTCCCCCTGGCCGATGAGCTGATCGCCGGCCTGCAACGCCAGGGTTATGCCGTGGATTGGCTGGCGGACGGGCGCGACGCGGTCTATCAGGGGCGCAGCGAACCCTATGACCTGATCGTGCTCGACCTCGGCCTGCCGGGGGTGCCGGGCCTTGAAGTGCTGGCGCAATGGCGCGCCGGCGGGCTGGCGATACCGGTGCTGATCCTCACGGCCCGGGATTCCTGGGCCGAGCGCATCGAAGGCCTGAAGGCCGGTGCCGATGATTACCTGACCAAACCCTTCCACCCGGAAGAACTGTATTTGCGCATCCAGTCGCTACTGCGCCGCTCCAAGGGGCAGGCCAACCAGCCGACGCTCAAGGCTGCGGGACTGCATCTGGACGAGGGCCGCCAGTGTGTCGTGCGTGACGGCGCCGACATTCAACTGACCGCCGCCGAATTCCGCCTGCTGCGCTATTTCATGCTGCACCCGGAGCAGATCCTTTCCAAAAGCCATCTCGCCGAACACCTCTACGACGGTGAAACCGAGCGCGACTCCAACGTGCTGGAAGTCCACGTTAATCACCTGCGGCGCAAGCTCGGCAAAAGCGTGATCGAAACCCGGCGCGGCCAGGGTTATCTGTTCGGCGGACAGGCTTCGTGAGATCGATCCAGCGCCGCTTGAGTCTTGGCCTGATAAGCGTGATGGTGGTTGTCGGCGTGATACTGGCGCAAACCAGCCTGTGGCTGTTCGAAGTCGGTTTGCAGCGCTATCTCGAAGCCGGTCTGCGCAACGACAGCGAGAGCCTGCTGGTGGCGCTGGTCCGTGGTCCGCAAGGCTTGCAACTGGACGAGCGGCATCTGTCACCGGCCTACCAACGACCGTTTTCCGGCCATTATTTCCGCATCGACTTTGCCGACAGTCACTGGCGTTCGCGCTCGCTGTGGGATCAGGACCTGCCGCTGCTGCCGGAGCCTGGTCTGCACAGCAATCTGCAATTGGGGCCGGACGGGCAGCAATTGTTGGTACTGCGCTCGGATTACCGACGGCTCGGTCAGTCGATCTCGATCAGCGTGGCCCAGGATTACACCCCGGTGCGCGAGAGCTTCCAGCGCATGCGCCAGATCGGTCTGGGCCTTGGTCTGGCCGGGCTGCTGCTGATCCTGATCCTGCAAAGACTGACCGTACACCGCGCCTTGCGTCCACTGGAAAAGGCTCGTGAACAGATCGCCCAGTTACAGCAAGGCCAGCGCTCACAACTCGATGAGCAAGTGCCGGCAGAACTGGAACCACTGGTGGCGCAGATCAACCATTTGCTGGCGCACACTGAAGACAGCCTCAAGCGTTCGCGCAATGCCCTGGGCAATCTGGGGCACGCGCTGAAAACCCCGCTGGCGGTGCTGCTGAGCCTGGCCTCGAACGAAAAACTCGATGCCCATCCCGAACTGCGCAAGATCCTCAAGGAACAACTGGAGCAGGTTCAGCAACGGCTGAACCGCGAACTCAACCGTGCGCGGCTTTCCGGCGATGCGCTGCCGGGTGCGCTGTTCGATTGCGACGCGGAGCTGCCCGGACTGCTGGCGACGTTGAACATGATCCACGGCGAACACCTTTCGTTGAGCTACGTTGCGCCGACCGGGCTGCAATTGCCGTGGGACCGTGAAGACTTGCTGGAACTGCTCGGCAACCTGCTGGACAACGCCTGCAAGTGGGCGGACGCCGAGGTGCGTCTCAGCGTGGTCGAGACGGCTGAAGGTTTTGTGCTGAGCGTGGAAGATGACGGACCGGGGATTCCCGAGGCGCAGCGCGATCAGGTGTTCAGCCGGGGCACGCGACTGGATGAACAGACCCATGGGCATGGGTTGGGGCTGGGGATTGTGCGGGATATTGTCGAGACGTGGGGCGGGGTTCTGGTGCTTGGCGAAAGTGAGTGGGGCGGGTTGAAGGTGGAGATTCAGTTGCCCCGGCGGTGAACCCGCCCCCCACAGAGATCTGTGGTGAGCGGGTTTGGGCGTCAGACCCGAAACTGATCCATCAAACTCTGCTGCTGATTCGCCAGACTATTGAGCGACTGACTCACCCGCGCCGACTCATTCGCCTGCCCCGACAACGACTCCGTCACATCACGAATGGTCGCCACGTTGTTGTTGATCTCTTCGGCCACCGCGCTCTGTTCTTCAGCGGCGCTGGCGATCTGCAGGTTCATGTCGCTGATCACGGTCACCGCATCGCCGATCTGGCGCAGTGCGGTCACGGCCTGGCCGACCTGTTCGACGCTGCCCTGGGCCTGACGATGGCTGTTGCCCATCGAACCGACTACGTCCTGGGTGCCACTTTGCAGTTGTTCGATCACCTGACGGGTTTCTTCCACCGACTCCTGAGTGCGGCGGGCGAGGTTGCGCACTTCGTCGGCGACAACGGCAAAGCCACGTCCGGCTTCACCGGCACGGGCCGCTTCGATGGCGGCGTTGAGGGCCAGCAGGTTGGTCTGTTCGGCGATGGCGCGGATGGTCTCCAGCACCGTGCCGATCTTCTCGCTGTTGGCGGCCAGGCCTTCGACCTGAACCATCGCCGCGCTCATGTCGGCGGCGAGGGTGTCGATGCTGGCGGTGGTGCGGTCGATCACGGTCAGGCCCTGACGCGTGGCGCGGTCGGCATCCTTGGCCGCTTCGGCGGCTTGGGCGGCGCTGCGGGCCACGTCCTGGGCGGTGGCGCTCATTTCGTGGGACGCGGTGGCGACCTGATCGACCTGACGGTATTGCTGCTCCATGCCGGCGCTGGTCTGGGTGGCAATGGCCGAAGACTGGTCGGCAGTGTTGCGCGCATCCTGCACCGAGCGTTTCACCTCGGCGATGATCGGTTGCAGCTTGTCGAGGAAGCGGTTGAACCAACCGGCCAGTTGGCCGAGTTCGTCTTTCTTGTCATAGGCCAGACGGCGGGTCAGGTCGCCTTCGCCGCTGGCGATGTCTTCCAGCATGTGCGCCACGCCGAGAATCGGCTTGGTCACGCTGCGTGCCATCAGCCACACCAGCAGCAGGCCGAGCAGTGCCGCAAGCACGCCCAGACTCAATTCGATCAGGGTGCCGGAGGTGTTGCTGGCATCCAGTTGTTGCTTGAGCGCTTCGGCGCGACTCACCAGCACTTTCTCCGGCACATCGAGCAGCACGCCCCACGACGGACCACCGGGAATCGGCTGGAACGGCGACAGCACTTTCAGCTGCGCATTGCTGTGCAGGCTGCTGACGGTTTTGCTCGAAGCGAGCAGGCGCAACAGTTCGGCGCCGCTGGTGGTGTCCACGGCATCCAGGCGTTGGCTGAGTTTATTGGCGTCCGGGCTGTAACCGGCGAGCAGGCCGGCGGGACTGATGATGCTCACGGCGGTCTGGCCGTCATAGAGCTTTTTGCTGGCGCCCTGGCTGATTGCCTGCAGGCTGTTGAGGTTGATGTCCACCGACAGCGAGGCGATGACTTTGCCGTTGACCATCAGCGGGAACACGATGCTGGTCATCAGCACCTTTTGCCCGTCGATCACATAGAAGTACGGCTCGATCACGCACGGCTTGAGCGTGGTGCGCGGGCAGGTGAACCAGGCGTTGGCGGCCTGGCCGCTGGGGCCGGTGCTGGTGTCGGCCATGTCGCTTTCCGGCAGCGCCATCGAGGTCACTTTGCCCGGCGTCGGCTGCGACCAGTACAGGGCGAAGCGGCCCTTGTCGTTGCTGCCTAATTCACTTTGCCCGGCGAACAGCTCGTCCTTGCCGTCCAGTGCATTGGCTTCGAACACCAGCGACAGGCCGAGCAGTTCCGGGTTGGCCTGCAACGCCGATTTCACCTGACGGGTCATGTCTTCGCGCAGGTCGAAGGCATCGAGAAAGCGCTTCTCGGCCTGTTCGCGCAGGAACAGCACCTGACGCGAAAAGCCGTGGCCATATTGATAGGCGTCCATGAACTGCTGGCGAATGCCCGCGGCCTGAACTTCGCCCTGGGATTCGATGCGCGCCTGGGCCGATTCGGTGAGCATCTCCATGCTGGAGGCTTTGACCAGTTCGGAACTGTGCTCCATGCGATACAGCGAAAGACCCACCAACAGGGTCACGATACCGGCCAGGCAGAGGCCGGCGAGCAGGGTGATTTTCCATTGGATGGAAAGTTGTCTGAGCGACATGGAGACGTCCTTATTCGATAAATATCTGAGACTTTGCACTGTAACGGCCGTGTTTCGCCTTTCTTTATGGCGCAAACGCAATATGACGAATTGACGCACTTTGTGGCCGATATGCCGTTTTCGCCGGTTTGATCATGGAAAGTTACACAGTGTCGCGACCGGTCGCTTTGACACTGTGCGCGCTCTGCGGCACAGTGCGCGCCCTTCTAATAAGACCCTCTATGCAAATCCGCTGGCGACCTTCGTGGCTTGCCGGCCGGACTCATCCTGTCTGGCGGTGAACGGCTTTACCGTCGTGTTTTTGAGGTAGTGAAATGAATGCAGTGATTGCTGCGGTCGGCGTCATGCTGATCCTCAGCCTGTCCCGGGTGCATGTGGTGATCGCGTTGATCGTCGGTGCGCTGGTCGGTGGCCTGACCGGCGGCCTGGGCATCGACGCCACGCTCAAGGCCTTCAACAGTGGCCTGGGCGGCGGGGCGACGGTGGCGTTGTCCTACGCGTTGCTCGGCGCTTTCGCCGTGGCGATTGCCAAGTCCGGCCTGGCCCATGCGCTGGCCGACAAGGCCCTGGCGATGGTCGATCGTCAGCACGCATCCGGTGGCGGCAGCGTCAAATGGCTGCTGATCGGCCTGCTGTGGGTGGTGGCGATTGCTTCGCAGAACATCCTGCCGATCCACATTGCGTTCATTCCATTGCTGGTGCCGCCGCTTCTATATGTGCTGACCAAACTGCAGCTGGATCGCCGGCTGATCGCCTGCGTCATGACCTTCGGCCTGATCACGCCGTACATGGTGTTTCCGGTGGGTTTCGGCAACATCTTCCTCAACCAGATCCTGCTGGCCAACGTCAGCAAGGCCGGCGTCGACATCAGCCAGGTCAACGTGATGCATGCGATGGCCATTCCGGCGGCGGGCATGGTGTTTGGTTTGTTGATGGCGGTGTTCTTCAGCTACCGCAAAAAGCGTATCTATGATCTGGAGAAGATCGAGCAGGTTGAACAAGTCACCGTCGCCTACAACCCGATGACCATCGGCATCGCCGGCCTGGCGATCGCCGCAGCCTTCATTATTCAGTTGCTGCTGGATTCGATGATTATCGGGGCGCTGGCCGGGTTCCTGATTTTCTCGGCGTCGGGCATCGTCAAGTGGCGCGAGACTGACGGCCTGTTCACCGAAGGCATGAAAATGATGGCGATGATCGGTTTCATCATGATCGCCGCCTCGGGTTTTGCCGAAGTGCTGAAGGCCACCGGCGAGGTGCGCACGCTGGTCGAAAGCGCGGCGGCGCAGATCGATCACAGCAAGGCCATTGGCGCGCTGCTGATGCTGCTGGTGGGGCTGATGGTGACCATCGGTATCGGATCGTCCTTCTCCACGGTGCCGATCCTTGCGGCGATTTTCGTGCCGCTGTGCGTGCAGCTGGGTTTCAGCCCGATGGCGATCGTCTGTATCGTCGGCACTGCCGGGGCCCTGGGTGACACCGGCTCGCCGGCCTCGGACTCGACCCTCGGCCCGACCTCCGGCCTGAACATCGACGGCCAGCATCACCACATCTGGGACACCGTGGTTCCGACCTTCCTGCACTACAACCTGCCGTTGCTGGCGGCCGGCTGGATGGCCGCAATGGTCTTGTAACACCCCAAATCCCCCTGTGGGAGCCAGCCTGCTGGCGATAAAGCCGGATCAGTCAGCACATTTGGCGACTGATACACCTCTATCGCCAGCAGGCTGGCTCCCACAGGGAATAGGGTCAGGACTCAGCTCAACTTTTGCTTTCGCGTGCCGTTAACGCCTTTAACCACGCCAATAAAACCAAAAGAGTGAGCCCCCATGCGCCTGAGTCTCAAGGCTAAAGTCCTGTCCCTTGCCGTCCTCCCGGTCTTGCTCTTTGCGCTGGTGATCAGCCTGACCACGCTGTTCATTCTCCAGGAGCAGGCGCACAAGGAAGTCGAACAGACCCGCGAACGCCTGCTCGGCGACGCCAAGGCCACTCTGGCCAGTTATGTCGCCGTGGCCATGACCACCATCAAACCGCTGTACGACGCTGCCGCCCCCGGTGACACCGACGCACGGGCGCAGGTGATCAAGCTGTTGTCGGGCATCAAGTACGGCAAGGACGGCTACTTCTTCGGCTACGATTCCGAGACCGTGCGTCTGTTCAAGTCCACCGATCCCGAAGGCGTGGGCAAAAGCTTCAAGGACAACCGCGACCCGAACGGCGTCTACGTCAACCGCGACCTGGTGAAAGTGGCGAAGGACGGTACTCACTACCTGCAATACAGTTCGCCGCTGCCGGGCAATGCGCAAGTGCTGGTGCCGAAACTCGGCTACACCGAATACCTGGCGAAGTGGGACATGGCGGTCGGTACATCGGTCAACCTCGACGGCATCGAGGCGCAAGTGGCGCTGGTCCAGGCCCAGGTTCAGGAGCGCATGGAAGGCGTGGTGCTGAGCATCGTCGGCGTGGCGGTGGTCGTGCTGCTGGTGATCGCGGTGGCGGGGCTGGTGCTGGCTAATACCATTCTGCGGCCGCTGAATCTGATGAAAGCCAATCTTGACGACATCGCGGCAGGCGAGGGCGACCTGACCCGGCGCCTGACCATCACCAGTCAGGACGAACTCGGCGAACTGGCCGGCTCGTTCAACCGCTTCGTCGACAAGATCCACGGTCTGGTGCGGCAGATCACCGAGATGACCACACAACTGACCGGGCTGGTGACGCAAGTCTCGGATCAGGCCCAGCGTTCCGATCAGGCCATGGAGCGCCAGCGTCACGAGACCGATCAGGTGGCGACGGCGATCAACGAAATGTCCGCCGCCGCGCAAGAAGTCGCCAAGAGCGCACAGAACGCCGCCGTCGCCGCGCAGCAGACCGACGAAGAAGGCCAGACCGCCAAACGCGTGGTGGCCGGCAGCATCAAGCAGATTCATGCGCTGGTGGACGACATCCGCAGCAGCGGTGTGTCCCTCGACAGCCTGCAGCAGGACGTGTCGTCGATTGTCGGCGTGCTCGGGGTGATCCGCTCGATTGCCGAGCAGACCAACCTGCTGGCGCTCAACGCCGCGATCGAAGCAGCCCGGGCCGGTGAGGCCGGGCGCGGGTTTGCGGTGGTGGCGGACGAGGTGCGGGCGCTGGCGTCGCGCACGCAGATCAGCACTCAGGAAATTCAGGGGATGATCGACCGCTTGCAGGCGGGCACGCAGTCGGCGGTTGAAGCGATGCGCCGGTCCAGCGAGGCGGGTGACGGCACGTCGGCCCAGGCCAATCAGGCGGGGGCGTCGCTGGATGCCATGGCGGATCTGATTGCGACCATCAACTCAATGAACGCGCAGATCGCCAGTGCTGCCGAAGAGCAGACCGCCGTGGCGGAAGAGATCAACCGCAGCGTGCATCAGATTGCGGTGGCCGTGGACAACGTGGCGGATGAGACACAGTTGGGGGCGCAGACTTCGCGCAGTCTGGCGGATCTTGGGCAGCGGCTGGGCAAGCTGGTCGGGCAGTTCCGTATCTGATGGCGTTGCCGGGGCAGGCCGTCAGGGTCTGTCCCAATACGGCACCTCGCCAAAACACTCGAGAAAGAAATCAATCACCGTCCGCACCTTCACCGACAACCGCCGGCTCCCCGGCCACAGCACCGCAATCTGCTGCGGCTCCACACTGTTCGATACCTGATACTCCCCCAGCACCGGCACCAGCGTGCCCTCACGCACCGCCTCGCCAATCAGCCATGACGGAAACATCACCAGCCCCAAGCCCTGTTCGGCGGCCTGGGTCAGGGTGTCGGCGTGGTTGCCGGTGATCGGGCCTTTGACCGAGTACGGCGTCCACTCGCCCTGATCCTGACGGAAAAACCAGCGCTGTTGTCCGGTCGCGCCCTTGTACGCCAGGCACTGATGGCGGGCGAGATCTTCAGGATGCTGCGGCGTGCCGAAACGCTTGAGATAGGCCGGGCTGGCCGCGACCTGAAACCGGTGCGGCGCGAGGATCCGTGCCTGCATGCTCGAATCGTGCAACGGGCCGATGCGGAACAGCAGGTCGGCGCCTTCCTGCAGCGGGTCGATGTAGTGGTCGGTCTGCTGGATATCCAGTTGCAGCTTCGGATAGCGCTCGCACAAGCGGCCCAGCCATGGCGTCAGGTGGCGCTGGCCGAACACCACCGGGGCGTTGATCCGCACCAGCCCGGTGGGCTCGCTTTGCTGTTCCTGCAACGCCTGTTCGGCTTCCTCCAGTTGCACCAGCACCAGCCGTGCATGGTGGCCGAGCATGCGCCCGGCTTCGGTCGGCGTGACTGCGCGGGTGTGGCGGTAGAGCAGTTGCTGGTTCAGCGCCTGTTCCATCAACTGGATCTGTCGGGAAATCGAGGAGGGCGCCACACCTTCGCGGCGGGCGACTTCGGAAAAACTGCCGTGGTCGAGCACCGCTACAAACAGCCTTAGCGCCTTGAATCCCAGTTCGTTCAGCCCATGCATCGTCGTTCCTGCTGTGCGAGTTACGCAAAAGTATTGTCAGGATGCTCCCATTTATCGCACAGCTGCGCCAGCCGATAATCCGCGCCATCGTTTCCTTGAGAGGTTTTTTGAATGCAGTCGTTTGAGGAAGTGAGTGCCGCGCCGGCCCCGGTCGCCCGGCCGGGCTTGCGTTTGTTGCTGTTGCCGCTGGTGATTCTGGCCGGCATGGGTTTGTCGGTGGAGGCGGGGTTGCTGGGGCCGTTGGGTGAGCAGGTCGGGCATTTGTGGGCGACCTTGAGCATCTTCGGGGTCGGGTCGGCGATTCTGTTTTTGCTGTTGCTGTTTGCGGGGCCACAGAAGGGGCCGGCGCTGACGGATCTGCCGCGCTGGCAGTTGATCGGCGGGTTTCTGGGGCCGATGTATGTGGTGGTGCTGACGCTGGCGACGCCGCATATCGGGATTGCGATGACCATGATTGCGATTCTGTCGGGGCAGGTTGGCAAGAGTGTGCTGATTGACCATTTCGGCTGGTTTGGCGCTACGCGCAAGAAGGTCAACGGCGAGCGCTGGCTGGCGCTGGGGTTGATTGTGGCGGCACTGGTTTTGATCGCGCGGGGTTGATGAGATGAGTCTGGTGATTTTGCTGGCGGTGGTGGTGTTGGCCGGTGCGGTGTTGAGTGTGCAGGCGGCGATCAACGGGCGGTTGGGGGAGACCGTTGGGGTGTTGCGCAGCAGTTTGTTGACGTTTGTGGTGGGGGCGGTTTCGACCGGATTGCTGATTCTGTTTTTTGAGCCTGCTCAGGCGGTGAGTTTGCTGGAGGTGCCGAAGTGGCAGCTCAGCGGTGCTTTGTTTGGCGTGGTTTACATGATGGTGATGGTCGGTGCGGTGCCGCGTGTCGGTACGGCTGTGGCTACGGTGGCGGTGATTGTCGGGCAGCTTGGAATGGGGATGCTGATCGATAACTTTGGGTGGCTGGGTAACCCTGCCATCGAGCTGTCGGGCGCGCGGATTCTGGCGATGGCCTGTCTGGGGCTGGCGCTGGTATTCATGTATCGGAGCAGCGTGCGGCAGGCGGACTGACAGCTTCTACACTGGTGGTACGGCCTGGTCTTCAGGCCTCAGACAACCACTACCGAAGGAGTCTGTCCCATGCCAGATAGAAAATGCGATTGCCCGGGCTGTAATTGCAAGATCAAGGAAGGCGACCATTCTTATGTGGCACACGGCAAGCACTATTGCTGCGAAGCCTGTGCGCATCACCATAAGGGCGGCGAAGAATGTTCCGGCAAGGGATGCCACTGCGCGCATCCGAAGTAACGGAAGGCATGAAAACGTGGAGCCTAGTCAGGCTCCACTTCCAGTTTCAGGCTGTCGTCGTCCAGGCGTTCGATATGGCGGACAGTACCTTGCAGCCGACGGCCTTCAACGTTGACGACGATGGTCTTGGCCTTTTCAAGGTCTTCCGGCAAGGGGGCCGGGACGCGCAGGGCGAAGCGGTAGGGATCGTTTTCGACAGGTTCCAGGCCAACCGAGCAATCGACGCTTTTGGTGAGGCGGCCGAAGAGGGTGTCCAGGCCATAGTCCAGATGCGCCGGGCTGCTGATGGTTGTCATGTGTGTTCCCCCGAAAGAGTCCCCGCCTGCGCGCAAGCTTAGCTTGCCGGTCGCCAGGTGACATTTTCCACGCCGAATTTTTCTGCCATCGGCTTGCTGGTCTTTTGCACTTTCTCCCGGCCGAAGCGCGGGATGCGGCCCACCCCGGCGTCGCAACTCGCCCAGTGCCACGCCTCGGTGTTGTCCATTTTGTCCGACCGGATAATGAACGACTTTGGCGTGCCGTGAAGGGTGTAATCGATGACGTACAGTTTTGCGTTGTTCATAAAGCCATTCTTCCTCCCTGTGGTAATAGAAGGATCGTTGCGCACCGGGAAAATTCACTCGGATTGTCCGACGGTATCTATCAATGGCGAGGAACCGGGCGCACTGGTTACCATGACGCCTTCGCCAACCTTGATGAATGTTCGCCATGGCCCTCGCCGCGCCCCCCGATCTGAGTGATACCGATGTGCCGGTGCAGCCGCTGGCGCGCACCTATCCGCGTGGGTTGTTCATCGAGCCGCACGAGCATGTCTGGGGGCAGTTGCTGTATGCGATGAGCGGGGTCATGTGGGTCGAAACCCCGCACGAGGCGCTGGTGGTGCCGCCGCAGCGGGCGGTGTGGTTGCCGCCGGGGGTGCCCCACGGGATTCGGGTGGTGTCGGATTTGCAGATGCGCAATATCTACCTGCGCCCGGCGCTGGCAGCGACGCTGGATCAGACGGTGCAGGTGATCGAGGTGGGTGGTTTGCTGCGCGAGCTGATCGTCGGGCTGGTGGCGCAGGGTGACAGCGGCGATGCCGAATATTACGAAGCGCTGGTCGGGCTGGCGCTGCTGGAGCTGAAACGCGCAAGGCGTTCACACCTGAAGATCCCGTTGCCGGACGACGCCGACCGGCGGCTGATGAGTCTCTGTCAGGCGGTGATGGCCGCGCCGTCGCTGGACATCCCTTTCGAGCAACATGCCGAGAACGCCGGAGCCAGCGTGCGAACGTTGGCGCGGTTGTTCAAGGAAGGTCTGGGCATGGGCTTCGCCGAGTGGCGGCGGCAGGTGCAATTGGCGACGGCCGTGGCCGAGTTGATCCAGGGCGTGCCGGTCAGCGCGATTGCCCGGGAACTGGGTTATTCGCCGAGCAGTTTCAGCGACATGTTCCGCCGCGAACTGGGTGTCGCTCCCTCGCAATTCACTACGACCTGACACCATAAAACCCATGTGGGAGCGAGCCTGCTCGCGAAGGCGTCATCTCAGTCGATACATTTGCAGCTGAAATACCGCTATCGCGAGCAGGCTCGCTCCCACAGTTTTTTGTGCCATCCACAAATCCAGCGTCTAGAGCCGAACCCTGTGGTTTGGCAGAAATTCAGAAGTCCTTGGCCGGTGCTTTCGCACAGCCTTCCCTAGACTTTGCCCATTCCCTTTATGTGGCGGAGTGATCCCATGAACTACCTGATTTCCCTGGGCATCGGTCTGGGCGTAGGCCTGTTGTATGGCGCGCTGGATTTCCGTTCCCCGGCACCGCCGGCCATCGCGCTGGTCGGCCTGTTGGGCATGCTGGCGGGCGAGCAATTGTGGCCGCTGGGCCGGCAACTGGTCAGCGGCTGGTTGTCCTGAATTTCCTTTTTTCATTCGGTGGATGAACTCATGAAAGCACTGCAATTCGATAAAACCGGCGACCTGTCTTCCCTGCGCTTCGTCGAGGTACCGACGCCTGTACCGGGCGCCGACGAGGTACTGGTGCAGATCAAGGCTGCGGGCCTCAATCCCAGTGACGTGAAGAATGTGCTCGGGCGTTTCCCTTACACCACGTTGCCACGCATTCCCGGTCGGGACTTTGCCGGGGTGGTGGTCGAAGGGCCGCAGGCGTTGATCGGTCAGGAAGTCTGGGGCACCGGGCGCGAGCTGGGTTTTTTCGCCGACGGCTCCCATGCGCAGTTCGTCAAACTGCCGGCCAATGGTGTGGCGCACAAACCTTCGCACCTGAGTTTCACCCAGGCCGCCAGCCTCGGCGTGCCTTACACCACGGCGTGGGATGCGCTGGAGCGCAGTCTGGTGAATGCCGAAACCCGTTTGCTGGTGATCGGTGGCGGGGCGGTGGCGACGGCAGCACTGGCGCTGGCCAAGGTGCGTGGCGCGCAGTTGCTGGCGGCGGCGCGGCGGCCGGAGCAGGTCAAGGATTTGCAGGCGCAGGGTTATCAGACGATCCAGTTGGACAAGCCTGAAGAACTCGGCGCTCAGGTCAACGCGGTGTACCGCGGCGGTGCCGACGTGATTTTCGACACCACCGGGTTCTGGCTGCCTGCTTCAGTGCCAGCGCTGGCACCGTTCGGGCGCATTGCGATCATCGCCGCACCGGTGGACGGCCATGTACAACTGCCGGCGCTGGCCCTGTATCGCAAGGGTGGCTCCGTGGTCGGCATCAACTCCTTGCTTTACGGCGTTGAAGCCTGTGCGGCGATGCTCGAGCAGTTCGGCCGGTTCTTCGACGAAGACTTGCTGCCTCTGCCGCAAGGACTGGTCGAAGCACCGTTGGCCGAAGGACTGGCACGGTATGCCGATGTGAATCAGGGCAGTGGCGACAAGGTCATCCTGATGCCTTGATCCTCAGGCATCAGGGACACCGTGCTCCCACGCCGACCAGTGCTTCAGGATGTCCTGCACCAGCGGATTACCTGCGCGATAGAGGTTTTCCAGGGCCGGGACGAATCCGCCCTGATCGGCGTACTTGAGCAGGTTGTCCACTTCACTGCCGCCCGGCGCCGGGCGGTCGAAGTCGGAGCCGGCGCGCACCACGGCCAGGCGCTGCACGTCCACCAGGCCCTCGCGGCTGGCACGCAGCAAGGCTTCATAGGTGGAGTTGTCTTCCTGTTGGGTGGTGCAGTATTCGCCCTTGTTGTCGGTCAGCAATTTGGTCCAGACCTCGGCGCGTTCGCTCAGGCGGGTGCCGGAGAACCAGGTGTTGCCCGCCAGCGTGTCGCAGCGGGTGACCACCGGCGGCTGATTGGCCGGTGCTGCCGGGTATTTCAGGCGCCACGCCGCCGATTCCTTGCTCTCGCTCAGTTCGACCTTGTGGCTCAGGGCGAAGGCCTTGGCCTGCAGTTTCGGGTTGAGTTCGAAGACTTCGGTCTTGTAGTCCAGCGGTGGTTTTTCGTTCGGGCCTTTGGTGTTGATGCCGAGGTAACCGGTCGGCCAACTCGATGGCGCATCGCGCGAATCCAGTTCCCACTGGGTGCCGAACTCCACCAGATAGTGCGCCCAGGCGGCGGTGCCGATTGTTCCGTGTTTCGGGCTGATGCCGGCAATCCCGGCGATCAGGAAGTAGCTTTTGCGCAGGTCGAATTTCGGCGACAGGGCCAGTGCCAGGGTCGAAGCGGCGGCATTGGTCTGGCCCATGCCGGTGGTCATCAGGCACACCTGCTGTGTGTTGCAGCGGATGACCGGATACTCGGCCGACAGGCCCGGCACACGGATTTCCTGTTTGAGTTCGAGGCGCTCGATCCAGTTTTGCGCCTCCGGGGCGAACATGGTGATCAGCACCACTTTCGGTTGAATCGGCGCCTCGGCCGCCCAGGCTGTGGAGGAGAGCAGGGCCGCAGCGGCCAGTGATACACGCGTCATTGCTTTCATGATGGCTCCTGGATTCAGAACTGATAACCGATGCCGGCGTAGTAACCCCAGCCGTTGGAACGTGCGCGGAAATTGCCGTCGCCGAAGTTCAGCTCGCTGCCGTCTTCCCAGTTGCCGCCGTTGTGGAAATAACGGCCGACCAGGGTGAAACGCAGGTGGGTGAACGAGTACAGCAACACGTTGGTCGCCACCGTGGCATTGGCGGTGCGCGCCGGGTTGTCCTTGTGCAGATCCGAGCCGAAATCGAAGTTGGTGAAACCAATGTAGGTCAGCGAGGCACCGTTGCTGAATTTGTCGATCGGCACGATGTACTTGAGCTGCGCGCGGTAGCCGTCCCACGAATATTCATTGCTGGCGCCGTAGTTTTCCCACTGGTAGCGCCCGTACAGGTTGGCCGACAGGTTGACCCGCGAGTGGGTATCGATGTCGGTACCCAGGCCGCTGTACAGCGTGTTGGCGCGGTTTTCCTTGCGGCTGCCGTGGTCGTAGATCCAGTCGAACGCCACGTACCATTCCTTGAACGGCCCGATGGCCAGGCTGCGGCCGGCGAGGTAGTCGATGGAGATGCGCGGTTCGTGCTCCATGAACACCGGCGAGCCGTGGTCCCACACACCTTTGTCGTGGCTGTTGCCGATGTTGAAGATCTTCGGAATGTCGATGTAGCCGTACAGCTCGAACGGCCCTTTACGCCCGAAGTATTCGTATTCCAGGTAGATATCGTCGGCCGGTTGCGGGCCGAAGCTGATGTCCTTGCTGCCGATCAGCATCAGGTCCTGGTTGTACCAGTCCGACAGGTACGCGCCTTTTTTCGGCGGGCTGGCTTCGGGGCTGAGGGCTTCGCCCTGGGCGGATTCCTCGGGCAAGGCAGGTTGGGCCAGCGCCGTGTGGCTGAGAACTCCGGTAACGCCGGTCAGTAGCAAAGAAACAGCAATGGTGCGCGCACCACGACGGCGGCGGCAGGAAGAAGCGTGCATTCAAAGTCCTTTTTGCGGATCAGGGCCCGGTTTTTCAGGGCTGTACGGTTTTGTTACGAAAATGCGGTCAACAGCGACTCGCAAACGTTTGCACAAGCCGTACCAATTTCCGCAATACCCTGAAAAATCGATCAATTCAGTAGTTTATCTGGCGCTTTGGTCAGGTGCAGGCCTGGCCCGTATCAAGCACCTCAAAACCTTGTTCAGAACGGCTGGAAGTATCACCGCAGCGCCTTATCGCACAAAAGTATTAACACTATTTAATCAATGCCCCATCGCAGGGCATCAACTAGCGTGTGTCTGGAATAGACGGTTTATCTGATGACCGTCATACGCTTGATACGCGTGTTGAATCTTGCCGCCGTCGCACGCCTTCAAGGATGAAATTGGCCACGAAAGGAGTAACCCGTGGAAGCAAGGTTTGGTGTCGCCCTCGTTTCGCGCTTTTCCCCACTTTCCCTTGCAGTGCACCTGAGCGTCGCCGGACTTCTGTTCGGCGGGGTCAGCGAGCAGGCGTTCGCCACCTGCTCGGCCGCGGGCTCCACGATCACCTGTTCGGGGGTTCCGACGCTGCCGCTGTTTCTCAATGACTACAGCAGCGCCAGCAGCGGCCTGACGGTCAACGTCACCAACGGCGCGCAGATGAATTCCACCCTCGGCGGCAAGGTGATCAACCTGACCGGGGCCAATATCAACCTGAACAACTCCGGCACTATCGACCCGGCGTTGCTCGGCCTGGTTTCGATACTCAGTGGCGGTGCGTTCATCGGCACCGGCGCGACCAGCACGGTGAGCATCGCCAACAACACCACCGGGCTTATTCGTGGCACCGGCATGTTGCTCGGCCTCAACCTGACCAGTATCGACGGTCTGGGGATTGCCGTGAACAACTCGGTGTCGGGCACGACGACCATCACCAACGACGGCACGATTACCTCGACCGGGCTGTCGGTCGGCGGGATCACCCTGGCCGATACCCCGGTGGTCGGGGTGTATGGCGGTTCGCAAGTCAACATGACCAACAGCGCCAGCGGTACGATCAACGGCCGGGTCGCGTTCGAGACATCGGTGGCGGGCAACACCTTCACCAACGCCGGTAATATCACCGGCGGCGTGTCGATGGGGGCGGGCAGCACCAACACCTTCTACGCAATCACCGGTTCCAGCGTTAACGTCGGTGACGGCGTGCAAGTCTCTGTCGGCCTTGGTGGTCTGATCGGCGTCAACCTGACTTTCGCCCCGACCGGCACGATCGATGGCGGGGCAGCCGGTACCAACACGCTGATCCTGCAAAACCCGATCGGCCTCGGCGGCGGCACCACCGGCACCGGCACGGCGTCCAGCGCGGTCTACGTCAACTTCAACAACCTGACCCTCAACAGCGGCACCTGGACCTTGCAGGGTCCGTTGGTCAGCGGTGCGACCACGCTCAATGGCGGTGTCGCGCAGTTCAACGACAACGGCGCGTTCGGCAGCGGCGTGTTGACGTCCAATGGCGGCATCCTGCAGGCCAGCAACGCCGGGTTGAACATCAGCAACCTGATTACCCTCGGCGCCGGTGGCCTGACGGTGCAGGGGACCAACGCCACAACGCTCAGCGGCGTGTTGTCCGGCAGCGGCGGCCTGACCAAGATCGGCAGCGGCCAGCTGAGCCTCAACGGGATCAACACCTACACCGGCAATACCGTGCTCAATGGCGGGGTGGTGCAGGTGGGTAACAACCAGGCCTTCAGTACCGGCGGCATCACGGTGGGCGGGTCTTCCAGCATTTCGGCATCGAGTCCGATTTCGTTGAACAACGCGATCACCCTCAACAGCACACTGACGGCGACCGGCACCGGGGCCCTGACCCTGGGCGGGCTGATCAGCGGAGCCAGCGGCCTGACCAAGACCGGCAGCGGCAGCCTGACGCTCAGCGGCGCCAACACCGGATACAGCGGCACCACGACCCTGAACGCCGGCACCTTGCGCGTCGGCAATAACAACGCGCTGGGCAGCGGGGTGCTCAATACCGCCGCCGGCACCAGCCTGGACAGTACCGCCAACGTGACGTTGGCCAACAACATCGGCATCACCGGCTCGTTGAACGTACTCGGTGGCAACGCCCTGACCCTGTCCGGCATCCTCTCCGGCACCGGTGCAATTACCAAGAGCGGCACGGCCAGCCTGACCCTGACCGGCAACAACACCAACAGCGGCACCACCGCGCTCAACGGCGGCACCTTGTTCGTCGGCAGCAACACCGCCCTCGGCACAGGCGCATTGAACGCAGCGGCCGGCACCACGCTGGATGCGACCACGGCGGTGACGCTGGCCAACGCTGTGGCGCTGGCGGGCGGGCTGACCATCGGCGGCACTCAGGCACTTGGCCTGAGCGGCGTCATCAGTGGCGCCGGCAGCCTGATCAAGGGCGGCACCGCGAACCTGACTCTCAGCGGCAACAACACCTTCTCCGGCGGTACGGCGCTGAATAACGGGACGCTGATCGTCGGCTCCAACACCGCACTCGGGACCGGCGCACTGACCACGGCGGCGGGCACCACCCTCGATGCCAGCACCACCGTGGCACTGAGCAACGCCGTCGCCCTCGGCGGCAACCTGAACATCGCCGGCAACGCCAACCTGACCCTCGGCGGCGTAGTCAGCGGCAGCGGCGGACTGACCAAGAACGGCGCGGCCAACCTGATTCTCAACGGCGCCAACACCTTCAGCGGCGGCACCACGCTGAACGCCGGCACCCTGACCGTCGGCAACGCCGCCGCGCTGGGCAGCGGCGACCTGACTGTCGCCAGCGCCGCGACCCTGGACAGCAACACCGCCGTCAGCCTCGGCAACAACGTTGCGCTCAACGGCAACCTGAGCATCGGTGGCAGCAACGGCCTGACCCTGGGCGGCGTGCTCAGCGGCGCCAGTCAGTTGATCAAGAACGGCACCGCCAACCTGACCCTCAACGGCGCCAACACCTTCACCGGTGGCACCGCACTCAACGCCGGCAGCCTGACCGTCGGCAACGGCGCGGCACTCGGTACCGGCACGCTGACCGTGGGCGGAGCGGGCGCAACGCTCAACAGTAGCGCCAACGTCACGCTGAACAACGCGATTGCGCTGAACGCCAACCTGACTGCCGGTGGCGCCAACCCGCTGACCCTCGGCGGCGTGATCAGCGGCGGCAGCAACCTGATCAAGACCGGTTCTTCAACGCTGACCCTGACCGGCAACAACATCTACACCGGTTCGACGTCGCTGAACGCCGGGACACTGATCGTCGGTTCCAACAGCGCACTCGGCACCGGCGTGCTCAACGCCGGCAACAACACCACGCTGGACGCCAGCACCGCGACGAGCCTGGCCAACAACGTCAACCTCGGCGGCAACGTGACCATCGGCGGCAGCAACGCGCTGACCCTCGCGGGTGTGGTCTCCGGTGTCGGCGGCCTGACCAAAAGCGGCCCCGCCGACCTGATTCTCAACGGCGCCAACACTTACTTCGGCAACACCGCACTTAACGTCGGCAAATTAATTGTCGGCAGCAACACCGCGCTGGGCAGTGGTGCGCTGAACGCGGCAGCCGGCACGACGCTGGACACCAACACCGCCGTCACGCTGGGTAATCAGGTCAACCTGGCCGGTGCGATGAACGTGGGTGGCAGCGCAGACCTGACCCTCACCGGCACTGTCGCGGGAGCCGGCAGCCTGGTGAAAAACGGCGCGGCCAATCTGAACCTCAACGGCACCAACACCTACGTCGGCGGCACCACGCTGAACGCCGGTACAGTGACCGCCGGCAACAGCTCGGCCCTCGGCACGGGCGCCTTGACTGTTGGTGGTGCAGCAACCCTCGACAGCAGTTCGCCGCTGGTCAGCCTGGCCAACGCGGTCGTGCTCAATGCGGCACTGAGTGTCGGCGGCACCCAGGACCTGACCCTCGGCGGTGTGATCAGCGGCGCCGGCCAGTTGATCAAGAACGGCGCGGCCAATCTGACGCTCAATGGCAGCAACACTTTCGGCGGCGGCGCTACGCTGAACGCGGGCACGCTGACACTGGGATCGTCCGGTGCCCTGGGCAGTGGCGGCCTGACTGTCGGTGGCGCAGCGACACTGGATAACAGCAGTCCGCTCAGCGTCGGCAACAACATCACGCTCAATGCCGACCTGACCGTGGCCGGTAACAACGGTCTGAACCTCAGCGGTGTGATCGACGGTGCCGGCAACCTGATCAAAAGTGGCCTGGATGATCTGACACTCAGCGGCACCAACACCTTTACCGGTGCGCTGAATATCCTCTCCGGCAGCGTCAGCACCTTGACCAGCGGCGCACTCGGCAATACTTCCGGCGCCAACATCAGTGCCGGCGCGAGTCTCAACCTGGGCAGCAACGGCAGCCTGAACGGACTGAGCGGCAGCGGCAGCGTGCAGATCGGTGGCGGCAACACGTTGACCGTGGGTGGTGTCAGCAGCACCAGTACCTTTGACGGTAATCTCGGCGGCGGTGGCGGCCTGACCAAAGTCGGCACCGGCACACTGAACCTCACCGGCACCAACGGCATCACCGGCAACACCAACGTCAATGGCGGTACGCTGAACCTCAGTGGTTCGCTGGCCAGCAATCAGGTCAACGTCAACAATGGCGGTACCCTGACAGGCAGCGGTTCTGCGCTGGGCACAATCACCATCAACAATGGCGGCCATCTGGCGTTGTCCTCGGGCAATACCCTGTCGGCCGCGTCGCTGATCCTCACCGCCAACAGCAATGTCGACGCAAGCCTCGCCACGCCATCGACCAGCTCGCTGATGAACATCGGCGGCAACCTGACTCTCGACGGTAATCTCAATGTCACCGATGCCGGCGGTTTCGGTGTCGGTGTCTATCGGCTGTTCAACTTCATCGGTGCACTGACCGACAACGGCCTGACCGTGGCCGGCGTGCCGGTGGGTTACGGCCTCGGCGACATCCTCGTGCAGACCCTGGGTAATCAGGTGAATCTGGTAGTGTCGGCGCCGAACACCAACCTGCGTTTCTGGGACGGCAGCCAGACAATCCCGAACGGCACGGTGGATGGCGGCACGGGCACCTGGGATGCCGGCGGCACCAACTGGACCAATTCCAACGGCACGCTGAACCAGACCTGGGCCGGCGACTTCGCGGTATTCCAGGGTACGGCAGGCACGGTATCGGTCAACGGAACGCAACTGTTCACCGGGATGCAGTTCCTCACCAATGGCTACAACGTGGTCAACGGTACGTCGGGTCTGCTGACCGCGGTCAACGGCAGTGGTGGCACCACGGCGATGCGGGTCGATCCGGGCGTGACCGCCACGGTCGGTGTGAACATCGACGGCAGCGGCATTCTCAACAAACTCGACGCCGGCACCCTGGTGCTCAACGGCGCCAACAGCTACACCGGTGGCACCCAACTGGACGGCGGCACCCTGGTGGTCGGCAGCAACACCGCGCTGGGCACTGGCGCGTTGATCGCCAATGCCGGCACGCAACTCGACAGCAACACCGCCGTGACTCTGGCCAACGCCGCCACGCTGAACGGTAATCTCACCGTGCTCGGCAGCAATGCGCTGACCCTCAACGGTGTCATTTCCGGTACCGGCGGCCTGATCAAGAACGGTTCAGCCAGCCTGACCCTTGGCGGCAACAACGCCTTCCTCGGGCCGGTGGCACTGAACGCGGGCGGTCTGATTCTGGCGTCGAACAGCGCGCTGGGCTCGGCCACCCTGAACGCGGCCAACGGCACCACACTCGATGCCAGCGGCGCCTTTAGCGCGAGCAACGCGATCAACCTGGCGGGCAACCTTGCTATCGTCGGCAGCAACGATCTGACATTGTCCGGCGCGATCAACGGCGCCGGCAGCCTGACCAAGAACGGTGCGGCCAACCTGATCCTGAGCGGCGCCAACAACTTCCTCGGTGGCGTCACCCTCAATGCCGGCAGCCTGACCGCCGGCAGTAACGGCGCCCTCGGCCTGGGCAACCTGACCGTGGCCGGTGCCTCGGCGCTGGACAGCAACACCTCGGTGTCGCTGGGCAACAACGTTGTGCTCAACGCCAACCTGACCAACACCGGCAACAGCGACGTGGCCATCAGCGGCGTGGTCAGCGGCACCGGTGGACTGATCAAGAACGGCGCGTCCAACCTGACCCTCAACGGCATCAACACCTACAGCGGCGGCACCACGCTGAATGCCGGTACCGTGACCCTCGGCACCTCGGCGGGCCTGGGCTCCGGCGCGGTGACCGTGGCGGGCGCGTCGACCCTCGACACCACGGCGCCGCTGGTGCTGGCCAACAACCTCAACGTCAATGCCAACCTCAGCGTGGCCGGCAACAACAACCTGACCCTGGGCGGCGTGATCGCCGGGGCCGGCACCCTGACCAAGAACGGTCTGGCCGACCTGACGCTGACCGGCAACAACACCTTCAGCGGCACCTTCGATGTGCAGTCCGGCAGCCTGACCACCCTGGGCAACTCGGCACTGGGCAGCAACGCCGGGGTCAATCTCGGCGCTGCGGCGACCCTCAACCTCGGCGGCTCCGGCAGCCTCGCCAGCCTGACCGGCAGCGGTACAGCGCTGATCGGCGGCGGCAACACCCTGAGCATCGGCGGCAACAACGCCAGCAGCATTTTTGACGGCGTGCTCACCGGCACCGGCGAACTGAGCAAACTCGGCACCGGTACGCTGACCCTGACCGGCCTCAACAGCCTGACCGGCAATACCACGGTCAACGCCGGCACCTTGAACGTCAGTGGCTCGCTGGATAGCGCCAGCGTACTGGTCAACAGCGGCGGCACCCTGACCGGCGGTGGCTCGCTCGGCGGGGCGGTGACCGTGGCGGATGGCGGTCATCTGGCCGGCGCCACCGGCAGCACGCTGTCGGTGAATTCGCTGGTGTTCAACGCCAACTCCAACTTCGACGTCGGTCTCGGCGCACCGGTGTCCGGTGGCGGCAACGCGCTGGTCAACGTCGGTGGCAACCTGACCCTCGACGGCACCCTCAACGTCAGTGACATCGGTGGCTTCGGCAGCGGTGTGTATCGCCTGATCAACTACACCGGCGGCCTGACCGACAACGGCATGCTGATCGGCACCGTACCGGGCAGCGTCACCCCGGGCGACCTGACCCTGCAAACCGCGCTGGCCAACCAGATCAACCTGCTGGTCACCGCCCCGGGTGTCACCGTGCAGTTCTGGGACGGCAACCAGCTCGTCGCCAACGGTTCGGTGGATGGCGGCAGCGGCACCTGGGGCACCGGCACCACCAACTGGACCGATGTCAACGGCACCACCAACCAGGCCTGGACCAACAGCTTCGCAGTGTTCCAGGGCGCGGCGGGCACCGTGACTGTCAACGGCGCGCAGACCATCACCGGCATGCAGTTCGTCACCGACGGCTACAGCCTCCAGAACGGCACGGCGGGTTCGCTGAATCTGGTCAACGGTTCGCTGGGCAATGCCACCGTGCGCGTCGATCCGAACGTCACCGCCACCGTGGGCGTTGCGCTCAACGGCGCCGGCACGCTGGGCAAATACGACACCGGCACCCTGGTGCTCAACGCCGCCAACGGTTACACCGGCGGCACCGCGCTCAACGGCGGCAAGATTGTGGTCGGCAACAATGCGGCCCTCGGCACTGGTGTATTAACCGCCGCCAACGGTACGGCGCTGGACAGCAACACGGCGGTCAGCTTGGCCAATGATGTGGTGCTTAACGGTGGGCTCACCGTTGCCGGCTCCAACGCGTTGACCCTTGGTGGCGTGGTCAGCGGCAGCGGCAGCCTGATCAAGACCGGTCCGTCGAGCCTGACCCTCAACGGCAGCAACACCTACAGCGGCGGTACCCAACTCGCCGGCGGTACGCTGGTTCTGGGCAACAACAGCGCGATCAGCAGCGGTGCACTGAGTGTGTCGGGTAACGGCACCCTCGACAGCACCTCGGCGCTGCAACTGGCCAACGCCATCAACCTGGGTGCGCAATTGACCCTGGCCGGCAACCAGAACACCACGCTGATCGGTGCGATCACCGGCAGTGGCAGCCTGGTGAAAAACGGCAGCGGCGACCTGCTGCTCAGCGGCGCCAACACCTACAGCGGCGGCACCACGCTGAACGGCGGCAGCACCCGTGGCGACACCAGCAGCCTGCAAGGCGCCATCCTCAACAACGCGACGCTGACCTTCGAGCAGAACAGTGACGGCAGCTACACCGGCAATCTGACCGGTGCCGGCGTCCTGAATAAAACCGGTACCGGTGCCTTGCTGCTGACCGGCAACAACACCTTCACCGGCAACACCTCGGTGCAGGCCGGTACGCTGAACGTCAATGGCGTGTTCAACAGCGCCAACGTCAATGTCGCCAGCGGCGCGAAGATCGGCGGCAGCGGCCAGTTCGGCGGGGCCGTCCAATTGGCCAGCGGTGCGACCCTGCTGGGTGGCGGCAGCGCGACGCCGTTGTCGGTCGGATCCCTGGCGTTGTCTTCGGGGACCAATCTGGACTTCACCCTCGGCTCGGCTGCCAGCTCCACGACCGTGGTCAACGTTGTCGGCAACCTGACCCTCGATGGCACGCTGAACATCACCAACGCCGGCGGCTTCGGCACCGGTGTGTATCAACTGTTCAGCTACGGCGGCACGCTGACCGACAATGGTCTGGTCTACGGCAGCCTGCCGGTCTCGGCGGCCAATCTGACCCTGCAAACCGCGCTGGCCAATCAGGTCAATCTGCTGGTACAGAACACGCCGGGCGAGGTGCAGTTCTGGAACGGCGGCAAGACCAACCCGGACGGCAGCATCGGTGGCGGCAACGGCGTGTGGGGCCCGAGCACCAACTGGACCGACCCGACCGGCACTCAGGCGCTGGGCTCCAATGGCCAGTTCGCGGTGTTCGGCG
The DNA here is from genome assembly GCF_003576265.1 of Pseudomonas sp. 91RF. Classification (NCBI taxonomy): domain Bacteria; kingdom Pseudomonadati; phylum Pseudomonadota; class Gammaproteobacteria; order Pseudomonadales; family Pseudomonadaceae; genus Pseudomonas; species Pseudomonas sp. 91RF. The sequence goes on from NZ_QWFC01000031.1 coordinate 75,489, forward strand.
GGCAGGGCGGGACGGTCACCGTGCAGGGCAATCAGAACTTCACCGGGCTGCAATTCCTCGTCAACGGCTACAGCCTGGTACCGGATGCCGGCGATACGCTGACCCCGGTCAACGGACCTGGCGGTACTCCGGCACCGATCCGCGTCAATGCCGGCGCCACCACGCAAATCGATGTGCCGTTGATTGGCTCTGGCGGGATCGAGAAACTCGACTCCGGCACCCTGATTCTCTCCGCAGCCAACACTTACAGCGGTGGCACTACCGTCAGCGGCGGTACGCTGATCGGTAACTCCACCAGCCTGCAAGGCAACATCATCGACAACGCTTCGCTGGTGTTCCAACAGAACACCGATGGCCAGTTCAACGGTCGACTGAGTGGCGTCGGCGCACTGGCCAAACGTGGCGCAGCGCGATTGCTGTTGACCGGCGACCAACCGTTCAGCGGCACCGTGTCGGTGGATCAAGGCGTGCTGCAAGTCGGCAGCCCGCTGGCGCGTGCCTCTCTGGGCGGACAAGTGACCGTCGCCAACGGCGCCGCCCTGAGCGGTAACGGCAGCGTCGGTTCGGTGGTCAACCACGGTGTCGTGGCCTCCGGTGGCGGTGACGGCACCTTGAGTGTGGCGGGCAACCTGACCAACGCCCCGGACGGTGTGCTGGCCCTGACCGTCAGCTCGCCAACCGCTACGCCTCTGGCTGTCGGCGGCACGGCAACCCTGGGTGGTGGCCTGCAAGTGAACAGCCTGGCGCCGTTCACCGGCAACACCGTGTACTCGCTGATCACCGCCGGCGGTGGGGTGAACGGCACGTTCAGCGCCGCCGATCTGCCTCAGTACGCGTTCCTCGACACGGCGCTGGTGTACAGCCCGGACGCGGTGAACCTGGTGGTCAGCCGTAACGGCAATTCGTTCGCCGACGTCGCCGCCACCCGCAACCAGCGCAACACCGCTTCGGCGTTGATGCGCAACGGTCCGGCGGGCGCTGCGTTGCAGAATGAAATCGTCAACCTCAGCGTGGCCGGTGCGCGTCACGCCTTCGACAGTCTGTCCGGGGAGATCCATGCCAGCACCGCGAGTGCGGTCCTTGAGGATTCACGTTTCGTGCGTGAAGCGGTCAATGACCGGATGCGTCAACCGACTTGCAGCGCGCCGGACGATCCACGCCGGACCCTGGCACCGAGCGACACCCAGTTGAGCAGCAACGGCTGCCACGGTGAAATGGTCGGCTGGGCCCGCGCCATCGGCGCCTGGGGCGACATGGGCGGCGACAGCAACACGGCGAAAGTCGATCGCAGCCTCGGCGGTTTCATGCTCGGCACCGACAAGCAACTCGACGATCAATGGCGCGCCGGGATGGCAGCGGGTTACACCCGTGGCAACCTCAACGCCCACGATCGCAACTCCGATGCGAAGGTCGACAGCTACCATCTGGCGGCGTATCTGAGTTCGCAGTTCGATGCCCTGGCGGTTCGCCTCGGCGCGGCTTACAGCTGGCACAGCATCGAAACCAAACGCGACGTCAGCGTCGGTGCCTACAACGATCGTCTGAAGGCTGACTACGATGCCCGCAGTGCCCAGGTGTTCGGTGAAGTGGGTTACGCCATCAATGCGGCCGGCGTGGCCATCGAACCGTTCGCCGGCCTGGCCTACGTCAACTACGACAGCGACACCGCCAAGGAAAAAGGCGGGGTGGGGCGCCTGAAAGGCGATGCCGATCAGGACATCACCTATTCGACCCTCGGCGTGCGCATCGGCAAGTTGGTGACCCTGGCCAACGGCAGTCAACTGACCCCGCGCGCAGCCATCGGCTGGCGGCATGCCTACGGCGACACCAAGCCGGATGCCGACCTGACCTTCATCGACGGCGGCGCGTCGTTCAGCACCCAGGGCGTGCCGATCGCCAAGGACAGTGCGCTGCTCGAAGCCGGCGTGGACTTCCAGATCAGCCCGACCGGCAAGCTCGGCATCGGCTATTCGGGCCAGGTGTCCAGTGACAACAACGACAGCGCAATGACCATCAGCTTCAGCCAAAGCTTCTGATCGTGGTCGAAGCACTTTGACCGCCCGAAAGGGCGGTTTTTTTTGCCAGATCACAGGCTGCGGCAGTTGCCTTCATCGGAACTCGGATCTTGCTGTAGGCATTTGTTAAAGCTGCAGGCTTGTTTCTGACGTCTCGGATATGTCCTACATGATTAAACGATTGTCCTGACTGCGTCGAACCGTAGACCCACGCAAAGTCCCGAGCCTGAAAAAGGCACAGGGAAATGTGAATGTTCGGCGCCAGCAAACCAGTTGTATTCAGACTCGATATAGAGGGTTTTTCCCACGACCTTCAGGTGTTCGAATTCCGGGCCCGGGAAGCGCTCAACCAGACCTACAAGGTCGAACTCGAGCTGGTCAGTGAACGCCGCGACCTTGATCTCGAATCCCTGCTGCACCGACCCGCCTTTCTGTCATTCTGCCCGGACGGCTCTGGCATTCACGGCCAGATCCATCGAGTCGCCCAAGGTGACTCGGGCACACGCTTGACCCGCTACCAGATTGTTCTGGTGCCACATCTGGCCTATCTCGCCCATCGTCATAACCAACGAATTTTCCAGCATCAGAGCGTGCCGCAAATCATCGCCCGCGTGTTGAGTGACCATGGCATGCAGCCGGATACCTGGCGCTTCCAGCTGAGCGCCGATTACCGGCCTCGCCCTTATTGCGTGCAATTTGACGAGACAGACCTGTTCTTCATCCAGCGCTTGTGTGAGGAGGAAGGACTGCATTTTCATTTTCAGCACAGTCCCGACAGGCACCTGCTGGTATTCGGTGATGATCAGAGCGTCTTCCCCGCGCCGACGGCACCGACGGCCTATGCACAAGGCAGCGGCATGGTTGCCGACGCTGTGGTCATAGACCGCTTCAACGTCCGCCTGGAAACCCGCACCACGCACGTCAGTCGCCGTGACTACCACTTCGAAAAGCCAACCGTGCAACTGGACGCCGAAGCCAAAGAGACGCGGCTTCCAGTGCTTGAGGATTACAGTTTTCCGGGTCAGTTCACTCATCGTGATCAGGGTAAGCATCTCAGTCAGCGGGCCCTTGAGCGGCATCGCGCCGATTACCGTCAGGCGCAGGGCCGTAGTGATCAAAACCTGATGCGCAGTGGCAGCTTCCTCGACATGAGGGAACACCCCCGCGACAATTACAACGGTTTGTGGCTGCTGACCAGCGTCGATCACCTTGGCCGACAACCGCAGGTGCTGGAAGAGTCGGCGACCGACCTCACTACCACAGACGGTTTCACTCAGGGCTATCGCAACCACTTCGTCGCGACGCCCTGGGACATCATTTTTCGCCCCGCCCTCGAACACCGTAAACCCCGAATCAACGGCAACCAGCATGCCGTGGTGACCGGGCCGCCCGGCGAAGAGATTTACTGCGATGTCTATGGCCGGGTGAAAGTCCAACTGCTGTGGGACCGCGAAGGCCAACTCAATGAACAATCCAGTTGCTGGTTGCGCGTAGCCACGGGCTGGGCTCATGACCAATACGGCAGCGTGCAGATTCCGCGTGTCGGCATGGAAGTGCTGGTCGGGTTCACCGAGGGGGATCCGGACAAGCCGTTCGTGCTGGGTTGTTTACCCAACGCCGTGACGCCAGTGCCGCTGGATCTGCCGGCAGAGCAGACGCGCAGTATCTGGCGCAGCCAGAGCAGCCCCGGTGGCGGTGGTTACAACGAACTGCGCATCGAAGACAGAAAAGGCGCGGAAGAAATCGCCATTCGCGCCCAGCGTGACTTTGTCCAGCTGGTGCTCAACGACCAGCGTGTCCAGATCGACAACCAGAGCACGGTGGTGGTGGGCGGGCTGGCCAGTCATGAATTGCGCAGCGATGAACACCACCTGACACACGGCAATCGCCTGACCGAAATCAAGCAGGACGATCATCTGTGGGTGCAAGGCGACCGCCACATTCGTGTCGCCAGTCAGCGCCTGAGCGCGGGCCAGCAGATCCATATTGGCGCAGGCCAGCAAGTGGTCATCGATGGCGGGACTCACGTGACGATCAAGGCCGGCGGGCATTGGTTGACGCTGGGGCCCGAAGGCATTTGCAGCAGCGTGCCGATTCTGCAGGGCGGCGCACCTGCGCCAGGAATGGCGGCGGAACCGTTGGTGCCTGGGGCGTTGCAGTTGTTGAAAGTGGCATTTGATCCGACTCGGCAACGCCACACCCTGGTGTCTGCGCGCGCCTCGCGTTGCCTGATCTGCGAGGCTGCCCGCGCGTGAGCCTTTTGACTGATTTGCCTGACGATTTGCCATGGACCCGACAACAGGCTTTTTTGCTGCTGGACGGGGCGACGATCAGTGATCTGCCAACGCGGTTGAAGCAGATCAGCCCTTCAGTCAGCACATTGGCTCTGTATGACCAGCCACCCTTCGCGGCACTGCGCGATCTATCGCCTCTGCTCGTGGCCATCCAGCGGGCTGACGAGCCAATGGCACGGTACTTCCTGCAACACGCGGCGCAAGAGTGGGGCGTGCTTTTGTTCAGCTGTGCGCCGATGCACAGCGTTGGCGAGCATTTGCGCAAACTGCTGAGTGTCGAATTGCCGGCCGGGCAATCGGCGCTGTTGCGGCTGGCCGATGCCGGGGTGGTGCATGCGCTGTATGCCAGTGGCGATCAGCGTTTGTTCGGGCCTTTGACCTGTGTGGTGACGGCGGACTGCGTCCACGATGCCTGGCACATCCATCGACCTCGGCAGGCTGAATGCCCGGAGCTTCCTGTCCCTTATTGCCTGAACCCTGAACAGAACGCGGCGCTGGATCAGGTTGATCGGCGCCGAGCGTTGCTGGATCTGGATGCGCACCTGTTGAAGCACTTTTCCCGATTCCATGTCGGAGAGAGCCTGACCCAGCGCTGGCCAGCGCTGCATCAAATGGAAGCCCAGGCCAGCGCGCTTGGCCTGTTCAGCCGATCCGAGTTGTTCAACTACGCCAACCTGTTGGCGTTGCTCGACAGCCGCGATATCGCCCGACACCCGCAAATCCACCACTTGTTTCACACGCCATCGCTGCAATCACCGGGCGAGCGTATCGCGCTGGCCGTTGATGTGGCGCAGCGTTGGGCCAGTCAAAGGGAACGCCCATGACCCATCCCGCCATCCTCGACGCTGCCGCCGCCTCGAAAGCCCCCATCGTTGCGCCCGCGGCTTGCCCGCTGCAACAAACCCATGTGCAACTGCTGCCGTTGAGCTACGGCCTGGTGGAAAGAGCGTTCGATCCGGGCACTGAATTGAAATTGCCATACACCTTGACCGCGCGCCCGCTGGGCATCCGTCGCCTGCGTGATGGCTGGCTTTACATCATCGACAGCCTCAGCGGCGAGCTGTACGAATACCGAATGCTCGACGGTATCGTCACGGCCCTGCTGCATCAGGGCAAACAGGTCAGCGAGGATCAGCGCGCAGCGATTGAAGCGCATCCGGCGCTGATCTTTCCCCGGCAAAGTACGTTGTACGTGACCTTGGCCGAGGTGCAGTGGACGGCGGACAAATGCCATCAGGTGCTGGACAGCAGTGAAGAGCGCAACCACTTCATGCAGGCGGTCGATCTTGCTCCGGTGAATTGCCTGACCGGAGGCGAGCATTTACTCACCGTCGAGCAGACCAGACGGTGGCTGGCGGAGGTGGCAGCCGGCGCCGAACCGGTCGCCGAAGTTGACGCGACGCGGATGCCCACCGTGCAGGTCAGCGACGCCCCCGAGCACGAGCGCGAACCTTATCTGTGGGAGCAGCCACGGCGCTTTCGCCCGGCGCACATCGGCGAATTCCTTGGCCGGGTGCGCGGGCCTTACCAGGACGACACGCTGTTTCTGCTGGTCAACGACGATCTGGGCGTGATGCGCGATCTGGCCGAGTATCAGGACACCGTGGTCGGCTGGGTCGATGAGTGGAGCAACAGCGGCCACAACGCGCGCGATTATCTGCTCGCCAGTTACATCGAATCGCTGAGCCAACTGAGCGACGCCGACGTCGACGGATTGGCCAAGGCCAGCGAACAGCCGCAAGCCAAAGCCCTGTTTGCCGATCTGGAACAGTTGCCCGAGCCGGAGCGCGAGAATACGCGCAAGGCGTTGCTCGATTATTTGAACAAGGGCGGGGATGTCCAGGCCGATGGGCCGGCACCGCCCGAACTGCAAAAACTGCGCGCTCAGGGTTTTGATGACGGCATGGGACAGAATCGTCTGGCCCCTGCGGCTGAGGTGGATCGGCGTTTTTATACGCGCCAGTACTTCGAAGCCGTCGCTCCCCAGGACTTTGTCGAACAGCATCTGGAGACGCTGATCCGCCTCGGCAAGGATCAGGATCGGCGCATCAAAGACGTGCTCGACGGCCCGCTACTCAGCGGTAAACGCGGGATCAACGACCTGATCGACCGCCCGGCGATGGACGAGCGACTGAACCTTCTGCGTGACGACCTCGGTCGCTGGAACCGCCTGCTCGAACGCATCACCGCCGACCGCACGCAACTGCTGGTCGCCGGACGCTTCCATCGTTCGGCCTGGTACTACGACGCGCAAGTGGCGGCGCAACTCCATCAAGCCCTCAGCGCCGAATACGCCTGTCTCAAGGACCTGTGCCGCAGCGACGAAGCCAGCGAAAAACTGCTCGGTTATCTGGAGGAGCATCCGGAACTGACCCGAACCGTCTTCTACACCTTGCCGCTACGCCTGCAATCGGAGCAGAGCGGGCAATACTCGACGCTGTTCAACGCGCTCATGGCCACGTTCAACAACCTGCCGGACTGGCTGGCCAGACTGAAAAAGATCGAACAACCGCAACTGCCGGCCCTCGACGAAATGCCCGAACACACCCGCGTCGTCGCGGCAGCAGTGCAAGACACCTACAGCCCGGCGCTGAACCTGGGCCTGAACCGCGTGCTGGAAGGCTTCGACCTGTCGGGCGAGAAAATCCCGGACCTCGACGAACTGTTCCAGCGCCTGCCCAAAGCACTGCGCTTGCGCCTCTTCGACGCGGCGAAAACCAGCGGCGTGACCTTCACCATCGCCAGCCCCGCAGAGCAGTCCGCGCTGCAAACGGCGATCAAGGAAGTTCTGCGCGAACGCGAATACCTCAAGACCCTCAACCGTGAGCGCAACCAGATCACCCACAACAAGAATCGTCAGGGGCACAAAACCCCAAGGGCGATGGAGTTGCAGGAAGAAATTGTGCGGGTACGGGCGCAATTGACGCAGATCGAAGGGCGATTGGCGGCAGCGTTGAGCCCGATTGAAGAACTGCCGGACCAATCGGCCCGGCTCTACGGCGCGACGCCTGCAAGGGCCGGGGTGACGGTGGTGTTTCCGCCGGCGCAGCAGCAGGAACTGCGCGGGTTGTTGGGGAATATTCGGATGGGGTTGGGT